>SKKK01000430.1 GCA_007121535.1 Planctomycetaceae bacterium | reverse complement strand
GCGACGTCATGACCGCCAGAATTATTGACCGGGGACGAGGGCCCGAAATCGAAGGAACGCGAATCACCGTGTATGACGTCATGGACTATTGGCGCAAAGGCTGGCAACACGACCAGATCGCAGGCCTGTTTCGGCTACCGCCCGATGATATCCAAGAGGCCGTACGTTATGTCGAGGAACACATCGAAGAGGTCTCGGCGGACTACGAGGCGATCATGGAACGCCATCGCAACTACGAGTATCCGCCGGAGGTGAAGGACCGTCTGCACCGAACCCGTGAGAAATTTCAAGTCAAATTAGCCGAATTGCAGACGACGAAAGCCCCCGAGGCAGAACATGCCCAGGATCATCGCGGATCATAATATCGAAGGGCACCTCAAAGTACTCGTGCGGATCCTGCAGACTGGTCCATGGGCCGAGATTTGGAACGAGATCGGTGTTGAGATCGTCTCGTTTGAGAATCTTGGTCTTTCTCCAGATGCATCGGACACCGATCTCTGGCAAGGTTGCCAGAATCATGAAGTTGTACTCATCACGGCCAATCGCAACAAGTCTGGAGCAGATTCGCTGGAAGCAACGATCGCAAGAAGCAACCAAGCGTCCAGTCTACCGGTGTTGACAGTTTCGGACGCCGATCAAATCCTTACCAGCAAGGAATATGCGACACGTGTTGTATCGCAACTGCTCGAGTTCTTGTACGATCTTGACAATATTCGCGGGACAGGCCGCCTGTATTTGCCTTAGCTTCAACAAGAACCGCGTCTCTCCTGTTGACTCTGGCAAGCCAAACGGGAAGGGCTCGACCGCAAAACAGGGAACGGAATGAATTCCGTTCTACGTAGCCCCGATGCTGCGTGTCGCGGACCGATGCCGGTTTGCGATTCTGATAGCAGGTTGACTTTCGGGTCAGTCTGCCTTAAATTACTGCCAGGCGTTCCCTAGTTCTGGGCGGTTCTTGTGTTGTATTCGGCTTAGAGGCGGTAACAAAGCCGCGTCGGTCTCGGACATCCCGACCCACGTGGGCGGTCTTGTTACTGCCTCTTGAGCAAGCTGTGCATCATGGAGAGTTTGGATCATGGCATGGGCGGATGCGACGGCTTATAGCGAAGCGGTGCAGAATCCGCGGTTGGCGTTTCGGGATGCGGAATTGCATCAAGGGGAATTGGCGACCAATCGGCTGGGATTGCCGCTGATCTATACCGGCAGCTTTGCGGCCGTGTTCCAGATGCGGCGACCGGCTGGGCCGCCGCATCTGGCGCTGAAGTGTTTCACTCGGCAGGTTCACGGTCTTCGGCATCGTTATCAGCAGATCGATGCGCATCTGAACGGGCGGCGGTTGCCGTTCATGGTCCGGTTCGCTTATCAGGACGAAGGAATTCTGGTGGGTCAGCAGCGATATCCGTTGCTGAAGATGGATTGGGTCGAAGGCCTGCGGTTGGACCAGTTCCTGGAGCAACGGCTTGGTCAGGCGGGTGAGAAGCGAGTGCTGCGGGAATTGAGCCGGCTGTGGTTGCGGTTAGGCGAACTGTTGCGCGAGGCGGAGATCGGTCATGGCGACTTGCAGCACGGCAACGTGATGCTGGTTCCCGTGCCGGGCACGGAAAACCTGGCGTTGAAGCTGATCGACTACGACGGGATGTACGTGCCCGAGTTGGCCGACGATCCGCCGGGCGAGATCGGTCATCCGGCGTATCAGCATCCGGGCCGGACGAAGGAAACCGGCTACGGGCCCGAGGTGGATCGTTTTTCACATCTGGTGATCTACACCACGCTGCAAGCGTTGCTCGCCGGGGGCCGGGATCTATGGCAGCAATTCTACAATGGCGACCGGCTGTTGCTGGGACCCGATGATTTCCAGGATCCGAGAAACTCGGAAGCCTTCCGTACGCTGTGGCAGCTCGATAAGCCCGACGTGCGGGCGCTGACGGGGCACTTGGCCTTGGCGACGACCGGCCCGGTGGAGAACGTACCGCTGTTGAGCGAGTTGGTGACGGATTCTGGCGTGATCGGGCTGACGGGCCAGCAGCAGTCGCGAGTGGGCGAAATACTTGGATTGTCGGCCGGGTTGCGGCAGGGGGCTGCTGCGACAGTAGAGCCGTTGCACGAGGAACTGGAACCGCTGTTCGATCCGGAGTCCGAGCCGGTGCTGGTGATCTGCCGGTGTGGGGAGAGTTTCTATGCTGCGCCCCCTTTGTTTGGGAAACGGGTTCCCTGTCCCGGATGCGGCAAGCCACTCGATATTCCGGCGGCAGATGTTGAATCGTACGACTTCCCGGAGTTGGACGAATTGATTGAGATCGAGCAAGGAGCGTCATCCGCCGCGACAAGTCCGTTCATGCCATCCGGGACACCTTCTGTTACGATGCGTGGGGAAGAAGTCCCCGCGTCCCCGGAGGGGATCGGCGAGTGGTTGTCAGCATTCGTGTCCGCCGGTAACCGCTTGCTGGTGCGGACAGTGGGCGAGGAGAACACGATCCTGCTGGCCCTGCTTCGACCCTTGGCGGTACTGGGCTGTTTCGCGATGCCCGTGTTGCTAGTCCTGGGAGTATGGCAGGCAGGATTGTACATTCTCACGCGCCCCCCGGCGATCTACGACGTGCAAGTGACCCCCGGGGAAGCACTGCTGACCGCGAGTGGCGGAGACGTGAGGATTGAGGGAGAAGGCAGTCAGCGAAGGGTCGTGGTGAAAGCGCCGGATGGAAACACACGGATCGTGTTGTCTGCCAGGCTTCAAGGCTACGAAGACCGCCGGCTTGAACTGCAGCCGGTAGCAGGGCAACGGGAAAAGTTGATGATCGAGTTGGTTCGGAGCCCGGCCGTTTATCAGGTGCGGCTGACACAACCGTTGGCGGAGTTGCGGGTCGAGGGGCCTGGCGTAACCGTCTCGGGCCGAGGCAGTCAGCGAACGGTGACGGTGGTGAATCCGGGAGGCGTGCCGATCCTCCTAACGGCGATGCTGGATGGGCACGCGAGCGTCCGTCGCGAGCTTAAGCCCGTTGCTGGCGAGACGCAGGAACTAAGCATCGAATTGCCATGGTTACTGCCGACAATGACGAACTCGATCGATATGCTGCTGGTCGAGATCCCCGCGGGTGAGTTCCTGATGGGCTCGTCGGATTCGGATCGTGATGCGTCGAGTGCTGAGAAGCCGAAGCGTCGCGTTCGGATTACGCAACCCTTTTTTTTGGGCGTTTATCCAGTGACTCAGGCGCAGTGGGAGCGGGTGATGGGCAGTAACCCGAGCCGTTTCAAGGGTCCTGATCACCCGGTGGAGAGGGTGAGCTGGAACGATTGTCAGGAGTTCATTCGTCGTTTGAACGATCTTCCTGGCGAGCGTGGCGTCGTCTATCGATTGCCGACGGAGGCGGAGTGGGAATACGCATGCCGCGCGGGCAGCACGACGGTTTACAGTTTTGGCGATTCGGCTGCTTCGTTGGGGGATTACGCTTGGTACGTGAGCAACTCAGGGAGGAAGACGCATCCAGTGGGACAGAAGAAGCCGAACTCTTGGGGCCTGTATGATATGCACGGGAACGTGTGGGAGTGGTGCCAAGACTGGCACGATTCGGGGTATTACGCCGCAGCCGCATCGCCGATAAACGATCCTACAGGACCTATAGCAGGCTCGAACCGCGTGATCCGCGGCGGCAGCTGGGGCAGCCACGCGAGGTACTGCCGGTCGGCGAACCGTAACGGGCACACGCCGTCCCGCCGGGGCTACGACCTTGGGTTCCGCCTGGCCTTCAGTTCGGTGGATCAGTCCGGTCATTAAGTCAGGCGAGTGGTCAGTTCACGGTAGCGGAGCCATCAGCGCAGGCAGAAATGGTTCTCGTGCGCAGCCGAGAAGCATTTCATGCCGGAGCGGATGGCGTAGCGGACGGGCATGCTGGGAAAAACCGTAGCCGGCGCAGGCCGGCGTGGGGTCTGGGGCGAAGCCCCAGCGAAATTGAAAAATGCGCAGGTGGAAAACCGGGAAAAGAGGGGTAATTGCGACAACGGGCCCAGCCAGCCGAAAACTGTCATGCAAGAGTTGACCGCGCCGTTGTGCCCCTCGCAACAACACCGCCGCGGCCCACAGGTAGCTTTCAAGTTGGGATTAGGTGAGGTGAGTCATTCGAGTATGGGAGCCTGAGAACTCTCGCCCGACAGGCAGGGAGGATCTGACGGAAGGCGGAGGGCGGAAGGCGGAGAGGATCGGTAACCCGGGGAAGGCTCACACTTCGTGGAAGGCGAGATCGACGAGTATTGAGGATCGTGATCTGCTAGCATTTTATAAGGTTATGATCGAAGCCCGAGACGGAGCGCGGGTAGTTGCCAAACCGGGCTTCCAGCGGTGCGGGACCGGTGGGGAGCGGTGGTTGCCAAACCGGCTTCCACCGGTGCAGGACCGGCGGGGAGCGGTGGTTGCCAAACCGGCTTCCACCGGTGCAGGACCGGCGGGGAGCG
>SKKK01000504.1 GCA_007121535.1 Planctomycetaceae bacterium | reverse complement strand
TGCCCCGATGCCGCCCCCGCGCAAACGCCGACGCAAGAGGCGGCGGCCAGGCATTCGGGGACCGGGGCCATGCTGACGAAACTCCCCCACGGAACCCCGGTACGCAAGACGATGGGCGTGGCGTTATCGGGCGTGGTGATCAGGAGGATCTCGCGCGACCAATACACGGACGGCCAGTATCGCGAACCCCTGCCGCACGAACGCTCGGTCTATGTTCGCTGGTCCGATGGCAGCCGCGGTTGGATCCAGCGACCGTTTCTTCAACCTCTACCAGGGAGCCCATCATGACGAGCCTTGCTGAGGCCACTCAACGGCTGACGGCTTGCTTCTTTCGGTCGATTCGCCACAGCGGTGGATACCATCCCGAAGAAGCCGACCCGCAGCTGAACGACGCCAGTCGGGACGTAATCCAGGCCATGGCGGCGGAGCACGACGGCGAGTGCTGGCTGGGCCGGGTCAATCTGCATCGCGGGTTGTCTGAGGATGACGACGACCAGCACGAACCGTTCCACGCGGATGTGCCGCTTTGGCAGTGGTCGGGCAAAACCGTCTACAACTTCGGGGCCTCGTTCATCCTGCCCCGCCATGACGCCGAACTGGAGCGGCTGATCCGAGATCGGGATGCTGCTGAATACACCACCGCCGACGCGGACTACGAACGGGTTTCCGCCATCCATGAGCGGGTGGTGGAGCTGGGCGGCGTGCTGCTGCACTGGAGCTGATCCGTAGCTCCCGCTTGTTGCTTCTCTACTATGGAGGCCAGATCCATGACCGATCCCCTGGGTATCCGCACGCTGTCCAGCGGCACGCTCGCTTCGCTGATGCGTGAGTCGTGCCGGTTCCTTTTGTACCAGTGCGCCGAAAGTTGGTGGATCGACAAGGTCCAGTTACACTTCTGGTGGTACAGCCGCACAGGCAATTGGCCCCGCTGGCAGGACTGCTGGCAGGACTACTTGCAGTTGCTGAACCGCTGGAGCGGTTCGCGATACTGCAGCTACATGGGCGAGACCGACATGTATTGGCAACAGCGCCAATACGTGTTGGGCCATTGCTTCGATCCCACCTGGCCGCACTGGAACGGTCAGAAGGTGATCGACCACCGACTGGCCACCTTGGGAGCCGTCTACGCCAAGCATGAGCCGGCAGGCGGTTTTCCACCCGATGACGTGATCGCCGCCTGCATCGGTTACGTGCCGGTCCATGCCGTCTATGACAAGCACCCCAATCCCGACTCGATCCTGGGCTACGACATCGTGAACTGGCGTTACGTCCACCACGAGATCTTCGGCCCGCCCGAGCAGGCGGTACCGCGCAAGCCGGTCCCCGGCTACGTCTACGCGCGAGCCTACCCGGACTACGAACGGATCGAGAACTGGGAGGACGAGCCGATCCACCGGCGGCTGCAAACCTCACTGGCCTGCTGACGCCGCCCGTCAATCTTATCTTGACCACTGTTGTCTCGAAACATGAGAGGGCCTCATGCGTTTCTTCGGGGCCATAATCTGGCCCGCCATTTGTGTATCCGGTGTGTGGTTTGTCCTGACCGGTAGTCTGCTGCCCGGCCTCATCATCGCCTTCGCCGTACTGAGTGCGGGGCTGGTATGTCTGCCGAGATCGACCAGGAGATAGCAGGTACGAAAACCACCCGGAGATCCGTTGCCCCAATTCTTTACCAAGGAGTGTTCCCTTGAGTCACACTGTCACCATCAAGACCGAAGTTCGGGACGCGACGGCGGTGCGTTCCGCCTGCCAACGTCTGCGGTTGCCCGCGCCCGTGGAAGGCACGCACCGGCTCTTCACCGCCCATGCAACCGGCCTGGGCGTACGGCTTCCCGACTGGCGTTACCTGGCCGTCTGCCAACTCGACAGCGGGGAAGTCCGCTACGACAACTTCAATGGCCATTGGGGCGCTCAGCGGCATCTCGATGCGTTCCTGCAGGGCTATGCCGTGGAGAAGGCCAAGATCGAGGCCCGCCGTCAGGGTTACGCCTGCAACGAGCAGACGCTCCAGGATGGTTCCGTCAAACTGACCGTCAACGTGGGAGTTGCCGCATGAGCCAGATCATCGAAATCATCGTCAGCCCCCAGGGTCAGACCACCGTCCAAACCAAAGGCTTCAGCGGCAGCTCATGCCGCCAGGCCAGCAAGTTCCTGGAACAGGCTTTGGGCCAGCGTACAGACGAGAAGCTGACCAGCGAATTTTACGCCTGCGAGGACGTCGCGCAGCAAACGCAGTTGCGACAGTAAGAAGACTTTTTTGCCGGTTACCCGGCGCACTTGGGAAGACCCCTTCCCCGCGCCGGGACCGTGCTTCGGTCCACGCCCCGGCTGCGCATTACTACGGACCGACTATTATCAGGAGCGATTCCCATGAGCGTTCGTTACAGCACGCAGCCCGTCGCCGACGCGCAGCATCCCGGCAGTGAGTTCGTCGCCATCGCCGGTTCCTACTACGATGACGAACCGGCCGTCTGGTGCCGGATGTTGACCCCCGGCCGCAACGGCGACCAGCGAGCCGTGATCATCGAACCCGGCCAGCGGCAGGGCAAGATCGTGTTTATCACGGCCACCGCCGGCCAACAACTCGAGCCGCTGATCGGCCAATTGATCCTGGTCGACCTGGAACGGGAGAAGGACCGCGTGTGCTTCGGCACATTGACCAAACTGGCGCTGGCGACCCTCGTGGAAGGACTGCCCAGCAACATCCAGCGTCCGGACATCCGCCTGTGTGCTTTTCCTGTGGACAGCCTTCAGGAAGCGGAACAGCGGTTGCTGACCGTCATGGATCAGGCCCTCACCGATTGGCTGATCCCCAGCCTCCCCGAAAACAGACAGCGGCCATCGCGCAGGCGATCCCGTCGCCGACGCCGGACCGGCGCCCAGCAAGCGGCGGCCTCCTGAACCTGCTGTCTTTCGATTGTTTGAAACGTTCGCGCCCTCGTCCGCGGCTGGGGCTGCGGACGGGGGCTGTTCTTGTCCACTACAGCCCTTACAGGAGCTTATTGCATGACTCTTTCCCGACAACTGACCGAATACATCTCCGCCTGCTTCACCGCCTTGTGGGTGCAATCCCACGAACATGATGACGCCCTGACGGAGATCGCCCGGATGTGCCACGCCGAAGAGTGGCGTCTGGCCGTCTGGGACATTCAGCGGGGCCTGGTGATCCGCAGCCAGGACGGTTCCGAAGTGGATAACGGCACCAATGATCCATTGGCGGCGATCCGGGCGTTGGACACGCTGGCCTCGAGCGACGGGGCCTCGCTGTTGGTGCTGGTCAATTTCCACCGTTTTCTCAACAGCACCGAAGTCCTGCAGACCCTGGCGGCCCAGATCTCCAAGGGCAAGCAGGACCGGACCTTCCTCCTGATCCTTTCGCCCATCGTGCAGATCCCGGTGGAGCTGGAAAAGCTGTTCGTCGTGCTGTCGCATGACCTGCCGGGCCGCGAGCCGTTGGCAGAGATCGCCCGCGGCATCGCCACCGAAGACGGCGAACTGCCCGAAGGCAGCGAGCTGGATCTGCTGTTGGACGCGGCGGCCGGGTTGACCCGTTACGAAGCCGAAGGGGCCTTCTCGCTGTCGCTGGTCCGCCATGGCCGGATTCAGCCCGATGCGGTCTGGGATCTGAAGTGCCAAACGCTAAAGAAAAGCGGGATGATGCAGCTGTACCGCGGCACGGAGGATTTCAGCAGCCTGGGCGGCCTGGCGTCGCTCAAGGCGTTCACCAGACGCGCCCTGCTGCAGGCGGGACGGGGCAATCCGTTGAAACGGCCGCGGGGCGTCTTGCTGCTGTCGCCGCCCGGTTGCGGCAAGAGCCAGTTCTGCAAGTGCCTGGGCAAGGAGACCGGCCGTCCGGTGTTGATGCTGGACGTGGGCACGCTGATGGGCTCGCTGGTCGGCCAGACCGAGGAACGCACCCGCCAGGCCCTGCAGATCGCCGACGCCATGGCCCCCTGTGTGCTGATGATCGACGAGGTCGAAAAGGCCTTCGCCGGTGTGGGCAATTCCGGCCAGACCGACAGCGGCGTTTCGTCCCGCATGTTCGGCACGTTCCTGAGCTGGCTGAACGATCACCAGTCGGACGTGTTCGCGGTCTGCACGGCCAACGACGTCTCGAAGCTGCCGCCGGAGTTCGCCCGGGCCGAGCGGTTCGACGGCGTGTTCTTCCTGGACTTTCCGGGGGCCGAGCAGAAGCAGGCCATCTGGGATATCTACCTGGAGCTGTTCGAGATCGATCGCCAGCAGACGCTGCCCTCCGATGAGAACTGGACCGGGGCCGAGATCCGGGCCTGCTGCCGTCTGGCTGCGTTGCTGGACGTACCGCTGGTCCAAGCCGCCCAGAACGTGGTGCCGGTGGCGGTGACCGCTGCCGAATCGGTCCAGCGTTTGCGCGAGTGGGCCGGTGGTCGCTGCCTGGACGCGGAGCGGGGCGGGATCTACCGCTCTAGCGACGCG
>SKKK01000640.1 GCA_007121535.1 Planctomycetaceae bacterium | reverse complement strand
TTGAGGGCCAGACCGCTCCCGCCGCGGACATTCCGGCCCGGAGCCCTGCCGTTCCGGGCGGTTTCTTATTATCCGCATAGATATTGAGAGAGCGGAATCTCGGGCTCCTCCGCCTGCTACTCTGCCGGGCCCGTTGCCCTCACTGACCGGCCGGTTCTGCACCAGCGTCGCCCTGATTGCCGCTTATTCCCTTATTCCTTTGACAAGTTCCAACTCAAGACCTGAGCCCGTGCCCTTCGGATCTTGAGAGGACAATCACAGAAACTGCCCGTTGCTCGGCTTCATTGCGGAATTCCGGAAATCGTTCATCGATTGTCCAATCGTCAGAGATCACTACCGTTCGTAAAGAACCGCTACGCTGCACGAGCGTAGTAATGCCATCAAGTGAGATACCCTCCAGGCTAGCGATGGAGAGATCTGTTAGACGAGGCAATCCTGCGAGTATCAAGAGCCCGTGATCGGATATTGCTGTACGAGAAAGGTCCAGCTCTTCAAGATCTCTCCAGTTCTCTACGATGTGTTGCACTGCTAGGTCGGTCAAGCGAGACGAGTTACCGAAGTCGGCACGCACGCAGTCAGTCCACGTCGCAGATAGTGCTCTGAGGCCCTCATCCGTCAAGAGGCCGCTGCAGATGTGTATCTCATCGCAATACTTCAAGCTTTTCAGCAGGCGTGCGGCCTCGTCCAAGAGACCAGCAAATGCTTGCTCGGGACGGGGGGGGGCGACGTGGCATGGCACGTCCTCCGCCGAACAACTAGTTTTGCCTCTCCATGAAACCGAGCGTACTCGCCAGAGAGAATCCCTGGATAGAATACCAAGGTCCAGCAGGGGCCGCATAATCCAGTTGGGCTCTACTGGCACATTCCCAAACAAAACCCAGCCCGTTTTCTCCAAGCGCGCAGCAAGGGCATCTTCTCTCCACCGCTGAAACGCCGGTAAGTAGAGATACGACAAGGCGAGGGAAGAGACAGTAATCAAACACAGAATCTCTTTCAACGACATCTGCCACCAAGCGCGCCTGATCGTGTAAGAATCCCACAGGAATGCTGCCGCCAAAGCGAGCACACACGCGACGGCGATGTTGACCACCATAAGCAATGGTGAGAAACGCACCACGCCCAACCAAAGCAACCACACGCTAGGCTCTGCATTATCGATCTGACGTTCTAGGTAGACCGCAGGCCAGCCTTGCGAGCACCGCCCCCACCACCCCACGGAATCAGATGGCTCCTTTACCGAAGCGAGAGCATAAACCAAAAGCGGCAGTAACACGAGCAAGAATACGGTCAGCCCCCCTGTATGCAGGCCAATGCAGGAGTTTAGCACACCGTCGGCTCGCGAAGTAGCGCACTTGATCATAACGGTACGAACCCTCTCGGATAACGTAGTCGGCGACATGCATTAGTGATGGGACCCACATTGGCACCCACGCTCTGCGGGAGAAGCTGCTCAACACAATTCTGGATCCACGTCTTCCTCTCATCCTCGTCGCACTGTAAGCACCGCTGCTGTGCATATACTTCACACTGCCTAGTGTACGCCTCACGTTCCAGCTCCTCTCGGCTCCTGTGGTCCCGGTTGGCAAACTGCTGAACGTGCGCAAACTCATGTTCCAACAGGGCCATAGCCTCACAAGTACTATTGAGCGTTCGAGGGATACATACGAGGACCATCCTATCGCCTGTTCTAGGGTTCGCGGCCGGACAGGCTAAAGAGTAGTTGGTGTTGCCGCAACGCAGGGGCGTGATCACTTGCGTTCTGATCCGGGCTTCGCTTGCCAAATCCTCAGCGTAGTCATGGATCCAAGCCGCATTGAACGCCTTGCCCCACGGGCTGTCGTTGCATGTTTGGGGACAGTGGGCAGGTGTCCATCCGCCCGGAATTAGTACCATTATGTCCGTACCCTCTGGGTCGGTAGCATTCGTCGGGATGTTGACCACATACCGGTACAGGTTGAAATCCTCCACCTGATACCCAATCGGATCCCTGCTCACGAACCTTCCCAGTTGGGCACTGTAGTATCGGTTCCGATAGTAATACAGCCCGGTCTCGGGGTCGAGTTCCCGGCCGGTGTAGAGGGTTACGTTGGCGTAGCTCGAGACGCTGCGGGGGTTGGTCCAGGTGGCGTCGTAGATGGTCACCACGCCGTAGGGGGAGTAGACGTAACGTTCGGCTGGATCGCCCGTGGGGCGGACTAGGGCCGTGACGTTCCAGTTGGCGTCTTGGAGGGCGTAGAGGCGCTCGTCGAGAGCAGCGTCGGCCGTAGTGTCGCGGTCGCGGAGGATCAGTTCGTCGATGTAGCGCTCGCCCCAGACGAATTGGCGTTCGGCAGGAGCGATGTCCGGCGTTGCGCCCAAACGTTCTTCGATAGCCTGCCACTGGTTCGTGTAGTAGAAGTGGCGTGTTTCCTCCGGCGAACCGTTCGTGTAAGACTGGCGCGCGATGCGGTAGTTGCGGCCGTCGTAGTTGTTCTTCTGCAGCGGGCGCAGGCCGCCGTGGCCGTCGGGCTCTTCGAACTTGACCAAGCGGTTCCAAGCGTCGTAGCTGGCGGTGAGCGGGTCCCCGGGGGTGGTCGGTCTGGGCATCGTGGTCATGTTGCCCGCCGGATCGTAGGCCGGGGTGATCCACGGCGGGCCGGTGGTGTTGGTGATGTCGGTGATCTCGTTGACGGGGTTGTGGGTGCGGTCCTGTTGGAGGTTCCACGTCTGGTCGCCGTCTTCGTCTTCTTTGAAGTTCGGCCAGTTGCCCGTCTCGTCGAGCTGCCACTGTTGGGCGAAGGCCAGCGTGGAGGTTTCGATAGCGTCTTTGCCCGCCGTCAAGCGGCCGCGCTGCATGTCGACTAGGCGATGGAGACCGTCGTATTCGTACAGTTCGTCGAACTCCTTGTCCAGCGAAGCGGCCACCACATTTTCACGCCAGATGCGGCTACTCGCCCGGTCATAGCCGTACTTGATCCGGTCTACATCGGTTTCGTCATCGTAGTCGTACCAGCGGTTGTCCTTTACGCGGCCGAAGCGGTCCAGGCCGCTGTAGATGTCGCCGGTGTCGGGATCGTCGCTGCCGACCACGTCGATCAGCGTCCATTGGATTTCGGGTTCGGTGTAGTCTGCGGCCACGAACCTGGCCAAGCCAAGGTAGGCGTAATCGACCAGGTGCGTCGAGCCGGCGTCGCTGTCGACCAGCGAGACGACCCGGCTGGCCGCGTCGTCGATGCCATCGGCGGCCCCGTAATCGAACGTGATCTCTCGCCCGTCGGGGTAGATCAACCCCGTCGGGCGGATCGTGTCCTGCGAGCCGTCCGCATAGGTGTACCCGACCCTGGGCGTCGTGTTCACGTTCACAGCTCCTGAGTGAGCTTGCCAGTGGTCGGTCGGCTGGCCAAACGCATTATACGCGAACAACACGTCGTTCACGATGTTTCCTTGGCCGACCGTCGCGTTGTCCCAACTGGTGATGTGCTCGACCAATCCGCGCACCTCGTAGCTCGTGCTGATCCGCAGCACCGCGCTGTCAACGCCAGTGCCGGGCGTTGTCACCCGGTCGTGGATTTGGCGGCCCAGCTTGTCGAAGTCGAATGCATGCATCGTGCCGCGCTGGTCTTTTGTCTCGGTACGCTCGCCCTGCCGGTTATATTTGTGCTCGACGCTGTCGCTCTCGCCCGTTGAATCCGGGTACAGCACGCGCCGCAACAGGTCGCTACGGACCACGCCGCTGTCGGCGAGCGTCGTACCGTGTACGTAGGTCGTCACTTGGTCGCCCGTGTCGACGTTGACAGCCGTGATGGTGGCGTTCCCGCCGTCCGGCGTGTAGGTCCACCGCGTCGTGCGGTCTTGGTCCGCACCGCCCGTGGCGGGGTTGCCGTCCACGTAGTTCTCCATCAACTCGACCCGCCGCCCCGCATGGTCGAAAGCCGTGCGGTCCTCGCGCCCCGCTGGATCGATGGTCTGGAACGCCTCACCGGCATCGTTATAGCCGATGGTGGTGACCAGCACGGTGTCCGAGCGGTCCGGGATGGTGTCGGGACGGACGAGGGCCGTTCCGCCGTTGGTGCCGTAGGCGGCGGTGGCGGTTTGGCGGCCGAGGGCATCGTGCCATTGGGCGGTGTACGTCACGCGGGCCTTGGGATCGGTGGACGGATCGCCCAGCGGGCCGGTCTGCGACGCCGGGGCGTTATGGTAGCGCTGGCGCGCGGTGAGCTGGATGACGTTCGACGCGGCGTCGTAGTGGGTCTCGGTCTGCTCGAGGATCGTGTCGTCGGCGACGGTGGTGGCTTGGGCATACGTGGTCTCGTCCAGGTCGTAGCCCGTGTACTGGGCGGTTTGCCGCCCCACGCCATCGTGAACCGTCTTGGTGAAGAGTTTCGACCCGGCGGGCTGGCTCTTGATCTGGTTGCCTGCCGCGTCGAACCAGAAGTCGTCGACCAGCGCATTGCCGACGCTGCCCGTGCTGACATCGA
>SKKK01000075.1 GCA_007121535.1 Planctomycetaceae bacterium | reverse complement strand
CGGCACGTGATCCTGCAACAACCGAAAGCCATACGAGTGGATGGTGCCGACGAACATGGGCGAGAGCCTGTCGAGCGCTTCGTCGCCCAGCTTGTCCGCCACCCGTTGCAGGATGCGAAATTTCAGACTCTCGGCCGCGCGTTCGGTGAACGTGAACGCGACGATCCCGGCGGGCGGCCCACCCTTCACAATCAAGGCTGCCACCCGCTGCGACACCGCTTCCGTCTTGCCCGAGCCCGCGCAAGCGACCACCTGCAAGTGTCCGCCGCGATACGCCACCACCTGTTGTTGCTCTTCCGAGAGATTGAAGGTTTCAGGCATCATGCGTCCCTCCCTGGTCGCCGCCGATTCATCTTGGGAATGCGCGGATCCTGCCGGACAATCGGGTGGGCCGTCTTCTGATTCAGAATATGGGCCCGCAACGCGGACAACCCGTTTTCGTCCAGAGTCGTCCGGTTTAGAACCAGACACGGATTCTCGTCCTGCGTCGGAAAACAAACAAACCGATCGCGGTCCATCACAACGAAACCCGGGGCATTGCACATCTCGGCGTTCTGCCTGGCCTCCTCTACGTGACGGTTTGTCGACCAATTGCCGCCTTTTCCCAAATTCAGTTTCGCCTCGATGATGCAGCGCACCCGTTCTGAACTGCGGCCGTCGATTGACTCGATTGCTGCGTAGTCTGCTGTCTTGCGTCTCGGCAGGTCGAATCGTCGCTGAACGCGCACGGGATACTCAACTTTAGCGAGGCGGAGCACCGGTTCCAGAACGTGATACTCAACCTCTTCCTCACAGATGAAATGATACGACTGGAGTTGGCGCAACTCGTCCAGCGTTATCGACGCCGATTTCCCCAACTCCATGTTTCCGACCACGCGTTGCCGTACTCGGTGAATATCCTCTTTTTCCACGCGATACTCAACAACCATGTGGTCAAGGAGCCGATTCGCAAAGTCCGGACGAATCCACTTTCCATCCCGGCAGTACATCAGGAGCCGCTTTTCATCGAACAGCTCGCGGATCTCCGACAAACTGATGGGTTTGATTCGAACCATCGATTCATACTCGATAAACCACCTGCCGGACTGCCAGTCAATGTACGGATCGCGACTAGCCCTGGCAACGAGATGAACTGCTCGATAAGGGGCGATGAAGTAGAAGAACAAGATGTCGCCCTTCTTCGCGTGCTTGGATGACGTCCACTCCGCCTCTCCGAGACATTCAAACAGGTCATCGTCACTCATGAAGGAGCTATCTGATCCAAAAACAAACCACGCCGACTGGGGCTCAGCAGAATTGACGAACGCACCTGTCGCAAGCGCCTTCTGCTCTCCAGTCTCTGGCGTAGGCGCAGCTTTACCTTTCTTGCCCATGGCGAATCCCCCATCACTAATGGATCAAAACGAAACAATCAAGGCTTCAATATCAACCAGTCGCACCTGCCGATTCCTCGTACTCGCATCAAAAAGGCAAGTGAATTTCGGGCAAAGGAATGACTCGCGCCGCCCTGCCAGCATCCCCAATTCCGTTGCCCGCAATTCGTTTGCCCATCATCTTTTTGCCCCCGATTCTTTTGCCATCCATCCCCCTGCCCCCGATTCCCTCTTCGTCCGGATTCATGCTTCATCGCCCCACTTCAATTCCTTCTTCAGTCCGTTCCATTGGCTGTAGGGGATGGTTCCGTCGTGTTGCAGGCGGCCGACGATGATGCCGGGGGCGATGCCCTGTTGGCGGGCGAAGGCGAGCACTTCGGTTTCGGTCTTCAGTTCGGCCAGTTCCCCGGCACGCGCGGGCGGAATCAGGAAATTGGCGGCGAACTGGTTCGCCCGCTGCTCGCGCGGGTCCTCCACGGCGTCGACGTCGATGTAGGTTTCCTTCTTGCTGTCATGCAGCAGGTGCCCGGCTTCGTGGAAGAAGCTGAACCAGAAGCGGTCGTCGCGCCCGCCACGCAAGGTGAGCCCAATCATGGCTTTGCGTGGCGACAGCCACTTGGCCGCTCCGCTGACCGGAGCCCCTTTGATTTCCCGGACCAGCACTGCCGCCACACCGGCCTCGCGGCACAAGGACGCCATGGCCGGGAGGAACACGTCGGGCTCTTCCACGGTCAGTGAACGGATCTGTTTCAGGATGGCCTGGAATCGCTTCTTGTTGAACGGTTTGCATTCCAACTGGGTCGCGGCCAGTTCGCACAGCCGCAACCAGGTCGCCATCGCGCCCTTCTGGCCCTCGAACGCCGGCGACTTGCGGAACGCGAATTGCGGCTTGTCCCAACCAGCTTTCCATGCCTCGACGCTGGCTACGCCGAAGAACCGCAATACCTGCTCCAGTAGCTCGGCCGGTTCCTTCGAGTCGGCGATCCGGCCTCTGTGGATCAGTTCCTTGGTGGGAATGGTCTTGAGCCAAGCCAAGACGCTTGGCGTCTGCGACTGGCTGCGTTGGGCGGCGCGCATCTGGTGCGTCTGGTACTCCGCTTCCAGGTTGTTCCAGTATTCTGCCTCGACGCCGGTCACCCGCTCCAGCCGGATCGCCGTGTCGGGAGTCAGCGTGGCGACGCCCTTGATGACTTGATTGACGTGCTTGACCGACAGTCCCGTCCGCTCGGCCAACTCCCGCTGGTCCATCCCCAGCTTGTCAATCGTCTCCTGCAAAGTACGACCGGGCGGTACGGCATCGTTGGGTAGGTAAGCGACACGTTTACGCGGCATTTCAAATTTGCTGGTCATTTGTTTCGACTTTCAAGATCAAACTCTTGGCGTTAGATTGCAAACGGCGTCGCGTTCGGCACCCGCGACCCACTACGAATCATTTACCACCTCCACGATCACGACACGCTTGACTCGCGACCAATCCAGCCGACCGCCACGCTTCGCCGACGCTGGCCCGTCGACCGGTGCGAAGATCAGCAGCCACTTATCATCCAAACGGGCAGCCAACTGGCCTTTCCGTTGCCCGTTCAACTCGTGACACCTCGGCCCGGGCAGACGGCCGAAGTGCTCCAGCGTCTCCGCTGCCCGCAATTCCGCCAACCGCTGAACCAGTCGGTCAGCACGACGTCGACCTAACACCCGCCGCATCTCATCCGGCGAATTGCACAACGTCGCCACATCGCCGCAGATCAACGTGATTTCCATGATCCGAGCCTTCCTACGATACGTCTACCTGACCTGTAAATGAACTGAAATGAGCATGTCGTGGTCTTGCGTCGAATACGTTCTCATGATTGGTCGCCCAGCGGCAGGACATTATGGCCATATCCCATGCCAAACCCGCCTCTAGTAACTCGTCACGACGGACTCCACATCCAAGGGCCAATCTGACTCCCATTCGGTATGCTCGTGAAAGGCGGCGGCGGTGACGAAGAATCGCCAGTCAACGGGGAACCTCCAGACATCGAACCAGATAAAGGCCATGTCTTCGGCCGCAGACCGGTCATCGCCGTATACATAGATCCGTCGCACTGGATCGAATTCAGCCACATCTTCTGCGGGATGCGCAAATTGCCGCCGGTCCTTGACGTAGAAGAAACCGGGGCGGCAGGTCAGGATTTCGGCCGCTTCCGGTTGGTAAAGCGTGGTATTTGGCAAGTCGATGTCGAAGTAACGGGGGTTAAAGCTGAATTGGATGAAGCGATGTGAATCGTCGGGTTCGTAGCCATCGTCCGGTGGCCCTCCATGAACCTCCCCGACGAAGACGTCGAATGGGTCTGCGTAGTCGAGGCCTCCGTGCAAACTGACACAAACTGGTGCAAGCGCCGCACGCGACCTGTCCAAGGCCGGTGTGCCTGGAGCGCGATCCGTTCCACTTTCAGAAAAGATGATGAAGCTGGCTCCGGACGCGAGCTCCCGCTGGCGTCCGCGCATCCGCCGCAGATAGCCCGCGAATTGCTCGATCCGCCAGTCTCGGATCTCTCGATATTGGTGCATGCTTTTGCGTCCTCCTAGCTCTTCTTTACTATTCGGTTTCGAACTGCCGACCTTGCTTGGAATCCACCTTCGCAGTCTGTAGCTGACCGCCGCGCTGACGTGCATCGTCGAGTTGTCGTGCGTCATCACGTGCAATGTGACCTGGATCGCGACTGCGGTTCCTTGCCAAGCCCCAATGACGCTTTGACGTTCCGGATAAACTGCCGGGGTGAATTCATTTGTACTACTTTTTCATCTTTGTCGGTCCAGCAAAACCACCGGAACCCGAACGCCGCTTGAACGGAATGCACGGCGTTTTCCACGGTGTCGAATTCGGCCGCTGACCGATTGAACCCGAAGCGAAACGGTTCATCCGGCATCCACCAACGACCATTGACCAGGACGCGAACCCCGAAATCACCGCGAAGAAATCGCAGCCTGTGACGATCGTCCACCGGATACACCTCCTCACCGAATCTTACAGTTTTCACGGCATATTCTCCTTTGGGAGTGGCGGGCCGTTCACGCTTCTCAAGCGTTCAGCCCAAAAAGGCATGATCCCTGCGACGTCGCGTTCGCGACAGCGACGTCGGCAACCTCAGTAGTTCATTTTATAATTTACGCAAACAGTAAACAAAAAGCAATAGGCGGAGCCCAAGATTTTCTTGTGTCGCGCGTCCGCGGTGCTTCGATCGCCAAGGTGGCAGGCTGCCTGCAGGTGCCGTATTCCGCAAGAGTGTCGACCGAAGGTATCGAGCGCTGCAGATCAGCCCGGCCCGACCGTTTTGTAAATAACTGTCTGTCGTGCCCAAAACCTGGCGTTTGACTGAGCTTGGGTAAATCAATGGCTGCGCATGGGAACGGTCTTTCCCTTTTTCCGCGGCTGACAAATCCGACCATCATCCGCGATCTTCCCGGCCGGCCCGTTCGCCATCATCGCGGCGGCCGCTGTTTCGCCTTCGCGGCTGATGGGTTCGATCGTTGGGTGTCTGTCGGCCAGAGGGCTTCAGGTTGCGTTACACCACGGTATCGATTCGCTGGGGCTATTCAATCTTTGTGAATGGCGTCGCTAACCGTTGCCTGACTGCGATAAGGCAGACCACTGCCAGCGACCAGATCAGATCCACGGAAAGGCGCCAGGGAGCCCGCTGACGCGACTTTTGGTGACCAAGCCTTGGGGCCGTCGATGGTCGCAAACGCGCGTCAACGCGCCGCACAGGAGGCGATCGCCGGCTGAGTCGGACTGTGGCAGGTTGCAGCGGTGTTCAGCGATGGGGATGGTGTGATTTTTGTGGCGGTGACACGTTGTTGAACATTGGTCGATGCACAACATTGGGCAATGCTGCAGCCTGTTGAAACAGGACGATCACTGCATCCAGCCGTCGTCATTGCAGCGGAATCGGGTCTTCACGATTTGGCCTGCAGTAACGAGCTGGCAATGGAATGCAGCAGATCATCCAAGGGGCCATCTTCGGTGTGAATCGAAACTCCCGCCAGCGCATCTCCATGCAGCACAACTGTGCCCCCATCCACCGAAAAATTCCAGTAACGCTGGTCAAGCCCATCGAGCCGTTCGGTCGGTGCGCCAAATCGCGAGGTCATTTCGTGGGCGAAGACGTTGAAGTCGTCGGCATCATCGCTCAGCCATATAGTTAGCCGTCCTGACTGATCTTTCCATTCTTTGGTCATCTTTGTTAGCCGAACGGCGGGGGATAAGCGGGTGCCGGGGGTGATGATGGTCTCACGAAAAAACTATCCACCGGCATTCCGTTGCATTCTGTGGTTGTCCGTTTTCTTTATTGATACCAGGGAGCACAGGGCTGTAGCAACGACTACTAGGGTTACTGCGAGTATATCAAACAGAATAGCCGTATGCCGACCACCAAACATCAAGCGAGCATTTTTTGGAATTGCAAGTTCCTGCGCCGCAACGCTGCTATCAGCCGCGTGATTGTCAAGTATCAGCAGACGACCACCCATTCGCGTTTTTGGACTGTACAAAAATGTGTTGCTAAGAGTTGCGGGGGCCGACTCATCTTCTCGGGGTAGCGGTACCACCAACAGGTCTTGAGTAGCAAAATCAACGAAGTGCGGTACTGGTTCGGCTCGTTCCGGTCGTGCCCAAGCTGCGTGATCTGGTATACGGTTACACCAGTCTTGATACTCGGAAGCCGAAAGCAGTCTCTCGGTATCTCCCCAGTAAAGATCGTCGTTCGTAATCACGATACCGTCTTGCATTCCAACGCCCACGCCACCATCGAACCACATCAGCAATCCCGCTACGCCTGCGGTTAATGCGAATAGCACTCTGAATAAGAAGTGGAATCGGATCATCGTCACATGTCGATCGGATAACGGCCCCATTCAACCGGCGGCGACGGATGGACATTCCATTGAAGAACGGGTGATCGCCGCTCGATCCATCCGTTCGTTCGTGGATTGCGTCCTTCGGCCAACAGTTCGACGCTGGACGACCGCCGCCCAGCCGGTCGATCCACATCGTACCACAGCACGGCAGCGACGACAAACGTTTTTCGCGGTCCATGTCGGAAGTCGCGGGCGGGACAAATCTAGCCCGGCCATCGCCGTGACGAGTTGCTGGTCATGAATCCGACGACGAGAACAGCCGGGCGGTTTTGGCCACGTGGTCCGTTTCTTCGGAAGAGCTCAGCGACAACGGTTTGCGATAGCCGACAGACGCGAGCTGAGGCGAAGATTCTGGGAACACGACCGCTTGGCCAACGAGGCGTTCAGCGATACACGGGGGCTTTCCACGAACGACAGCGGTGACGGGGCCGCCGCCAATCGACATTGACTTCAGGAACGACGCGATCTGCGGCTCCGCGTCGAACGCTTTGTTTACCCGACGTTTTCGGCAGTCGGCGACCATTCGGACGGTAGTGATGGGTCGTAAAACATTGAATAGGAATCCGCAACACGAATCAGTTCGCCGGCATCCACCGCATTGCGAAGCCAAACATCAAGCGGTCGAGGATCATCAACCGGATTGGGAAGCCCCAGTCTGAGATGCCGATGTAGTGAGAGCCGCCATTTGTCAAAACAATCGCACTGTCCTGCAGGTCCATAGTCGTAATCGATGTGAAAGTCAGGGTGCGTGACTTCAATTCCCACCCCATGAACGTAAAGTGTCACACCTTCCTTTGTGGCAATTGAGGATACGGCAGAAATTCTCTCGTGTGCATCTGCAGCCCAAGAGTACGCCGTACGCGGAACAGGAATGCCAAGCCTGTTGTGAATGTAGTCCAATGCCAATTCCTGATCTTGGCGGAAAAGTCGAATCGCGTCAGAAAGGTCAGCGTGCATGCTTCAGTCGGGTAACGACAGCGGTAACGGGGCCGCCGCCAAAGAACTATGATTCCAAAACCCGCGTCATCGGCGGCTCCCGTTCACCGCTTTGTTACCCGATTTGGGTGTCGTTTGTCGCCAGGTCGTCCTTTCATTATCGACGATCAGGCATTGGCACGCAATCGCAGTCGTCGCTGTCTGCGAAATCATCCCAGCACCAAAGAAAGTCGGAGCAGTTTCCGTCCAAGAGTATTGCGTGAGTATCAGTCGCAATGTTTTGGATTTGTGCCGATGTCGCAACCACAGCCGAGCCGAAGAATCGACGAATCCAACCGGGATATCGCGCCGGTGCAATCTGGAGTATCCATCGTCGATCATCGCCGTGGTATCGCGTAACAACGATGTCGATGTGTGCGTTTTCATGAACAAGCGGAATCAAGAATCCGGCGTCCCTCCAATCGTCAATCTCGCCGATCGACCAACCGCGTGATGCTAGTCCTTCAGTGATTCGCCGAGCAAATGACTCGCCGCGTATTCGGTTGCCAATTGATTCAGGCTCGTCTCCGCGAAACGTTGCGTTTTGAGATCGAGCCATACGATCACGCGTTCTCAGTCGGGTAAAGATCCGGATGACCAACCGTCGCCGGAGGGATGGACCACTTGAAAGGGGCTTGTCGCCGCTTCGGTCCATCCGTTGCTTCGTGGATTGCGTCCCTCGGCCAACAGTTCGAGGCTGGACGACCGCCGCCCAGCCGATCGAATCACATCGTACCACGCGACGGCAGGGAGGGCCAGCATTTTTTCTCGTCCCACGTCCCGGAAGCCGATCCGGCCAGCCATCACCGTGACGACTCGGGTTCGCGCGGGGAGCCGCACGTCTTTTTGCGATTTCCGGGATTCCGATCCTGGGAAGATCCGATCGCAATCCAGCAGCCACCTGAACCGGTGGAGCTTCCACCAGTTTTCTTTCGTCGCAGGCGGTAACGACCACCCCAACCAACAGCGGCCTGCACGTCGAAGAAGCCTGCCAATGCGAAATCCAATACCGGATCGGGCTGACTAAAGCCAGCGACGGCCCGGACAGGAAGGCCGACCAAACAAGCTTTCAGCGGTCGCCGGCGTTTTTCCACGAACGTTGGAATTCACGTGGCGGTTGGATTGCAGGTGGCAATCAGAAAATCACGTTGCCGGCTGCTCACGTGCAATTCTCTGGTTCGTCATGTTCTCGATCCTCGTGTGGTGTTCTCAGTCCGTCCAAGGTACGGCGAGCTCTTGGTGGTCAGGTAATTGCAAGAGCCATGCCGACAAGGGCACCGATCGATACATACCCCAACAGCCCATATATCGCGCCCCGTTCCACGGACGCGCGGGTTCCATAAATGTCGTAGGCAAGGCTGGCAGACGACGCACTAACACCGATCATCGTTATAAGAATCAACACCACGTTGAAGATCACCGCTCCTGCCGTATCAAGACGCGCTGCGTTCACAAGGACTGTAAAATATCCGAAAAACGTAGCAGCAGTGGCCACGCCGACCAGAACGGATCGCAGCGAGATAAACTTCGAGGTCTTGCACACGCGAAAAATGAGCAAACCCATACCAAATGCCGTGACCAATGCAATACCGGCGCCTCCAACAATCGAGTACGCAAAAAAAAGCAGCCAAAGGATAAGGAGAAAAGCGGCCAGGGTGATCCCTGCAGCCGGAAAAAACGTCTTTTGCTCAGTTTTCCGGATTTCTGCAATCCCCAGCACAAGCCCAGTCAGACAAAGCAAGGGAGACAGATAAAACCATGCGATGATCAGAAGTACTTCAGGCGGAACGAACATTCCGTATCCAGGTCCCCCCGGGCCTGGGTTTCTGCCCGACGTCGTCCACCCAACGAATCGAGATACAACAATAGTAAACACCAACACTATGGGTGGCGAACCCGCAAGACCTATGATTACAGATGCGATTCCGCGCATCGAATGCTGATGCTCGGAATGATTGGTCCCGGTCGCATAGGAATCGAGCTTGTCTTCGGGTTCCGTTACGTAGTGCAGAATCCCTTGAGTTCGCGGCCAAGGCTCCCAATGACCGTCATCTGAAATCTCACCATAGCATTCGGTCTCAGTATTGTATCCGAAACAATAGCCTTGGAAGTCGTCTCCAAGCAGTACGATTCCGGCATGTTCATCGCGCGGGCCGTAAATCTCGTCGGGTTCGGTTGGACCTGAGTAGATGGTTAGTCCAGCGTCCGTGTCGCCCCATCCGACAGCAGTCAAGTAGTCAAAGTAGTCTTCGCGCAAGCGTGGGTATTGACGCCGAAGGTTCGCAATGGTTTCCAATGGCAGTGGTGTAGGCATATGTGGTCGATGCGAGAACAGCTAAGGCGTGGTCTGAGCCGAACGACACGATTCAACCGGCGGCGGCCAAAACAGCTTGCCATCAGGACCGACCCGACCCGCCGCTCCGTTGCAATCGATTGTTATTTGCTGTCACCGCCCATGTGCATCCTGAGCCGTGGGTTCATTGTCCGTCGACATCGGGGTCGAAGCAACAGGTGTCACCGTAAATCGAGGTTTGTCGCAGATCGGAAGTGCGACCACGATTGCTCCAACGACGAGCCCAACTACGCCACCATACGGTCCTGCGAATTGATCAAGCGTCCCGAATACGCCACCAATCCCGCCCAGGAATACTCCGGCGACTGAGTTCAGGAATCGTTTCCCCAGAAGAGCGCAAGCAGTTGCACCCAGGATCAGAGGCGCGAGCCGCCAAGATTCCATTGGCATCCCTTTCGCCCGCGCATGGTCGGTTTGAAGGCAAAGGTCAGCGGCCAGATCGAGTGAGACTCGACTGGTGCATCTTCGCGGGCGGGGTTGCCTAGCGCGACAAACTTTGCCGCAACAGTTCGACAAACGATTGGTCCGGCTTGCTCAGCCGGTCCAGTGGTACCTCGAATTCGACACCATCGATCCTGTGGAGTTTGATCGCGTCGTCAGAGATTGCTTCAAGCGTCGCTGCGATACGACGGGTACCGCTCGAATCCATCCACTCACGCCGCAGCTTCAGGCCAGCAGAAGGGTCCGTGTTGCGGACCAGGAAGCTCACCAGTTCATCGCTGGGCGTGGCGAAGCCTGCTCCTTCGATGGTAGCTTTCAGCACCACTTGGCCTACCACCAAGCCGTTTTCGTTGAACATCGGACCACCGCTGGAACCGGGATTCACTTGTGCAGAGGTCTGGATATAGGTGTGGTCCCCCAACGTGCGCGAGGGGCTGCTGACGATGCCCTCGGTGATGGTATAGTCCAAGATGGTGGTGCTGAGGCCCGGGTTGCCGATCACGTACACCCGCTCGCCGCTTTCCAATCCGTCGCTCGATCCGAACCGGACCGTGCGCATGGGCGACGGGACACGGATCTTCAGCAAGGCCAAGTCGAGAGCCTCGTCGACGGCAAGCCGTCTTGCCTCGGTGGTAACCGAACGGATTTCACCGTCGACAAGACGACGATAGGAAACGTGAATCTGGGTCGCGTCCGCGATGCAATGGTCGCAGGTCAGGATGTAGCCGTCAAAGCCGACGACCATTCCCGTTCCATTGCCCTCGGGAGTCTTCACGACCACCACCGCGTCGGTGAACCATCTGGCCACGTCTCTGGCCGTCATTGTCTTGCCTGGTCCGCCTTGGAGCGAGTGCAGTTCGGCGAGCGGGATCTTGGCAACGGGAATGCTTGTCGTCGGGGCGACACGGGCGGTGGTGGCGCCGCCTGTGGCTGCCAATGCCCTGTAACCATTCTCGCAGGCACGTTGCTGATCGCTCGAAAGCTTGAAAGGAATCCGCTGCAAATAGTGGATGCCGTTCACGGATGTGTTCAGCACTGCGGCTTTACCGTCCGCCGCCACCCACAGCCCATGCATCTTCACGCCCGTCAGTTCGAGCGGTTCGAACGTGTTAGGCTGGGGATCGCCCGTTTCCACGTGAAAGACCAACGGCTCCGCGTTTTCCCTCAGACAGATAACCCACGACAGGAACGGATGGTACGCCAAGTGCTCAGTCGAAGCTTGATCCTTGATCGGAAAAACTGTAGGGATCTTTTCAAAGTCGCGTACATCCCAGGCGCAAAGTTGTCGCGAGAAAGGCGGCGAGCCGACCACGGAAAGATAACTCACTCGCCGGCCATCGGGCGAAAGGCGGATGCCGCGACCGTTCCCCCCTGCCTTCTCATGCGTCTCGCCGGACCGCGGCAGACCCTGCGAGTCCAGGTCGTAGCGAACCAGCCAGTCCACACTACCGTAGTCCGGCACGACGTGAACCCGCCCCGGATTGAAGAGTAGTTTGCTGCCCCGTTCGTAAATGTCGCGATAGCCGGCCATCAGGTAGCTGCCGCCCGGATCGATGGCCAGGAATGTGCCGAGATAGTTGTCCGATTGACGGCCCTCGCCTTTGGCTTCGTCATACATCAGGAAGCGATACCTTGGAAACTCCATGGTGGCCTTGTAAGCCACGTAGGCCAGCGGTCGTCTGGGATGCAGCACCAGGTCGGTGATCTCGTGGGCGTGAAATCTGACGGATTTGGTAACCCGCAACGTCCGCTTATCCAGTTGCTCGACAGCGACCGGATCATTCGACACGCCCACGTAGTACCTATCTCGCTCGGCAATCCGGACATAAGCTCGCGGCAGCTCGATGGTCCTCTCAGGCGTAATACCGTCCGCTTGCAGAATCGTCAGGCGATCCCCCTGCAGCAAGAGATGACTGCGAGAATTCTCGCCCGGCAGTACCAGGAATTCGCCCGGAGGAACCTCCAGTTGGGACTCGCTGATCTTTACCGGCTGTTCCACACCCGTGGGTGCATGCGGTTCGGACGCGGTCGCCGGCGGCTGGTCCATTACGGCGGGCGGCGGTTGGTCAGGTACCGTCTCGGGTTGGTCAGGTACCGGCTGGGGCTGGTCGGACGATGGCTTTGATGTTGCACGCGGGCTGGGCCGAGGGGCGGCATCGGCCACCCTGCCTGCGGGTCGATCGACGAAGACTTCAAAGCTCTGGAAGACCTCTTTGTCGTCCGTGGAAACGGCGATCACGACTTGCTCGATGCCGCCCACGGGCCTTGATTTGGGCGTCCAGCTCACTTCCCCATCATCAGAAAGGGTGAAGCCGTCAGGAGCCGTCTCGACTTGGAAAGCGATCTCCCGATTGCTGGCCAAGACCTCGATCTGATATCGATACGGTTGTCCGATCCAAGCGGTCGTCGGCGGTGTGGATATGATGTGCAAGTAGTGTTCGTCCGCCTGCTCGAGCAGTTCCCGCAGATTCGCTCGGATCAGCCGTACCTCTTCCTGACCGGCAGGCAAGGTGACCAGCGTGCTGGCTGTCGGCAGCCATCGCACGCGAGGCTCGAAATTCCAATGCCCGCGATGTGCCCACAGCATCCCTTCCAAAACGTGCCCCACATCCCGGACGACGGCGATTCTTTGTAACGTGCCGCTGGCGCAGATCCAAACGTCGGCGTTCGTATCGCGGTGCGTCGGTTGCACGGCCAGAAAGAAGTTTGGATCGTCACAGGGCAGCAGCGCATGCCCGTCAAAATGATCGGTAGCCAACGGCTTCAAATTCCCATCGAACATGGCGACGCCGTTGCGAAAGAATTGGGAACTGTCGGCGTTCGGCAACAGGTATCGGCCGGCATCGCTGTAAACCTCGGGCGATCGAGCGATCGTGGCAGCGTTGCCACGGAGTCTCATGACGTGAAAATGCTGGCCCGATATGCCGGGAATCCAGCCGACGATGGTCTGGCCGTCCGCGGAGATGGTCAGATCATAACCATAATTGCCGAACGTACCACTGCTGAGCACGTCGCTGCGGATCGTCAGCGGCTTGAACGTCCGGATGTCCAACAACGAAATGGGACCGCTGGAATGGCAGACAAGCGGCCCCTGCGAAGCGCTGCCCATGACCATCTTCGCGATGGGGGAGCCCGCCGGCATGGGGAAACTTTTCTCGCGTTTCAACGTCGCCAGTTCGTAGCGATGGGCGATGTTCTGACCGGGCACAAGCACGATCAACGCTTCCATGCCAGCCGCCATCATGAGCTGTTCGCCGGGGGCGTCGATCATCTTGCTGATCTCGCCGGCCGACACGTCCAGCAGTGCCAGCTTGCCGGCTTCAGCCAAGTGGAATACCAAATATCGTCCCGCCCCACCAGTGGTCATGTTGGTCCATGGCGAGTCGAGTTGCACGATGTGCTGTTCGGCAATTCCTGGAGGCTCTGGGATCTCGATCGCTGCCAACGGCAGATAAATCGCTGAGAGCATGACGAGGCAAAGCAGTAGCGAAAGAACGGACGGAAAGGGACGCGCAGCCATGGTCGACAGCCTCCATCAAGTAACTCTTCGCGAGACTTATCCCAAGATAACGTTCCATAAGATTAACGGACAAAAGATGATGGTCGGCAAGTTCAATAACAACGTCGCCACGACTCGCCGTCGATCGGTGTGATCCAAGGGATCTGGACGCAATGCGATTCGTGCCAAGAGCCAAAGCGAGTACAGTTGCAGCGGCGGGAACAACAGGCCAAATCCTGCGGCTCGAAAGGCCCGGACCACCAGATCATCGATGGGCGATCCGATCTCTTGTTCTTCTGCATCATCCCAGTCTTCCTGCAGATCGTCGTCCGCGTGATTCGTCTGCCATTCTTCGTCGGCAATCGAAGCGGTGCGATGCGCGCTGATCACGGAAACAGCCCGTTCAACATCGTCCTTGGCGACCTGGAGCTTAACACCACCGACAGCCGTGCCAAGGTGCCACGCCATACCCACAATCGCCTCGTCGGCAAGGAATGCCCGTATGCCGTCAGCTTCCAGATGATTCCGAACAATACCTGCCTCGGCCGGAGTAGCGAACGTGCCTACGGTTACCAGTCTCCCAGACATCAGCGGCTCCCTCTGTAGCCGAACGGTCCAGGATGACCGAGGCGGCCCAGGGCCGGTCGAACACTTCTTTTGGTATATCCGCTACTTCGCGGGCAGCGTCCGACGCTGATCAGCTCACTGCTGGACGACCGCCGCCCAGCCGATCGATCCACATCCTACCACACCACGGCGGCGACGGCAAACGTTTTTCGCGGTCCATGTCGGAAGTCGCTGCCGAAGCAAATCCAGCCCAGCCACCGCCGTTATGAAGCGGTTTCGCGCGACGGGCTGCACGTCCTTTTAGCTTGCGGTGCCTTTGCCCTGAAGGGGCCCGACATATCAGCCCAGGGCAAGGCGACGCGAGCTGTGCGAGCGTCGCCGTCGCCCTGGGTAGCGTATGATTGCGGCGAAGAAGCCCTGAAGGGGCGAGACAATCGAAGCATCGGTGTGTGCCGCCCTTTCAGGGCTTGGGAACCAATCGGCACCACCACCCGGGGCGGCGCTACACTCTGCCCCGGGCTGATTTGTCCCGGCCCCTTCAGGGCACACCACCGCAGCGACGGCAAAGACTCTTTCGCAATCCATGTCGGAAGTCGCTGCCGAGGCAGATTCCGCCCAGCCAGCGGTGACGAGTTGCTTGGCATGGAAGCGACGCACGAGTTCTTTCGCGATTCCTGGGATTGCGATAGCGGGACGATTTGGTCGAAGCCGACGACGATGACAACCGGACGATTTTTGCCAAGGGGTTCGTTCTTTTTCGAAGCGCGAACCACCGTTCAAAAGACAAACGGCCTGCACATCGGAAAAGATCAGC
This sequence comes from Planctomycetaceae bacterium, assembly GCA_007121535.1. Classification (GTDB taxonomy): domain Bacteria; phylum Planctomycetota; class Planctomycetia; order Pirellulales; family Pirellulaceae; genus SKKK01. The sequence goes on along the minus strand of SKKK01000075.1, from coordinate 225 downwards.
GACGAAGGTTTGCGATAGCCGACGGATGCGAACGGAGGCCACGATCCCAGGAACAGGACTGTTTGGCGAACGAGGCGTTCAGCGGTACACGGGTTGTTTCCACGAACGTTACCGTTCACCGGGCCGCGCCGAACGACGTTGAATTCAAAACCCGCGCGACCCGCGGCTCCGTGTGCAACGGTTTGTTACGTGCTCGCTTTGGCGCACGACGCATGAGCATTCCGG
>SKKK01000701.1 GCA_007121535.1 Planctomycetaceae bacterium | reverse complement strand
TTCGGGAGATCCGTACGCGCTGGTCAATCCGCCGAATCCCGCTGGCGGATTCTTCAGGCATGACGACTAACATTTTGACCACAGAAAGGATCCTGTCGATGGCCGATCATCTATCAACCGTCATCTGGATCGGGGGTGACATCCCTGAGCAACTGGTTCCCGCCCTCTGCCAGATCATCCGCGAGGAACAAGTGACCCTGGACTGGGGCACGCGTCCCTTCCAGCCGCAGACAGCCGAAGATCTGCTGGCCGCCGTGCCCCAAGGCGAGACGTTGGGACTGTACCATGAACGGGCGACCTGGGGCTGTTTCCAGGAATTGGAGAAGTTTCTTCAGCAGCACGACATTGCGTTCCGGCGCCGCTGCGAAGGACGTTACGAATACGAACCGCAATTGGTCGAATACCGGCCCGGTTACGGCCTGGTGGAACTGGAAACCAATGCCGGCGGCTACCCCGTCGTGCTGGCCCTGGACCTGATGCCTGTCAAGCATCTGCTGGAAGCCGCCTTGGAAGCGGCAGATGACCAGCCCGACTCGCGCACGTTGTCGCTGTTGCAAACGGCGCTGAAAACGCTGCGCGAGAAGATGCCGCCCGAACTGCCGTCGCTGCAGCCGTTTAGGCTGGTCCCGGACGATGCCAGCGATACCACCGGCAAGCCTGACGTCAGCGATCAGCAGGTTGGCGACACGCGGCAGTCACAGCCGGTTGCGGCGACAAGGCTCCCGAAATGGATCGCCCAGATGGACTGGGCACTGCTGCGTCAACAAAAGGAGTGGTTGGCGAGCCAAGCCAGCACCCATCCGGATCAGGCGGAAGGACTTCTGAGCCTGCTGGACGCCTTGCAGGATCACGCGATCCGCGAACTCGGTTTGCGCGAGGAAGTCGTGATGCCTGGATTGAAAATGTGCATCAATGAAGAGCGGGCTGCACGCGCGGAGCAAATTTTGACGGCCTACGCTACGGCGGAGACTCTGGAGCGTGACGACGTGCTGACCGACCTGCTGACCGACCTGCGGCATTACTGTAAACAGCACGACATGGACTGGAAGGGAGCTCTGAAAACCGTCGCTAAGCACTTCAAGGACGAACGGACTGGCGAATAACCCCCCCGATACCAACAAGGAACCAACCGATGGCGACCCACTTCTTGGAGTTCTCGGAGGTGCTGCCGAATCTGCGTGACGACGAAGAGGCGTGGCTTCGTGAACAATTGACAAAGATCTACGTGAGCGATGGCCGGGAATACCCCGAGGATGCCTTGCCCGCAGATTTCGATTCGGCTGAGGCAGACTGGCACGGCCCGCGTTTCTTGCTAGATCTGAGCGATGAACCGGTCGATCATCCGGGGTTCCACTTCGAATTCCGGGATGGTGAGTCCCAGGGTGACGGAAGTAATTGGGGACGGCACGCCTGGTTCTACGCTCAGAACCAGGGCAATCCCGACTACTTGGCGCAGCTTGTTCGGAAGTTCCTGGCCCGGTTTCGACCGGACGAATGCTGGGAATTCTCCTATGCCTGTGGCTGCAACAAGCCGTGTGTGGGGGCATTTGGCGGCGATACGTATTTCGTCACGGCGTCCGGCATCCAGTGTGGCAGCGATCTGCTTGCGCGAGTGAGGCAAGAATTCCGACCGCGGCAACACCGAAAGGAGGGCCAGCAGACCGCGACTCTTACCGTGGATGTCGACTACAACCCGGCGATGACCGATCCCGAAAGCTTGGCGTCGGCGATGGACACGCTGCTCGAGACAGCCCTGTCCACGCCCGGCATCCTGGACGACTACGGCGATCCTGTCGTGGGCGAGTTTGTGGCTACCAGAGAATACGTTGCGCACGTGATCTCCGAAGTGCATAACAGGGGCCCGGCGATCGACACGTTCCACTCGGATGCACCCATCACGCTGCAGCGTCTGACGGCGTACTACGAAACGGCGGAAGCGTTCAACTGGGACCGGGACGGGATTACCATGGTTGATCCCGGTGCGAACCCGCCCACGGATCTCGATGCCTGGGAGGCGGACCACGATCGTGAAGATGACGAGGACGAGTAACAACACGACAGGGGTGAGGTCGAAACCTCCTTCCCTGGCAAACCACTGGAGGTGCGATGGCCCGCTCCTATGAAATGACGGTGATTGTACGCAGAGTGGACCCGGCCCGGATTAAAGCAGTCCAAGAGGCTGCCGAGTCCTGCTGGGATTTCGACGACTGGTTTCCGCTAGCCGATGAGGATGGTCAGCAGGCCAGCGGCTACGGCAGCCTGTGCGGCGGCGAGCAGGAACACGAGTTCGCCAAAAGGCTGGCCAGGGAGATCTGGACGGCCAACGGTGGCTATTGCGAGGTCGAGGTCCGAGCCCTGTGTGTCGATGAGTTGCCGTACGAAAGCTACAGTTTCGACGAGGACGATTTCGAACAGTTGACAACCCAAACCCCAACGGCGACAGACGATTCGCCACGAACAGGAGAACCGTGATGCCCGTGAAACTACCTCAGCATTTGTCTCGTGAGGCCCTGCTGGCCATCGTGGCCGGCGTGCAGGGACGGATGTATCTCGACCTGAATGCCGAAGGCCGCGAATACTGGAATCCGGACAAAGGATGGGACGGTGCCGACATGTGTATGGAGATCCAGGACCTGCTGAACCAGCATGGCCTCGTTCCCGGCGACGAGGAGCAGTACGTGCCACCGCCAGCAGGTGATGCCAGCGAGCAACTGATCATCCGCCTGGACGGCGCCTTTGTCCGGGACGTGTACTCGTCGCTGCCCACGCTGCACGTGGTGATCGTGGATTGGGGTGTCGCCGATACGATCATCGACTGGAGTGAGCTGACAGAGGATCCCAAGGTGCTGACCGTGGAAACTCCCCATGGGGAGCTGCATGTGGCCGTGCGCGAAGCCGACGTGACTCCGATCAGCGACGCCATCGGCACCGATCTGGAAACCGTGATCATCGCGGCCAAAGACGGGGATATTCTTTCCGCCGATGTGCCGCTACGTGTTCCACCCACCACAAGCGATCCCGAAACCAGCCCGGCCTCACTGCTTGCTGAGGCGACCGCTCGGGGTGTATCCTGCGAAGACCTGGACGAGCCCGTCCACGACGCGGTGGGTGATCTGGCTGCCAACCTGAACAACGCGGGCCTGCAAGCCCAGATCGAGTTCCTGATGCAGCGGTTGGGAGCGGCTGAGACCCGGCAACTGCTGAGGACTTGCATGGCAGACAGGCCGTGACCTAGGAGCAAGCATCATGCCGATTTCCGAACAAGCTGCCCAACACGCCCAACGTTTGCTCCAGGCGACCGCCAAGACCGGTCAGTTGAAATCGCGTCAAAGCCGGGCCGATTTTGGCGGTCCCGACTCCTACCGGCTCAAGGTCCGCCGCATCGGCCGAAATTACCCGTTCGGCAGCGACATCCAGGACGGCGATTTCGGCATCTTTCTGGGCCTGCACGACGAGGGCTACCTGGTGGCCCTGCAGACCCTGGTGCCCGGCGACATCATCGGCTACGAGCGGTTCCATTCTCTGGCCGCCCTGCGCGCCGCCTGGGAACTCGACTGAGCCGCTGCGCTTCGCAGCATCTTTCTGACACCTGCCCCCTGTTCCGCCGCGTCCGCGCTCGTGCTGCGCGCATGCGGCAGGCGTTTTCCAGGAGTGTCTTCCGTGACGATTGAATTCTGGGCGCCCCGCCTGCTCCGTCCCCGTTCACAAGCCCGGCCCAGGCGACCACTGCAACGGCCAAAACCACGCAGGCGACTACCGAAACTGCCGATCCCGGCGGGGAAAGCCCGTCAGGAGCTGTCGTCGGCAATCCTTCGCGGCGACCACGACGACGCTCGCTGGATCGACGCGGCCGTCAAGCAGGGCCAAGTATTGCCGACTCCCCAGCCCGAGGATCTGGAGCGTCTGAAACAGCGGCTGGATGAAGTCATGCAGCCGCTCGAGGACTGAGCACATTTTCCAAGACCGGACGGAGCCACGGAATTTACCGTGCTCAAGCGATCGAGCGTTGACGGCCGTCTGCTGCAAATCGAATCTATCACGTTCGAACGCCCGAAGAACACGGCCACTGCTTCCACTGCGTCTGACCGGTGCCAACCTGGAAATCCAAGTCCCTGCCGTTTCCCGAACCCGGTATCCGCCTGATCCGACAGGACCAGATCGAAACGTTTGACAGCCAGATCACGCTGCTCAAGGACGAACTCAGCGACGCCGTCCTTGAGCTGAATCGGCATTACGACCACCTCAAGTTGGCAGCCCGCCGTCGGCTGGGGTCGCTGTACGACGTGTTGGATTATCCGGCCAGCCTGCTGGGGCTGCTCCAGGTGACCCGGGATTATCCTTCGGTCGAGCCGCCCAGCGTCTCGATGGTGTGATAATGGAGAAGGACGATGTCGCTGCCCGACACTCTCAGAAGGATCGTTTCGCCAAGTGGTCCCACGTCGATTTTTCCGATTTGCCGAGCGTCTTCATACTTGAAGTTCCGTAGCAGCAAACCGGTCGCGGCAGCGTAGAAGTCGATGCCCAAATTCGTGATGAACAATCTGCGTTTTCCGTCACAACCCGAAGGCTTGCAGCATGTCTTCGATGGATTGCTCGCGGCCGGTCAGGCCGTAACGGGGATTGTCGATGCGATCTTGCAGAGTTTCGTCGGACAACCAGACGCGTCGGCCGCTCAGCGACCTCCAGCGAGCGAAGGTCGCAGACTGTCGGATCAGGCTGGGAACGTGGATGGCCAAGGGATGGCGGTGCAGCAGGTCGCGCAGGACCAGGCCGTTCAGATCGATCAACCGCGTAGCGCGGTCACGGTCCACGGACTCGCCGGCCGCAGCCCGCTGCGCCATGTCGTCCAGCACGTCCTGCAGTTCGGTGAAATTCAGCCCCATTCGCAGAAACGCCACCCGCTGGACGATCGTCCGGTCATCTCCCGCCGCACGCTCGGCGGCGTTCAACAAGCCCCGCAACTCGGCCATGATCTCACCGCTGCTCACCGCGTCCCGACGATCGCCCTCGTCTTCGTCGATCCCCCAACGACCGGCCGCGGTGAGCTGCTCGACGCGTTGGAAATAACGCTCGATGAACTCCGCACCCGGCCCAAAACCGTGCCGCGCGTAATCCGCGATGATCTCGTCGCCCGACATATGCGGGTTCCAATTGAGCCGCGCGGTGGCATAGTACGTCAACCCCAGTGTGGACCAGTGATGGGTGATCGAGCTGATGTCGGTCATGGTCATCCCGTGCTGCGCAAAAAAGCTCACGTGGTCCGCCATCTGGCCGACGATCGATTGCAGCTTCGCGTGCCGGCGGTTGATCAACAGGATGTTCGGTCGCCAGAAGATCCGCTTCGCTCCGGCCTGTTGCCAGCCCTTCCAGCCTTCGTGATCCGAGCGAACGTAGCGGACAACCAGATTCGGATGCAACCGCCGCTCGACCGGCGGATCGCTGAACCGGCTGTATGCCGATACGCCCAATAACAAATCCGGATGCTCGGCCGTCACCCGTTCGGCGATACTGTTCCAGTAAAACAACAGACGGTCGGTCAACGAGACGTATGGCATCTCCTTGCGCCGCGAACTGCCCGCCCGCTCGAACAGCAGCAGCGTGACCGGCGGGCCATTGGGCGGATCGAGAGCCCGGCAATCGTCGCACAAGCACCAAGTGGAGTAGCCGCCGTCGTTCGGACACAGGGAGACCAGCACCAGCGAGGGATCTTCGTTGCGGCGGCGGATGATGTCCTGCGCCACGTGGTCGATCAGTTCCTCGTTCGACTTGCACAGCCGCCAACGAGCGATTCCCCCCTGGTCTCGCGTGCCATCGGTTTGCAGTGCAAACCACTCCGGATGCCGGTCCAACGCCCACTGGGCGTCGCGCAATCCGGCGCCGGCATGACCGAAATTGGGCATCTCGCCGCCCAGACGCTGCCAGACGTCCCAGGAAACCGGGATCGGGGAATCGACCGCCTCGGTCCAAGTCCGCTGCCACCGATCCGGCGAGGTATCCAGCGACTGGAGCACCTGCCGGGCATCCCCTTCCCGAAGCGTGAACGGGCGCCAGCGGATCCCACGGCGGCCGATCTTGGGCGTGTACGTGATGTCCAGCGACGGCACGACGATCCGTTGCGTCTGAGGAATCACCAATCCCAGTTCGCCCGGCCACAGATAACGGCATCCCAGTCGTTCGAGCAACTCGATCGCCGCGTACCGCACCCCGCCGGCATCGGTGTGTCCGGTGGCCTCGGTGGGGCCGCCCAGCAGGATGACGGCGTTGCCCGAGGTCGCGAGACGCATCCCGCCCACCCCCAAGCCCTCGGCGCCGACCCCCAACGACTCGGCCAGCCGCGTTGGCCCGACCAGAAGCAGAGCGAATTCACCGGCCACTCCTTCGGGTCTATTGTTCGACTCGACGACGACTCGACCGCGTTCGATCCTCGCCGAACCCAATTGGCTCTCGTGCAGGATCGGCAATCGGACACCCGACATGCGTTCCACGACCGAGACGATCAAGTTGGCCGCCTCGAGTTCTATCGACCGGCGGTCGGCCGCATCAGGGACGACGACCACCGATGCCGCCTGTTCCCCGTCAACCAAGACGACAGGCGAATTGTTCGGCGCTTGGCCACTGACCATCAACAACTGCGAAGCGATCAAGAAACCAACCCGCATAACAAACTCTCCGAGAAAGGGGTCCGAAGCGTACCTTGGGGTGCCTAGTGCGTTGTCCAGGCGAAATCTTGGGGTCGCGATGAGTGAGCGGCACGGCGTTAGCCGCGGGTGACGTCCAGAACCGGCGGCTAGCGCCGTGCCGCTCACAATCCGCATTTTTGAGTCCAGAACCGGCGGCTAGCGCCGTGCCGCTCACAATCCGCATTTTTCGCCTGGACATTGCCTTAGACCGTGCATTCGGGAGCCATGTGAATCGGTTGGTGGGCAGACGCGTTGGGAACCAAGCACAGGAATTTGAAGGGGACGTCACCGGTATTCTGAAACTGATGGATTTCCCCCGGCTTCACGTACACGACATCGCCGGCTTGCAGCGGATGCGGTTGGTCGTTTTCATAGACGACTCCACTGCCTTCCAACACGAAGATCTCGTGTTCGTAAGGATGGCTGTGACGAGGCGTATGGCCACCGGGTCGGACTTCGAATTCGCGCATGGCGAAAGTCGGAGCGCCCTCGGCGTCGCCGATCAACCAACGTACCTGACAACCTTCCGCGCCCGGCATCTGGACGGGCTGCGATTCCATTTGTTCGTAATGACATACCTTCATGAGCATGAATCTCCACGATCTTCTTGAATTCGATCCGGCACGCTGACCGCCGTGGTACCGACGTTCCTACTTCGCCGGTGTTCCCACAAGACATCAGCCAGGACCGCGACGGTCAAAATCGCCAACGTTGTCGCCAGCAGCGTTTCCCCGTACCGGTCTACCAGGGCCAACCAGGGATGCTGTTCGATGACGATCCGCGACGCTTCGGTTCCGGCCGACCATTGTTTTATGTAGAGAACGGTGTAACTGCAAGCCGCCATGAAGAATGCGGCGCCAGCGGCCAGCAGGACCGGGTGAAACGGGTTGCGACGTGGCCGTGTTCTCGGCGTTCGATCGTTTCCGGAGGAAAGGGGCATACCCGGCGTTCCTGAGCGTCACGGACGGACTTGGAAGCCGCCGCCGGGCGACTCGATGTTCGCCCGGAGTTTGGCGGAACGGTCGGGGGATGCCAACGTGCCCTCGCGATGCAAGGCATGCTGTTCCAGTCGCTTCAGTCCCGCGTCGATCACGCTCTCTTCGTTGGTGGTCAATCTTTCGGCACCGAATTTGACGCGATAGAACGCGCCCACTACCATCGCCGGTACCCGAAAATCGCTGTCGATCGTCTGAGGCAAGGCCGTCAGATGCCGTTCCGCCAAGGCAGCGAATTCGCGCTGCGTTTGGCCCGGCGGCCGAGTGAGTCCCAGTTTGGCCAGCGAGCGTTCAAAACGGCGATAGAATAACACCGGTTGGCTGGCGGGCAGGTCGAGGTCCGGTCGCGGTTGCCGGCCGGACAACAGCACTTTCCAACGTGAAACCGGACGCGTCCCCGGTGGTACGTTCAGGCGACGAAAATGGGCCATGAACCAAATCGAACCGATCAAGAACCCGACGATCAGGATCAGCCTGGTCTGGGGACTGGTCAGCACTCGCGCCGAAGTCTGCACCAACCCCTGCAGCCCTTGAATCACCCACTCCCACGTTTGCGACAAAGCATCCGGATCGGCCCTTTCGGAAACCGGCGTATAGATGCTTTCCTGTTGCCGCTTGGCGGTCAGACCCAGCACATAGTCGCTCCACAGCACTTGGGCGTAATCCAGGAACTCGTCGATCATACCGCCCATCGTACGATCGGCCACAGTACCCCAGTCTCTTTCGATACCGGGCGTCGAATCCAGCCGCATCCATCCTCCATAGGGGCCCAGATCGCCGTCCGGTGGCAACTCGGCAAGCGCCTCGTCGGGTTCCAGATAGGCTTCCACCCATGCGTGAGCGTGCCGTTGGCGGACTTGGTAATAACCACCGATCGAGTTGTACTCACTGCTGCGAAAGCCGACGATCAAGCGAGCGGGAATGCCTTGGCTGCGGAGCATCATGACCAGGGCGCTGGCGTAGTACTCGCAGTTCCCCGTGCGGTGATTGACGACGAAGTCCTCGATCGGATCCAGTCGGGAATCCTGTTCGATCTGGCTCAACTGAAGCGTGTACGCATAGTCGTTTCCCGGCCGTAGGAAATGCTCGCGAAGCGCTCGTGCGATGTCCGCTCGAGATCCCCCCTGCGCTCTTGACTGCTCGGCGATCCGATCGGCGATGGCTTTCAATCCGGGAAAACGCCGCGCGTCGAAAACTCGCAATTGGTTCAGTTCGATCTTCAAAAATTCATCGTTTGCTGGCTCCCGGTTTCGGAAGACATGCGGCGTCACGGAAGCCTGAGCCCCTCCTCGGATCGCGGTCGTGGCCAAGCGGTACCTGTATTCGCGCCGAACGTTGCCCTGCAACATCTCCAGGCTCTCCAAACGCTTGGTGATGGAGTCGACGCGCAGGTCGTCCGAGGTCTCGTCCGTTCGGAAAGCCGGAAAAACGGCGAACAACACGGGTTCTCGCGCGGGTTCAAGGATCACGTCTTGCCGCACCAGCGCGCGTCCGGGCGGTGGCCGGATCAAGCCGGGCGGCAGACCTGCCGCCGATGGTCGAATGAAGCCGCGAATCAGATCGCGGCGCTGTCGCCAGGCTACTTCCTGACCATTGGCGACGTAATCGGTCAACACCGCTCCACGAATATACGGGTCCCCCATCACGCGGATCGACTCGCCTGAATCCCCGTCGCGAAAGCTGATTCGCATGACCAGTTCGTCGCTCTGCAACACGTCGTTCAATCGTCCCAGCTTCAGTTCCGACGAGAATCCGACCAGACTCACCGAACGGGAAAGCATCGCGCGACCGCCTGCAACCCCCAGTCGCGGAAACGAGTAGAACCATACCAGGCTGAGCACCAACGTGGTAGCGCCCATCGCAACGATCTGGGAGATCAAGCCGTGTTGCCTCAGCCGCGTCAAGATTCGTCGGCCACTCAATGGCGACGTGACTCGGGGCGTCGATTCCAAGAGGCCATGCCAGGCGGGCTTCGAATGGTCGGCGATCTGCGATGTGGTTGCTCCGGGCCCGCGGCCGCGCCCCAATTCCGTGACTCGCGTCACTTCCCGGTGTAAGAAGAAAAAAGTCAATGTGGAAATCGCCAAGGCCGCGTAGACCAATAGCAACATCCCGAATTCGACGGGGACGTTCAACGCTGCGGCAACCACCACCTGCAGCAGGCTCAATACGATCAGTTGCCAGTACAGCCGATCGTGCTTGCGTTGGTAGAACAAAACCACCTGCAGGTAGACCAGCAGATTGGCCACGGCCAACAGTTTTCCCGGGACGTCTTGGTGGATGAAGTCTCCCAAGCAACTGAACAAAGCCAGCACGGCCACGACATTGGCAATGATGCGGTTCAAACACAACCAATTCAGGGAATCTGTGAACACCAAGGAAGTGGTGGCGGCGAAGAACACCAGCAAAGGCAACGTGACGTCCTCGCTGCCAAGCCCCAGCATCATGGCCCCGAGAGTAGCCAGCATGCCGATCTGGATCTGTACCAGTCGTTCCAGTTTCATGATGCATTCACCTGCGAGGGCAACTGAAAAATCAGGTCCAATTGAGGTGCTCCCACATCGATCCAGTTGACCTGGGACAGCGCACTTAGGTAACGCACCTTTCCCGTAGACTCTTCGCTGTGCTGCAAACTCCCCAGCTCGTCGCTGCGGGTGCTGATCACGAGAACTCGGGCGCCTGAGGGCATCTTCAGGACCAGGCTGTTCATCAATTCGGGCAGGGAATCGTCGCTGGTGGCCCGAGCCATTGCCAAACGTTCCATCATCTGGCGTCCGAAAACGGCCGTGGCACGGCTTGACCATGTCCGCGGCGGCCTAGCGGCAAAACACACGGTCAGATGGCTCCGAGCCCGGCGAGTGAAATGGTCGATCACCGTGGCCGCCAAACTGACCGCCAGCTCGACGTTTCCCCGCTGTTGATCGCTTGGCGAGCCAGGCGCCCACAAATCCAGGATCAAAGCCAGGTCGCGGTCCTGCTGCTGCTCGAACTGCCGCACCGCCAACTGTCCCAACTTGGCTGCCGTTCGCCAGTGAATCCACCGCTTGCTGTCGCCCGCTCGCCATTCTCGCAAACCGAAGTAGTCTCCGTCGATCGGGCCCTGTCGGTATTGGGCTCGTTGACGACCGAATCGCCTGGAATCCACCAATTGCAACCATTGCGGAGTCAGCGTGCCGAGTCTCGGTCCCACGATCATGCGACGAGTCTGGGGTAACCGTGCAGTGGCCTTGACCAACCCCAAGGGAAACCGGGTCGACACCGACAGAGGTCCGAAGCGGTAACGCCCACGCCGGGGCAATGTCAATTGATAGCAGGTACGCTCGACCTGTTTGGCTCCCAAGTACGCAATGATGGCGCTCGCCCTGATCCGGATGCCGCTGGTCGGATTGTCCTCGGCCGGATCGGCCTCGATCAAATCCTCGATCACCAGCATCCAACTGCCCATGCGGTATCGCAAGTTTTCACCCTCGATTTCCACGCGAAACGGCTGCCCCGCAAATGCGTATTCCGGCAAGACGCGCCGTATTGCGAGCCAACGCACGGAAAGCGAGGCCATGCGCCAATTATAGATCAGCGGACCGATCATCAATCCGGCCAGCACGAATAATAGGTTGATATCTTGCAACGTGGCGCCGCCCACGACGAAAATCGATACCAAAAGGTAGTAGATGCCTTCGCGACGGAGCGTGATGGTACGGCGTCGAAACACGGCAAACGCCCTCTAAGTGGCACTCCGGATCTGTACCACGTTACGGATCGTATCCCTCGGCAAAGGGGCTGCGATTCCTTGGCATCCAGTGACACATGGCGATTCCCAGGAAGTAGAGCGCCGTCAAAGGCATCGCCATCAACAGCATGCTCACGGGATCGGCAGGGGTCAGCAACATGGCGATGGCGAATATCACCAGCACGGCGATGCGCCATTTCTCCAAATAAGCTTCGATCGTGAACATGCCGATCCGGTGCAGAAACAGCATGACCAAGGGTAACTGAAACGCGATGCCGAATCCCAAAGGCAAAAACAGCACGAAACCCAACCACTCGCTGATCCGCGGATCGGGGTCGATGTTCATCATCTTATTAAAACTGAACAAGAACGCCAGCACGTACTCGAAAACAACGAAAAAGGCCAACGCAGCACCCGCCAAGAATAACAGAATACTGATCGGCAAGTACAGGTAGACGTATTGCTTCTCGTGAGGATATAGGCCAGCAGCCACGAACAGCCAGAGCTGGAAAAAAATGTACGGACTCGCGATCACCAACCCCGAGACAAAGGCAGCTTTCAACCAAATCATAAAGGCTTCCTGAGCGCTCAGGGCCTTGACCAGCGTATCGATCGGACGCCAGACTCGAGCCGTGATCAACACAGGATGCGGCGCGGGAATCTTTTCTCCCAGGATCACCAACTGGCCTCGGGCTGGTGACTCGGCACTTTTCGTCGATGGCGCCGTGTCGGCTGCGCTAGGGATGCTCTCCGGATCTTCCTCAGCCGTGGTAGAAACCACCCGGGTTTCCGTTGATGCTGGCACCTTGGCCAATTCTTCCGATTCTTCCGATTCGTCCGATTCGTCCGATTCTTCCGAACGGCCTTCGTGTCCCTGCAGCAGATCGTCCACTCGTCGCAACTCAGCAGCTTCGACATAGATCTTTTCGAACACGAATCGTTTTTCGCGGATAAATTGGACGACTTGAGGCGACAGCGCTTGGCCCTCGGTCGAGTACTCCTTCGTCAGGTCGTCGATAGCCTTCCCAATGTAATGATTTTCCAGGGCACTGGTCAACGGAGTCTGGATATAGGCAACGACGTAGCTGGCCACGACCAGCCCGATCAAGAAACCGAGCATCAAGCCCAACAAGGCACGCCCCAAGCACACCCTTAGCTCCTCGATGTGCTCGCCGAAAGTCATCGTGCTGGCTGCGAATAAGTCGTCGTCCGGTTGCTTCACCATCTTAAAACCCTATGTTGTGTAAGCCTAAAGCGATCATAACATGCGCTTCGGCACGCTTCAACCGATCGATCGCACGACTACCCGGGAAGGGGGTAATGGCCGTTGCCCTGCAAGCGACCCGGGGGCATGGTCGATGGAACACGGTGTCGATTTGAGAATTCGTCGATCTGACGAACGCCGCAAATGCGGGTGCGCACTAAGCTCTGTCAAAGGGTCAGACCCTTTGGAGGGCACGCTGGAACTCAGGAAATCCGGTGTGCCCGAAGAGAATCAGCCCCCTTTGCTGACAGAGCCTAACCCAGAGCCGTTTGCAGGTGCTGGGCGATCTGCCGTTCGATCAAACCACGAAGCGGCAGGGCCATCAACGGCAGTTTGCCGGCCACACGAGCCCTGTTCTCTTCGACGATCAATTGACCGCTGATGCTGACTCCCGAGGCCTTCAGAGAAAAGTCCAGCACGTGTCCCGCCCAAGCGCCGTCGGCTGCATCCAATTGCCCCTGGAACCGGTCTTGGACTTGGTCCACGAATTCCTTCAGCCGGTCGACTGCCTGATCACGTCCCAAGACGTGAGCCACTTCTGTTTTGAATTCGGGCATTCGAACATTTCTCCCCAAGCTACCCCAATATTGACATCCGACCTTAGATCAAACCACACCCGAATGACATCGTCAATCCCTGCCCACTTGTCCGAAAACGACTCACCCGGGCGGGGACTTCGTATGAATCGCCAAGGCGGTTATACTTAGTCTCGTCCAAAATCGTCAACTTTTCACAAAGTTAGCGACCAACGGGAGCGGACCAATGCCAGCCGAGCGGTAGCTCGAATTTGGTCGGCGGCCCAGCCACCCTGTGGGAATGAATGGGAATAAAGAGGAGATAAGGGGATGCCTGTCGAAATGCAATTGTCGCGAATCATTATCAGCGAAATTCACGATCAACAAATCATTTATTTGAGCGAGTTGGATGGTCATCGGCAGTTTCCGATCGTCATCGGTATCTTCGAAGCGACCAGCATCGAGCGGAGGATCAAGGGTATCCAGACGCCTCGACCGCTGACGCACGATCTGGTGGTCCAAGCGATCGAGCAGATGGAAGGAGAACTGGACAGCGTAGTGATCAACGATCTGCGCGACGGGACGTATTTTGCCGAATTGCGCGTCCGCCGTGGCGGCGAGTTGATCGCGATCGATGCGCGGCCCTCCGACGCCATCGCGGTCGCCGTAACCTGCGATCCCCCCTTGCCGATATTTGTAGTCGAAGAGGTGCTGGACGAAGCCAGCGCAGATTCCGCGTAGACATCGGTGGCTTGCCCGGTTCCACCAGAGAATACCTGGCCGAGTGCTTATTCGGTTTAACCCCACGTCGAGGCGACATCTCCGACTTGGCAAGAACGGCAATCGGGTTCGGCAGAAATCGGGCTGCCAGCGGTCTTCGGCCCGCGTATGATGCGTCGGTCCTGCATATTTCTTTTGTACCAGTGCGCCGACAGTTGGTGGATCGACAAGCTCCCATTGCATTTCAGGTGGCACAGATCCCAATTGACTGCACTGGAACGTTCAGAAGCTGATCGCGGCCGGAGGCTGCGTTAGGGGATTTCCAGACGGCGGGTCGATCGACCGGTGGCGTCTTTGCCTACGGCGAAAACACGACCGGTGCTGGTCAGACCGTCACAGACGATCTGCTCGGCGTCGGGGTCGGTGCGAAAGACGACAGTGTCGATGGCGCCGTCGGAAGCCGTCAGCCGCACGCCCATCGCCCCGGTGCCGTCGACCAGTTGCACTGTCGGCAATTCGGGCGACTCGTCCGTGCGATGGACCAGCATGACCGACAGGAACTGTTGCGAGGTCTGCGGCCGGGTCGTGCTGGCGGTCAGATGCCACGTGTTGCGCCACTGGTCGGCAGGTAACTCGGGAGGCGGATCGTACTGATCGGTCTGCGAGAATTCAATCTCAGCGGGCAGCAGCAGATGAACGTCCATCGCCGCCGGTGCGTTTTCGACTCGCAACACCCCCTTCGACTGGTCGATATCGATTGCGTTGTAGGCGTGCAACAGCCATTGAAAAGTGGCGGGCTGCGGAGCGGCTAGATCGTCGAACATGACGAAAACGCCCGGGCGGACGTGGACCACGTGGCGGCGAAACCGGTCGAGACGGCCAGCGTAGGCCGGGGCGGCTTCGCCCTCGGCGTAATCGTAGCCATCGACCGACTCGAAGGCGGTCAATTGACCGTAGGCCTCCCAGCGGCGTGCCACTTGGCCGTGACCGTTGACCAGGATGCTGTTCTTCGCCTTGGTGGCTCGAGTCCATTGGTCGTGATGAGGCGAACTGTACCAAGGATAGTAGCCGGTGGCGATTGCCAGTCCGCGGCCGAAAGCTTCGATCACGTACGCGTTCTGGTCCGCGTGCCCGTGGCTGACGCCGCCGTAGGGGCTGCTGCGCATCAGGAAGCTGATGTCGTGCTGCTGGTCCCCGAGCGCGGTGTGGAACGACGCGAGCCCCACGTCGGCAAAACGACGCGCGGGCGGCAGTTCCAATGGCGAACGGGCTTTCAGGGTCGGATCGTACCCAACAAGACTGAGCACATCTCCCCCGATCCGCGCCCCCGACGCTTCGGCGTACCAGCGGGCGTAGGGATCTTGGTTGAGCGTCGAGAACGCGTACATCACATGGCCCAGCCCGCGTGGGCTGCCTGTCTGGCCATCGCCGAACGGTCGATGCTGATGATACGGCGTGGCCGTGTACAAGGCATAGTAGGGCGTGTTGCGGAAAAACGGCTTTCTGCCCAGATCAATGCCGGTCGCTTCGCGCAGGGCAAACACGTAGTGCAAGGCGAACTGCATGTAGGCGCTCCAGTAGCCCGGGCCCTCTTGCCAGCCGCCGTCATCGCCGCCCCATGCGGGAAACGAAGTGTAGTACAAAAGCGTCGCGTAATCGAGCCACTCACGCGCCTCGGGCCACTCGTGAATGAACGACAAAGCCGATTCGCCCACGAAGCCGGGCAACCGACCAGCGTGGCTGTCATGCGGATTGCTTTCAAACGGCAGCCGCTGCAGATGCCTCACGAATTGAGCCGTGCGGATTCGCATATTGGCTTCGATCATCTCCCGCTCGTCGGGCGTCAGCAGATCGTACGTCCAATCGTAAGCCCGCGTTCCGCGCATCATGACCCACATCGCCGGTTCGGTGTACGAGAAAAAACTGGTCGGCCCTTCCGGGTCCCACGAGAAAAAATGGACCAGGCGGCGTCGAGCCTCTTGGCCCAAGGCCTGGTCGCCGGTCAGCAGATAGGCCAGCGCACAGCGTTCCATCACGTCCATCGGCGGCCGAGTGGTGCGCATCACGTTGACGGCCCACGGTCCCGACTCGGGGCCTTTCGGCCGATACCCGGGCTCAGCGACCAGATCCACGCCGATCTCACGGGTACAGGCTTCGACCAGCGCGTCGATCATGGGTTTCAGGTCGCCGGCCGCCCATTGGCGAATCTGCTCGAGTCGCTGGCCGGGAAAGAACAATCGGGGCCGTTGGCGAGGTGCATGCGGGATGATTTCGTCCCAGTTGGGAAAGGGCATCGGCCGAGCGTCCTCGGGAACGACGAATGGCCGTGGTCGTCCGAAGATCGTGTTCTCGTCGATCTGCACGCCGTAGCGCCAATACCACGAACCTGCTGCCAACGGCTGCGAGGGGACGAAGGCCGATCGTTTCAGACCATCGAACGTCTTGGTTTCGGCGTCGTCGAACGACGAAGATCGGCAAATTTGCAGGACGTAAGTACTGCCTGGTTCCGAGGGCACCCAAAGGAAGGGCGGCGGAGTTACTTCCACGACTTGGTTGTCCGCCGGGGAATAGGGCTTTTGTCTGGGCGACGGCGGCACATCGACCAGCGGCGTATCGGCGGCCGAACTGCCCAAGGCCATCAACAGGCTGAGCAAGACACCGATCACGGACGCGTCCCAAAAGGCCGAGTTCCAGCGGGCGGTTCGCGGTCGAGGAAAAGCGGGTTTGGGGAACAAACAGTTGGAGGATCGAGTTCTGCTCATCGGCGAGGCCCTCGTGGGTCGTAGGCGGGAAAAATGCATTTTCGCCGCTTTCACCGCCGCTGGCAATCCGGCCTAAGCTCTGTCATAAGCACCCGGCCGGATGGTATCCGTCACCGTCCATTTGTGCTGCGGCCCACGTTACGCCGCCCCTGCCGTGAAGCCTTGCCGACCATCGTTCGCCCATCCCACACGTCGCCCTCGTCGTATCCGAGCCCGTGGCGTTTCACGAGTTGCGCCATTCCGTTTATAAATAGGGCGACATCAAACGGGCTGCACCGTCGCGCAAACGTGGCAGCAGGGGGCGATTCAGCAGTTGTGGCAGCGTTAACAATTGGGAATCGGCGATCCGCTGTTCGACCAAGCCACGCAGACGAGACGTCAAATCGGGCGAATAGCATTCGACGTTGAATTCAAAGTTCAGTCGCAGGCTGCGGGCATCCCAATTGGTCGATCCGACCAGCGCCCAAAGATCGTCGATCAACAACAGCTTGGTATGATCGAACGGAGGCGGGTTCAGATGCACGTGACAACCGCGAGCGATAATCTCCGGCAAGACGGCAGCCGATGCCCATTGCACCAAAGGGATGTTGTTCTTCGATGGCAGTATCAAATGCACCGCGACGCCTCGCAACGCGGCGACGCTCAGCGCGTGCAGGATCGGGGAGTCCGGCAGAAAGTAGGGCGTCATCACGTGCACCGAACGTCGTGCCGCCGTCAACGCTCCCAGGATCGTCAGCGGCATCTTGTCGATGTCCTCGTCAGGGCCATCGGGAACGCCTCGTGCCCAGACACCGCCGGCTCGTTGCATCTTGGGGAACCAAATCTCGCCTTCCAGCAGTTCATCGGCCGCGAAAGCCCAGTCCATACTGAACGCTTCTTGCAGATGAGCCACCACGGGGCCTTCGAAGCGAAAGTGCAGGCAGCGGACCGGCGCCGCAGGTCCCAGGCTCAACCAATGCCCCTCGCGGATATTCGTTCCCCCGGTAAAACCGACGCGCCCGTCGACCACCAGGATCTTGCGGTGGTTCCGCAGGTTCGCGTACTTGAACATCCGCGGGACTCGAGTCGGCAGGAATGCCCGGGCGTTGACTCCTGCCTGCTTGAGTCGGCGAAGCATGGTGGGACGACTGTACCGAGCCCCGACGTCATCGATCAGCACTCGCACCTGGACGCCCCGCTGATGCGCACGGACCAACGACTCCAAGAACGCCTCGCCGGCTCGATCATTGTCGAAGATAAAGCTCAACAGCGTCACGGAACGCTCGGCGCCTTCCATCGCCTCCAGCATCGCCGGGTATGCTTCATCGCCGTCACATAATGGCTGGACATCATTGCCCGGAAACAGTGGATGTTCGGTCAACCGTGTCACCAGCTCTGCCAGTTCCGCCAGGGGAGGATGCTTGGCGATCAACTCGTTGCGTTGTGCGATGTCCTGGTCGATCAACAAGGCCTGCCGCGGATGCTGCCAATCGCTCTGCAGACGCATGGTGATCGCCTTGCGTTCCACGCGATTGACACCAAAACAGAAGTACAGCAGGGCGCCGAACAGGGGCGAGAGCCAAACCAGGCCGACCCAACCGATCACGGACCGCGTCTCGCGCTTGTACAGCACGGCGTGCACGGTCGCCGCGCCGGCGATGACCACATTCACCGCGGCCAGCAGGAACGTCCAGAGGTATTCGCCCGACCAATTCACGATCTTTTCTTCTCAAAACGCCCGCTTAGCGCGAGGATCGCAGACCATCTTCCGTGGGATGGCGTGCTTCCAACGGTTTGCGACGTGCGCGGAACTCAAAGGATTCTACCAGAGTTCGGTCCGCGTCGCCAAATCGTTCGATCAGATCGGATTCGAACGTGAACGCCATCGCGGCGCGACGCCCCTGATCGTCGGAGATGTGGTAGTAGATCCATTGGATCGAAAGCTCCGACGCCATGCCGGAAACGACAACGCGCAGGATTCGATTCCCGCCGGGCGACTCGCTCTGAGAGGCCTCGACGATCTGGCCGAACTGCTCGCCCAAATTCTGCTGGACGTCCGCTTGAAATTCACTTAAAGACAGATGCCTTCCCGCCTCGAATTCCGGCAGTTCCGAGACGTTGCCTTGCGCGATCAGGTCGCCTCGATCCACCAAACGAAACACACTGAGATCATGCCGGTCCAGCATCGAACGCCAACGGCGGTCGTGAAGCAACTGAAAGTCCGCATGGTCGGAAACAAACGACAGCAGGTCGGCCGAGCGCCCCGTGTTGGTGGGGAGCTGGGCCAATTCGCTGTCCGCCAGCTCGGGTGGCACCGCTGCCGCCTTCAGCGCCATGCGGAGACGGGCCGTCACCTCGAACCCGGGTTCGGCGTGGCCGATGGCCCGCTTTTCCCGCAGGCTGACGGCGTACCACGTCAAGAGCCGCTGATCCAGATCGAAATTGCCCTTGCCGGTCAGTTCCAACTCCGAAGCGACTCCGCCCGTCGAACCCTCCATGCGCCCGCCGAATTCCAGCAAGGCGACTCGCTTTTCGACGCTGACCAATCGAGCCGTCACATCGCTGTGCGTCACCAAATCCCAGCCAAACAATCTTGCCAACCAGCGTTCTTCTGGATGCCATTGATCCCCTACCTTGATAGGTTCGGTTGGCAATAGACGATCGACCAACAGGCTGTTGCCTTGCACATCGATCAAGTCCAACGTCTCGCGTCGCAATGGCCGGTTCGGGCAAAACAGCAGCGATTCATCTTCCTTGACCAGTGCCATGATCGGCCCCTGGTTTTCGTCCAGCCTTCGATTGACCACACCTTGGCCCGCTTTGATTTTGGCCATTGCGTGGGAATAGGAACGTACCGCTTGCCGCTGCCAGGGCTGCTGTTCGACATTCATGATCCGCTCGGCATATTGCAACCGGCCTTCGACTTCCAACGGCAGAGACACCAGCCGCTGGCCATCGGCGTTCAGACGCAGTTCGCCCCGGACCTCTAAAGCCACCTGCACTTGACGACACGAGCCCACCTCCCATCTGGAATCAAGGTGGTATTTTTCCCCCCGTAACGGTAGTCCGTGGAAGGTAAGGCACGTCAGCACGACCAGCGAAGGGGCACGCATCGACAGATTCCAGCGATTTCTCATGATCTTTTCCAAAGATTCAGCTTTTTTTGCGAAATCAATGGGGCGCAGCCCGGTTTACAGGGACGGGTTTTGCCGCCATCAACCCACGGTACAGGACCGCATGATCGATAAAATCGGCCATAATCGCTTCCAGCGTTCACCAGGAAAGCGAAAAGAAGTAAAAATGCGTGTTTTTTGAAAAGTTTTCTGCTGGCGGCGCGCGAACTGCTGGCTCGAATACGTGACTTAGCATGAGGCGATTCTGGCAGCCGCTTGCTGGCGGAAAGGTCGTTCGGCCACCATGAGCCGTGCTGACCTGGCCGCTTAAGCCAGAAACCTTTGACGATTCAGAACCGTCATAGGACATTTAGGAAGAACTATTGAAGATTGGTTGCCGTAGGATTCAAGCACGGGGTTTTTTTCGAGTCCGTATTGATTCCAGCGCGATTGGGTTCTGCCAGGATCGGCAGACCACACCCCCTGATGTTGGTGCCACGCCGCGAATGGAGCCGCAAGGAATGTCGTTGGTACCGCTGAAGAACGAAGAGGAATCGTCATGCATTCCCAGTATTGCAGCGACATCATCAAACAGCTTTGTGACCAACAGGTTCGCTTTGCGCCTCGAAAGAGGAAGTTGGAGCAAGTGGAACGAGCCGAGATACTTTTGGGGGAAATCGATCCAACCAAGACATACAGCTACGAATACCTCTGCTTTAGGATCACCGATTATCGCCCCGAGCAGAGCCGCCATATTCACTTGACGGGCGAGGATGCTCGGCACGACGTGCGTCTTTTTGTAGAGGATGTTTCTGACTCGGCCGACATCCGCGTTGCCGACTTGCCCGAACCGGTGCACACGGTGGAAGATCTCAGTCGCCTGTTTCGGGTGTCGTCGAAGACGATTTCTCGCTGGCGAGAGCAGGGATTGGTCAGCCGACGTCTGATTTTCGCTGGTGGACGCAAACGATTGGGCTTTTTGCAGAGCAGTGTGGACCGTTTTGTTGCGAAGAATCAGCGACGCGTGGCGCGGGGCGAGATGTTCAGCCATTTGACCAGCGGCGATCGCGCGGAGATCATCGACCGTGCGCGACGTTTGGCGTTGGCCGGTGCGTGCCAGTCGGAAGCAGCGCGTCGCATCGCCAAGACCATGAATCGAAGCGTGGAAACGGTGCGATACACGCTAAAGCAATTCGATCGCGCTCATCCCGACTTGGCGATCTACCCGGACAACTCCGGTCCGTTGAACGACGAACTGAAAGAAAAGATCTACCAAGACCATCGTCGGGGAACGCCGGTGTCCGAACTGATTCGGCGTTATCAGCGAACGGCGTCGAGTATCCATCGTGTACTGAACGAGATTCGTGCAAAGCGTCTGGCCGAACTCCCGTTGGAATGCGTCTACAACGAGCAATTCGAGCAATCCGACGCGGAGGAAGTCATCTTGGCGCCGATGCCGAAAGGCCAAGCGTCTGGAAAGGCCTCCCGGATGCCAAGCGGATTGCCCTCTTACTTGGCCGCATTGTACGAGGTCCCGTTGTTGACTCGCGAACAGGAATATCACCTGTTCCGGAAATACAATTATCTCAAATTCCAAGCTGGAAAACTGCGCGAACAGTTGCGACCGGAACGGGCCAAAGTGGCGTTGATGGATCAGATCGAGCAGTTGTACCAGGAAGCAGTCCATACGAAGAATCAGATCATCCAGTCGAATTTGCGCTTGGTGGTTTCGATCGCCAAGAGGCACGTGACGGCTTCCGAGGACTTTTTCGGCTTGGTCAGCGACGGGAACATGTCCTTGATTCGAGCCGCCGAGAAGTTCGATTATTCTCGCGGCAATAAATTCAGCACGTATGCCAGTTGGGCGATCATGCGTAATTTCGCTCGCACCATCCCCAACGAATTCAAGCAACGTGATCGGTTTCGCACCAGTCAGGACGAGGCGTTCGCAGTTCAACAGGATGAACGCGCCATCCCCAGCAAGGAGGAAACAGCCCAGATGTTGCGCCAGCAACAGGTCGAAAAGATCCTCGACCGCCTTGACTCGCGAGAACAGACCATTATCATTAGCCGCTTCGGTCTGGATCGTCGTCAGGAGCCGAAGACACTGAAGGAAGTCGGTTCCGATTTGGGGGTCACAAAAGAGCGGATTCGGCAAATCGAAGCTCGAGCGCTCAGCAAACTGCGCCTGGCCGTTGCGGAAGAGCGAATCGAGCTGCCAGATTAGTTCACCATGGGGGCTTGGCTGCAACAATTGGCGGCATGGTTTGCTCAAGCGCGGTCGCCATTTCGCTCGATTGCAAGGAATCAGGGCAGACTATCTCGGTTTGGCTATTGCATGCGGGGGTGGCTTCGCTATACTTGCCGGTTTTCCCAGCGGGGGTAACGTATCTGCCAAGCCAGCGTAGCTCAGTTGGCAGAGCAGCTGATTTGTAATCAGCAGGTCGTGGGTTCGAGTCCCTCCGCTGGCTCCTTTGGACCTGGAAAAAACAATGTTTGGAAAGTGGGTTCAACGCCGAGTCAGCGTCGGAGCAAACTGGGTGATCCTGGGGGGTTTCCCGAGCGGTCAAAGGGGACGGACTGTAAATCCGTTGGCAACGCCTTCGCAGGTTCGAATCCTGCACCCCCCACTTTATAAGCGTGAAACATAAGCAATGAAAGCCAGGGTGTGGGGTGCGGGTGTAGCTCAATGGTAGAGCAACAGCCTTCCAAGCTGAAGACGAGGGTTCGATTCCCTTCACCCGCTCTGCTCGGAGGTAGTGACGGAGTTTATTTCGGAGTTTTTCGAGGAACATATCGGCTGCTGTAGCTCAGTTGGTAGAGCGCGTCCTTGGTAAGGACGAGGTCACGGGTCCGAGTCCCGTCAGCAGCTCTCCCATGCTGGCCGCTGTGCGGCGGCTGCAGTGTGAACGAGAACGTGGTATTGGTTTTTTGGTTGTGACGCACTTAGAACGCAGGTGAAAAAAACATGGCTAAGCAGACATTCGAGCGGAAGAAGCCGCATGTCAATGTAGGCACGATCGGGCACATCGATCATGGAAAAACGACTTTGACCGGAGCGATCCTGGCTGTTCAGGCCGCGAAGGGTTTGGCGGAATTCAAGTCCTATGCGGACATCGCAAAGGGTGGAACGGTTCGCGACGAATCGAAGACGGTGACGATCGCCGTCGCGCATGTCGAGTACGAGACGGAAACGCGTCACTACGCCCACATCGATTGCCCCGGCCACGCCGACTTTATCAAGAACATGATCACCGGTGCCGCCCAGATGGATGGCGCCATCTTGGTGGTTTCGGCTGCGGATGGCCCGATGCCCCAGACCCGCGAGCACGTCCTGCTGGCTCGACAGGTGGACGTTCCCCAGTTGGTCGTTTTCCTGAACAAGTGCGACTTGGTGGACGACGAGGAGTTGTTGGAGTTGGTCGAGTTGGAAGTACGGGAGTTGTTGAGCAAGTACGACTTCGACGGGGACAACATCAAGGTGGTACATGGGTCGGCGTTGCCCGCCTACCAGAGCCCGGATGATCCTGAGAAGACGAAGTGCATCAGTGAGTTGATGGACGCGATCGACGAGGCGATCCCCGAGCCGCAGCGTGAGGAAGACAAGCCGTTCTTGATGGCGATCGAAGACGTGTTTTCGATCGAAGGTCGCGGAACGGTGGCGACGGGACGTATCGAGCGAGGCAAGGTCAAGGTCGGCGAGGAGGTCGAGATCATCGGCTTGCGGAATTCGCGCAAGACCACCTGCACGGGCGTCGAGATGTTTCGCAAACTGTTGGACGAGGGCAAAGCGGGCGACAATGTGGGCTGCTTGCTGCGAGGCGTCAAGCGAGATGACATCGAGCGTGGTCAGGTGTTGGCCAAGCCCGGGTCCATCAACCCGCACACGAAGTTCGAAGCCGAGGTATACTGTTTGTCGAAAGACGAAGGCGGGCGTCACACGCCCTTCTTCAGCGGCTATCGGCCTCAGTTTTACTTCCGGACGACCGACGTTACCGGAACTGCCAACTTGGTGGATGCCGAGATGTGCATGCCGGGCGACAACGTCCGATTGTCGGTCGAGTTGTTGAAGCCGATCGCGATGGATGATGGCGTTCGATTCGCCATCCGCGAAGGTGGTCGAACCGTAGGGTCGGGAGTGGTAACCAAGATCCTTTCGTAGGGTACGTTTCCAGGGGTGTAGCTCAACTGGCAGAGCGCCGGTCTCCAAAACCGGAGGTTGCGAGTTCGATTCCCGCCGCCCCTGCCATGCGACTCGCATCGGCGGTCGGGCTGGGTGCCCGACCGTCGGATGCGGGTTGGTTTTTTTTGCATGGAGGCAGAGTTTTCATGTCCAAAGACAGGGTTGCCTCGACGGGTATGTGGTTTGGCGAATTGTTTCAAGTTGGCGTCTACAAACGCAGCCAAGGCCGAGTAACGCGCCAGGCGACGTTCGCCGCGTTGGCGATTGGCGTGGCGCTGGGCGCTTGGCGGTTTTTTGCTCACTTTGGGCCAGCGTTTTCGCCTGCAGTCAGCTACTCAGCGGCAGGTGCAATCCTGCTGATTGGGTTATGGATCTCCTACAGAGCCGTCAACATGCCTCGGTTCGCCGATTTCTTGATCGCGGTCGAGGCGGAGATGAATAAGGTTTCGTGGCCATCGCGAACCGAGTTGTACCGCGCTTCGATGGTGGTCATCTTCGTGATGCTAGCCATGGCGACGTTGCTGTTCGGATATGATTTGGTGTGGGGGTTCCTGTTCGAATGGATGGGAATCCTGAAAAACGCGGCCTAACGTTCAGAGGTGTATTTCGGTGAGCGATCCGAGCAGCAATCAGTATCATGAACCCGAAGAGAACTCCGAAGATCCGCAATCGGACGATTCTTTGGCGCCCGAAGACACCCCAAGGGAATGGTTCATTCTCAAGGTCCAGGTCAATCGGGAGGATTCGATCCGTGATGCGCTGGTGCGTCGCATCAAGATCGAGGGGCTTGAGGGTTATTTTGGTGATATCATCGTACCGACCGAGGATGTCGCCGAGTACAGCAAAAGCGGTAAACGGCGGATCGTCAAACGAAAATTGTATCCCGGATACCTCCTGGTCAACATGGCGATCACCGACGATACTTGGTTTTTGGTACGTGAGACGCCAGGGGTCGGCGATTTTACCGGATCGGCCGGAAAACCCACACCGATGGATGCGCACGAAGTCGAGCGAATTCTCCGAATGGGAGCCGGCGAGGAGGAGGGCGGTGCTCAGATCAAAACCGCGATTCCCTTCCGAAGCGGAGACCGAGTTCGCGTAAAAGAGGGAAACTTTCAAAATTTCGAAGGGGACGTGGAATCCATCGACGAGGCCAACGGGCGAATCACGGTGGTCATCACGATTTTCAATCGATCGACACCTGTCGAACTGGAGCATTGGCAACTTGAAGCGGTCTGACGGTGCACGCAGGATCAGGTCAGTAGGGAAAATTTTTGCAGGCAGGGTAGAGTTACATGGCGAAGAAGTTGGTCGGTCAAGCGAAGTTCCAGGTACCCGGTGGTCAGGCTACTCCGGCCCCGCCGGTCGGCACGTCGCTGGGTAAGTTTGGAATCAATTTGGGGCAATTTGTCCAGCAATTCAACGACAGAACCAAGGAGTATAATGGGACCCCCATCCCGGTCGTGGTCAGCGTTTTCAACGATCGCACGTTCGAGTTCATCACCAAGAGCCCACCGGCTGCCTCGCTTTTGAAGCAGGTCGCGGGAATTGCGAAGGGTTCGGGTGTGCCCAATAAGGACAAGGTTGGGAGAGTGACCCGTGCTCAGATCGAAGAGATCGCTCAGAAAAAGATGGCGGACCTGAACGCTGGCGATTTGGAGGCGGCCTGCCGGATGGTCGCGGGAACGGCTCGGAGCATGGGGCTGGATGTCGAAGGTTAGTCTGGTGGGAATCTGGGGAGACGTTGCCCGTTCACTCGACAATCACGCAATAATACATTGAATCGGGATGGGATAAGACGATGACGAAGCGATCCAAACGATACGAGGCGCTCAGCAAAGAGTTTCCCAGCAAGGAGATGCTGCCATTGGATGCGGCCGTGGCCTTGCTGAAGCGAAGTGCGAACACCAAATTCGATCAAACGGTCGAGATCCACATGCGGTTGGGCATCGACCCACGACAAGCCGACCAGATCGTCCGTGGTTCGATCGTGCTGCCGCACGGGATCGGGAAGACTCAGCGAGTGATCGTCTTTGCGAAAGGCGATTTGGCGGATGCTGCCAAGGAGGCTGGGGCGGACGAGGTCGGCCAGGAGGATCTGGCCAAGCGGATCAAAGATGGATGGTTGGAATTCGACGCGTGCATCGCAGCCCCTGACATGATGGGCCTGGTCGGTCCGCTGGGACGCGTGTTGGGTCCTCGGGGCCTGATGCCATCGCCTCGAGCGGGAACCGTGACGCCGGATGTGGCAAGAGTGGTGAAGGAGTACAAGGCTGGAAAGGTGGAGTTCCGCAACGATTCGGGCGGAAACGTTCACGCGGTCGTGGGGCGGCTGAGCTTCGACGATGAAAAACTGCGGGAAAACATCCGGGCATTTATGGATCTGGTCATCGGGATGAAGCCCGTCGCCGTTCGAGGCACTTACCTGCGGGGCGTGGCGATTGCGGCGACGATGAGCCCCAGTGTACGTATCGCGGCCTGATAGCGACCGGCTTGCGAAACACGTTTGGCTTTCAAGAAATGGCACACGAATGAGCAAATACGTAAAAGATCTCGTTACCAAAGATTTGTCTCAACGGCTTTCCGGGGTGGAAGACGCGTTGTTGGTCAACGTGGTGGGGCTGGATGCCAACAAGACCGTCCAGCTTCGCAAGCGTCTTCGCGAAAAGCAGATGAATTTGATGGTCGTCAAGAATAACTTGGCTCGACGGGCATGTGAGGGAACGCCGTTGGCGGCGGCGTTCGACGGCGCTGCGGGAACGTTGGCGATGCTCTGGGGCGGCGAGGATGTTATCTCGCTGGCCAAAGAGGTCATCGATATTCAACGTAGCGGCGAATTTCAACCGTTCGAGCCGCGTGGCGGCGTGATGGACGGTGAACATCTTTCGGCCCAGATGGTCAAGGATATCAGCAAGTGGCCCAATCGCGAGGGTCAATTGAGCCTGCTGTTGGGTCAAATCCTGTCTCCTGGTGCACAGATCAGTTCACAGTTGTTGGCGCCGGGTGGTGCGTTGGCCAGTCAGGTCGAGAAAAAGGCAGAAGGCGCGGAAGAAGAAAACGCGGAAGAAGCGGAAGAAGAAGCCAATCCAGCCGCTGGCGAGTAGTTCATACGTCCAGCAGGAACCGAACACGAGTCTACTACTTCAATAACCGGGAGCATCGAGCCGCGTTGTCTCGGTGCCAAATGTCAGAAAGGGCCCATAGCGTCATGTCAGAAGCAGTTGCAACGAAAGAGTTTTCTCCCTCGACCCAGGAACTCGGGGACAAGATCGCCGATTTGACTCTCAAGCAGGCGAAGGAGTTGAGCGATTACTTGAAGGACAAGTACGGCATCGAGCCGGCCGCCGGTGGCGGGGTCGTGATGGCGGCGCCCGCTGAGGGCGGTCCGGCGGCGGAAGTCGAAAAAACCGAGTTCGATGTCGTCTTGACGGGATTCGGCGATAAGAAGTTGAATGTGGTCAAGGTTGTCAAGAACTTGACAGGGGCTTCCCTCATGGATTCGAAAAAGTTGGTCGAAAGCGTGCCGGCCACTTTGAAGCAGGCAGCTACCAAGGAAGAGGCAGAAAAGATGAAGGCCGAGCTTGAAGAAGCCGGCGGTTCGGTCGAATTGAAGTAGTCACGTTGGTTCATGTTCGCTCTACACGACTAGTTGCTGCCCACCTCCTAGGGTGGTGGTCAGCGCAGGTAGTGGACGTTTGACACTGATCTGGACGATTTCTAGCGATTTTTTCGAGCTTCGCTATCAACTGCGCTCAGGGTGCGCGCAGCGGGTGAAGCTGTCTATCATCGTTTTCGCCTCGGATTCAGCCCAAGACCCCGCCCCGACCAGGACTCTAATCCCGGAGTATATTTATGCCCACCCCTATTGAAAGGCGTCTGCAGACACAAGAAGTAAGGTACTTCGGGAGCAATCGGGAGGCCCCGTTTATCCCGGACCTGACGCAGATCCAGACGGAGAGTTATCGGACGTTTCTGCAGGAGGATGTACCTTCGGACAGCCGTGCGGCGCAAGGCTTGGAAGCCGTGCTGCGCGAAATCTTCCCCATCGAGAGCTATGATAAGCAAACATCGTTGGAATACTTGCGGTACGAGTTGGGCAAGCCCCGTTACGTTCCCGACGAGTGTCGACAGTTGCGCTTGACGTACGGTCGTCCTTTCCGGATCTGGTTGCGACTGAAGAAGGAGCAACCGCTGGACGAGGAGGTGTATTTGGGGGATCTGCCGATCATGCTCGGCGGTGGCGAATTCATCATCAACGGTGCCGAGCGCGTGGTCGTCAGCCAATTGCATCGCAGTCCGGGCGTTGATTTTGTGATGGAACAGGACGGCACATCGGATCGGAAATTGCCCAGTTGCCGTGTGATTCCCGAACGGGGCAGTTGGATCGAGATCAACGCCACGAAGAAGGACACTTTGAGTGTCCGCATCGACCAGAGCGGTAAGTTCTCGGCGATGACGTTGCTACGAGCGATGAGCGCGGAACTGGGGACGGATGCGGAAATTGTCCGCGCGTTCTACGAGACGCACGTGGAAAAAATCAAGGACGGACGATGTGCCGCGAAAATCGAAGGCAAGATTGCGGTCGACGACATCGTTTATCCCAGCAGCAGCGATCGAGCCGGCGAAATCCTGGTGGAGTCGGGCCAGAAGATCACGAATAATATCGCCGAGTTGATTTGTACCTCCGGGGTGAAGGAAGTGGAAGTCACGGAGGCCGAGAAAGCCCCGTTGATTTTCAACAGCTTGCAGGAGGATAACACGTCCAGTCACGAAGAGGCGTTGTTGCGGATCTATCAGCGATTGCGGCCGGGGAACCCGCCGCAATTGGAAAAAGCGCGAACGTTATTCCAGGAGAAGTTCTACGACGTCAACCGGTATCGCTTGGGGCGAGTCGGCCGTTTTCGCATCAATCGAAAGCTGAACGTCGATCTGCCGGAGGACGAGCAGACGTTGCGTCCGGAGGATCTGATTGCGTCGATCAAGTACATGCTGGCGTTGCATGCCAGCGATGAACATGCCGAGATCGACGACATCGACCATTTGGGAAACCGGCGATTGCGCACCATTGAGGAATTGGCCAGCGACGAGCTTCGAAAGGGTTTCCTGAAACTTCGGCGAACGGTCCAGGAGCGGATGAGCTTGAAGGATGCCGAAGACATGACGCCCAGGAGCTTGATCAATCCCAAGAGTGTTTCCGCAGCAATCGAATACTTCTTCGGTCGCGGGGAGCTTTCGCAGGTCGTCGATCAAACGAACCCGCTTTCCCAATTGACCCATGAACGCCGTTTATCGGCCTTGGGTCCGGGCGGATTGAACCGCAAGCGAGCCGGGTTCGAAGTGCGTGACGTCCATATCTCGCACTACGGTCGCATTTGTCCGATCGAGACGCCGGAAGGAACCAACATCGGGCTGATCTCCAGCTTGGCGATCTACGCTGGTGTCGACGGATACGGCTTTTTGGTAACGCCTTACCGCGTGGTCAAGGAGGGGAAGCTGACCGAGGAGATCGTCTGGCTGCGAGCGGACCAGGAAACGGATGCGTACGTAGCGCCGGCCGATTCCGAGGTGCAAAGTGGAAAACTGGTGGGTGGCGCCAACTTGATCGCTCGACATCGTTCGGACTTCGAGATCGTGCTGCCCGAGCAGGTCGACTACATCGACGTGGCCCCCAGCCAGATGGTGGGCGTCTCGGCGGGGCTGATCCCGTTCCTGGAACACGACGATGCCAACCGCGCCTTGATGGGTTCCAACATGCAGCGGCAGGCCGTTCCCCTATTGGTCACCGAGCCGCCCATCGTTGCGACCGGCATGGAGCAGTACGTGGCTCGTAACAGCAGCATGGTTGTGACCGCACGTCGTTCGGGCACCGTCAATTATGTAGACGCCAACCGTATCGAAGTGGGTGGCGACGTGTATCTGCTGAAAAAGTTTCGAGGTCTGAACGAACGGACCTGCTTGAACCAGAAGCCGATCGTTCGGGTTGGCGACAAGGTAGAAAAGGGGCAGGTTCTGGCAGACGGCGCCGCGACCTATCAAGGCGAATTGGCGTTGGGACGCAACGTGTTGGTCGGCTTCATGTCGTTCGATGGATTCAATTTCGAGGACGCGATCATCATCAGCGAGGAACTGGTCCAGAACGACACGTACACATCGATCCACATCGAGGAATTCGACGTGGAGATCCGCGAGACGAAGTTGGGGCGTGAAGAGTTCACTCGGGACATCCCGAACGTCTCGGAAAAGGCTCTGCGGAACTTGGACGAAACGGGGATCGTGCAGATCGGAACTCGGGTTTCCCCTGGAGATATCTTGGTCGGCAAGGTGTCACCCAAGTCCAAGACCGAATTGACGCCGGAAGAAAAGTTGTTGCATGCGATTTTCGGCCGCGCCGGCGAAGACGTGAAAAACGACTCGCTGGAAGCCCCCTCCGGTTTGGAAGGCATCGTGATCGATACGCAAAAGTTCTCGCGTCGCATGAGCCTGTCGGAGGAGGAACGGAAGGAATTCGAACAACAATTGAAGCAGGTCGAGGCGGAGGGAAACGAGATCATTGCCAAGGCTTTTCAGGCGATGATCGAGGAGATGGAGCAGGCGATCGGCCGACCTCTGACGGACGAAGACAACACGCCGTTGACCGGCGATCAGGATTTGAAGTTCCTTGTAGAGAAAGCCCAGAATTTCCGCTTGGCGACTCTGGGGGACAAATTGCCGGAGGAAAAACGGGAAGAAGTCCAGAAGATCCATCAGAGCCACTGGCCGACCGTCGAAAACGCCATCGACGATCGCGATCGACGGTTGAACAGCCTGAAGCGTGGCGACGAACTGCGGAGCGGCGTCTTGCAGATGGTCAAGGTTTACGTGGCCACCAAACGCGTGGTCTCGGTAGGTGACAAGATGGCCGGGCGGCATGGGAATAAGGGGGTCATCGCAAAGATCCTGCCTGTCGAAGACATGCCGTACCTTCCTGACGGGACGCCGCTGCAGATCATGCTGAACCCCCTGGGCGTGCCCAGCCGTATGAACGTCGGTCAGATTCTGGAGACGCACCTGGGATGGGCCGGGGCCAAGTTGGGCTTCCAGGCGATTACCCCCGTTTTCGATGGTGCTTCGGAAGAAGATGTCAACGATGCGTTGCACCAGGCGGGGCTGCCGCGTCACGGTAAAGTTCAATTGATCGATGGTCGAACCGGCGAGCCGTTCTCGCAGGAGACGACGGTCGGGTACATCTACATGCTGAAATTGCATCACTTGGTGGACGACAAAGTTCACGCTCGCAGTACCGGGCCTTATTCGCTGATTACCCAGCAACCGCTGGGTGGCAAGGCCCGGTTTGGTGGGCAGCGGTTCGGCGAGATGGAAGTTTGGGCGTTGGAAGCCTACGGAGCCGCATTCATCTTGCAAGAACTGCTGACCGTCAAGAGCGACGACGTGGAAGGACGTACGAAAATCTACGAGTCCATGGTCAAGGGGGAAAATACTTTGGAAGCGGGTACTCCGGCCAGCTTCGACGTATTGACCAACGAGATCCGTGGCTTGGCTTTGAATATGCAGTTGGAGAAACGCCGCATCTGAACCGTGGCGACCTCGGAACGATTTGCAATCCATTCCTGAAAGGAGCACAGGCATATGACCACCAGCGATAGCTCGTACGACCGGATTAACGATTACGCATCGGTCAAGATCAGCCTGGCCAGGCCGCATGACATTCGCAGTTGGTCGTTCGGCGAAGTCAAAAAGCCCGAGACGATCAACTACCGCACCTACCGGCCAGAGAAAGACGGGTTGTTCTGCGAGCGGATTTTCGGTCCCGAAAAGGACTGGGAATGCGGTTGCGGCAAGTACCGAGGCATGAAGTACAAGGGGATGATCTGCGACCGCTGTGGCGTCAAGGTCACCCATTCCCGCGTGCGTCGGAAACGCATGGGGCACATCGAGTTGGCCGCGCCCGTGGTCCATATCTGGTTCTTCAAAGCGATGCCCAGCCGCTTGGGCAATTTGCTGGACATGAAGACCACCAGCTTGGAAAAGGTCGTCTACTTCCAGGATTACACCGTGATCGATCCTGGAGCAACGGACCTTGAGGTCAAGCAACTACTGACCGAAGAGGAGTACCGGGCGGCACGCGAACAGTGGGGCGACGGCGCCTTCGAGGTCGACATGGGCGCCGAAGCGATTCGAAAACTGCTGACGAATCTGGATCTGGTTTCGTTGGCGGACGAGCTGCGAGTCGAGTTGATGGAAACCAACTCGAAGCAGAAACGAAAGGATCTGATCAACCGGCTGAAGATCGTCGAATCGATCCGGGACAGCGATAACAGGCCCGAGTGGATGGTGCTGGACGTCATCCCGGTGATCCCTCCCGATCTGCGGCCGTTGGTGTTGCTGGACTCCGGAAACTTTGCCACCAGCGATCTGAACGACCTGTATCGCCGGATCATCAATCGCAACAACCGGCTCCGCAAACTGGTCGATTTGAACGCGCCGGAAGTGATCATCCGTAACGAAAAACGCATGTTGCAGCAGTCGGTCGACGCGCTGTTCGACAACAACCGCTGCAAGCGGCCGGTGCTGGGCAGCAGCAATCGGCCGTTGAAGTCGCTGACCGACATGATCAAAGGCAAGCAGGGCCGATTTCGCGAGAATCTGTTGGGAAAACGAGTCGATTACTCGGCGCGCAGCGTCATCGTCGTCGGACCTCAACTGAAACTGCACCAGTGCGGTCTGCCGAAAAAGATCGCCCTGGAGTTGTTCCAGCCCTTCATCATCCGCAAGTTGAAGGAACTGGGGCACGCCGATACGATCAAGAGCGCCAAGAAGATGCTGGAACGCAAGGACGAGGAGGTCTGGGACATCCTGGAATCGGTCATCCAGAACCATCCGGTCCTGCTGAATCGGGCGCCCACGTTGCACCGCATGGGCATCCAGGCCTTCGAACCCGTGCTGGTCGAAGGCAATGCCATCCATCTGCATCCGCTGGTTTGCAAAGGATTCAACGCCGACTTTGACGGCGACCAGATGGCGGTCCATCTGCCCTTGTCGATCGAGGCGCAGGTCGAAGCCCACACGTTGATGATGTCCACCAACAACATCTTCGGGCCCGCCAACGGCAAGCCGATCATGAGCCCGTCCCAGGACATCGTGATGGGCTGCTACTACATGACCTTGATGTTGCCCAATCGAAAGGGCGACGGCATGGTCTTCGCTTCGATGGAGGAAGCCGAACTGGCCTATTCGTTGAAGAAGATCGAATTGCACGCGAAGATCAAGGTCCGACTGCCGGCGGATCGACGCGTCAAAACGGAAGACGCCTCCGGCAAACCGGGGGAATTGATCGAGACGACGGTCGGCCGAGTCATCTATAACATGAGTTTGCCGAAGGGGATGGATTTCTACAACATTCCGTTGCGTTCCGGCGAACTCGCCACGGTGATCTCCGATTGCTACCAGCGATTGGGGCGCCGCGCCACGATCACCCTGTTGGACGACATGAATGCCGTCGGGTTCCAGCAGAGCACGCTCAGCGGATTGTCATTCGCCACCGACGACCTGGTGACGCCCGACACGAAGGTCCGGCATATCGGCGATGCCGAAAAACAAGTCTTGAAGTTCAAGAAGCTGTACGATCGGGGTGTGATCACCGAACAGGAGCGTTACAACCAGGTGCTGGATACCTGGACGCACGCTCGGGAAAAGATCACGACCGAGATGATGGACGCCATGAAGTCCGACGACCGTGGCGGCACCGGATACATCAATCCTGTGTATCTCATGGCTCACTCCGGTGCTCGGGGCGGCATCGAACAGATCCGGCAGCTAGCGGGAATGCGCGGGTTGATGGCCAAACCGACGGGGGAGATCATCGAGACGCCGATCAAGGCGAATTTCCGCGAGGGATTGAGTGTGCTGGAGTACTTCAGCTCGACCCACGGTGCTCGAAAAGGTCTGGCCGATACGGCGTTGAAGACCGCCGATTCCGGGTACCTGACGCGAAAACTGGCCGACGTGGCTCAGAACGTGGTCGTCACCTGTGACGACTGCGGCACGACGCAAGGGATTACCAAGGGGGTCATTTATCGAGGCGAGAAGGTCGAGGTCAAGCTGGCCGAAGCCATCGTGGGTCGCGTCAGTCGCCAGAATATCGTTCATCCGATCACCGACGAAATGATCGTCCGGGAAAACGGCATGATCACGGTGGACAGCGCTCGCAAGATTGAAGACTTGGGCCTGGAAAAGATCCAGGTCCGCAGCCCGCTGACTTGTGAAGCCGCCCTGGGAGTCTGCCGCCGATGCTATGGGATGGACCTGTCCAGCGGCGCTCTGGTGGAAGAGGGCATGGCGGTCGGAATCATCGCCGCTCAGAGCATCGGTGAACCGGGCACCCAGTTGACGATGCGGACCTTCCATATCGGTGGTTCGGTCAATACCAGCGTCGAGGAAAGCGAGACGCACGCCAGGCGCAGCGGGATCGTCAAGTTCACGCGAATGCGCTTCGTCCGCAGCGAGGAGGGCCGTTGCATCGCCTTGACCCGCAGTGGAGAGATCTCGATTTTGGATTCGCGGGGACGGGAATTGGAAAAATGGGAAGTCCCCGCCGGGGCGGAGCTTTTGGTCGAAGAGAATCAGGAAGTCAAAGCGGGACAAAGCCTTTGCCAATGGGACCCGCACAGCATCCCGATCCTGGCCGAAGTCTCGGGGCGGGTGCGCTTCGAGGATATCGTCGAGGCCGAAACCATGCGGATGGAAAAAGACCCCTCGGGAAACGTCCGCCGCTTGATCATCGACCACAAGGGCGAATTGCATCCGCAGATCGTGCTGGAAGATGCCGATGGCAAGCCTCTGGACGTGTATTACCTGCCCGAGCGAGCCCACATCGAAGCGGCCGAGGGAGCGCAGATCTCCGCCGGATCGGTGTTGGCCAAAACGCCGCGTGAAACGTCCGGAATCACCGATATCACCGGCGGTCTGCCGCGAGTCACGGAGATCTTCGAAGCTCGGAAACCCAAAGACCCCTCGGTGATCGCCGAGGTCGATGGAATTGTGGAAATCATGGGCGAAAAGCGGCGTGGGAAACGGATGATCGTGGTTCGCAGCGAAGGTGGCATCGAATGCGAGCATTTGGTGCCGCACGGAAAGCGGTTCCTGGTCCATTCCGGCGACGTGGTCAATGCCGGCCAAGCCTTGGTGGATGGCCCCCTGGTGCCCCACGAGATCCTGCGAGTCTCCGGCGAAGAAGAGGTTCAACGGTACCTGACCGACGAAATCCAGAGGGTGTACCGCAGCCAGCGCGTCGAAATCAACGACAAGCATATCGAGATCATTGTCGCCCGCATGCTGCGCAAGGTGAAGGTCGAACAGGCGGGAGATACCAATCTGTTGCCCGGGCTGGTGATGGATCGCTTCGATTTCCGTAAAGTCAACCAGGATCTGGCCCAATGCCTCAAGATCAGCGACAAGGGCGACACGGATTATTCGGTCGGGACCATTGTACCCAGGGACGTCCTGGAACAAGCCAATAGCCAGATCGAGGCGCTCGGCGGTCAACCGGCTCAGGCCGTCCGCCCCAAACCGGCGACGGCCAGTACCCAGTTGCTGGGCATCACCAAGGCGTCGGTGCAGAGTTCCAGCTTTATTTCGGCCGCCAGCTTCCAAGAGACGACCAAGGTGCTGACCGAAGCCGCGCTGGCCGGGAAAACCGATCACTTGGTGGGGCTGAAAGAGAACGTGATTCTGGGACATCTGATCCCCGCTGGAACCGGGTTCCGCAACTTCCAGGATGCCGAAGTCCGATTCCGACCGGAAGCCTTGACCGCTTTGTCGGCCGAAGCCCCTTCGGCGTTGGAAACCAGCTTCCCCCTGCTTCAGGATGCCACCGAAGAAGAATCCGAAGCGATCGACGAATTGGAAGAATCCGACGAGGACGCCGATCAGGACGCGGTGCGTGCGACCGGCGACGCGCGTTCTTTCCAAGACATCTTCGGCGACGACGAAATTTCTGACCAGCAGGAGGGTTGACATACGGCCGATCACCGATATGCTTGGCTTCTTGGGATTTGTCCTGAGCTTTGCTAAGAAGTCCTCCGATCGCGTTTTTTAGAAAGGTGCAGTAAAGGCACACCATGCCTACGATTAACCAATTAGTCCGTCGACGCCGTCGTGCTCAGCGGAAGGCGACCAAAGCGCCGGTGCTTGACGCATGCCCTCAAAAGCAGGGGGTCTGCTTGCAGGTGCGGACAATGACGCCCAAGAAGCCGAATTCGGCGCTGCGAAAGATCACCCGAGTGCGGTTGTCCAACGGCAAAGAAGTTACGGTCTACATCCCGGGTGAAGGACACAACCTGCAAGAACACTCGATCGTGTTGGTGCGGGGTGGACGAGTCCGCGATTTGCCCGGCGTGCGTTATCAAGTGATCCGCGGCGCTCTGGATACGCTTGGAGTCGACGGGCGAAAGCAGTCCCGAAGTCGTTACGGTGCGAAAAGGAAGTAAACGTCCATGGGTCGAATCACCTCCAGTCGAACACAACTCAGGCCAGACCCGCGTTACCAGTCGCTGCTGGCCAGCAAGTTCATCAATTGCCTGATGTGGGATGGCAAGAAGAGTATCGCGCAGGGCGTGTTTTACGATGCCTTGGACGAACTGAAGCGGCGTTTGCCCGAGCAGGAACCGATCGAAGTGTTCCACACGGCTCTGGACAACGTCAAGCCGCATATCGAAGTTCGCTCGAAACGAGTCGGTGGCGCCTCGTACCAGGTGCCGATGCAGGTCAACAAGAACCGCCAGCAATCCTTGGCCATCCGTTGGATCCTGCTGGCCGTTCGCGAAAAGAAAGGGCGACCGACGGCGTTGAAACTGGCCGATGAACTGTTCGCCGCCTACAACCGCGAAGGGTCGGCCATGACGCGTCGGGAAAACACCCATCGGATGGCCGAGGCGAATAAGGCGTTTGCCCACTTTGCATGGTAGGCTTGCCGCACGGTAGACGCCGCGATCCCCATCGCGGCGTTCTTTTTGCGCACTCAAAATGGAACTCGATATCCTTCGCTTATGAATCGGCAGATCGAAAATATCCGCAACATCGGGATCATCGCCCATATCGATGCCGGCAAGACGACGGTCACCGAGCGCATGCTGTTTTACAGCGGAGCCAAGCATCGTGTGGGCATGGTGGATATGGGCACCACCGAGACCGATTCGGATCCCGAGGAGCAGGATCGCGGGATCACGATCTATTCGGCTTGCGTTACCTTCGATTGGAGACATGTCCACGTCAATCTGCTGGACACACCCGGACACGTCGATTTCACCGCCGAAGTCGAACGTTGCCTCAGGGTGTTGGACGGCGCCGTCGTCGTGTTCAGCGCTCGGGAGGGAGTCGAAGCGCAGAGCGAGACGGTCTGGCGACAAGCGGACCGGTACCACGTGCCGCGGGTCGCGTTCATCAACAAAATGGATCGCGAAGGTGCGGATTTCGACGCGACGTTGGAAGAGATCCAGTATCGTTTGCACGGCTCACCGATCGCCGTGCAGATCCCGATCGGCGCCGGACCGGCACATACCAAGACTCCGTTTCGAGGCGTCATCGACCTGATCGAAATGAAGATGTTGGTGTTTGACGCCGAATCCGAAGGCCGATCTATCGAAATTTGCGAAATCCCGGAAGACTGCGTCGATTTGGCTTGTTTTTGGCGGGAAACGATGCTCGAGCGACTGTATGGCCACAGCGATCAACTGATGGAGTTGGCTTTGCAGGAGGAGAAAATCCCTCCGGATTTGATCCGCCGCGTGATCCGAGATGCGACGGTGCACTTGCAGATCCAGCCCGTCTTTTGTGGCTCGGCCCTCCACGGCATCGGCGTCCAACCGGTGCTGGACGGCGTTGCCGACTATCTTCCCAGTCCTTTGGAAGTTCCCCCGGTGCAAGGCATCTGCTCGGACAAAAAGGAAACGAAAGTGTGCCGCCAAGCGGACGTGCAGGAACCGTTCTGCGGCTTGGTTTTCAAAATACTGCCCGCCAGGACCGGCGACCTGTCCTGGATCCGCATCTATTCGGGAGAACTCAAACCGAATTCACGAGTCTTGAATCCGGGAAAGAACAAGAAAGAAAACGTCGCCCAGCTCTGGCGCATCCATGCGACCAAACGCGAGATGCAAGTCGACCACGCGCGGGCGGGCGATATCGTCGCGATCGTGGGACTGCGGAACTCGGTGACCGGCGATACGCTGTGCACGACGCGCGATGCGGTGTTGCTGGAAACGATCGCGTTCCCGGAGACCGTGATCTCGATGGCGATCGAACCCGAGAGCGTCACCGAGCGTGACAAGCTGGCCGCGACGCTGGACATGCTCAAGCGTCAAGATCCTACCGTGCAAATCACGTCGGGCGAGACCGGCCAGACCTTGATCAGCGGCATGGGGGAACTGCATCTGGAGGTCATCAAGAACCGGTTGCTCCGCGATTTCAACCTGAAAGTCAAGTTTCACAAACCGCAGGTCAGTTATCGTGAAACCATCGAGCGGGCCGTCGAGGTTTGGGGGGATTGTCATCGTCAAATGGCGGGTCAGCAGCTCTTCGCACGTTTGCAGATCCGCATGGAGCCTCTGGCGGGCGATGCGTCCACCGTCACCGTCTTGAATTTGTGTCCACCCGACACCTTGCCCATCGAGTGGCTGGATGCGGCGGTCGAAGAGTTGAAGAATTGTGCGCAAGGAGGGGGGCAGATCGCCGGTTTCCCGCTCATGAAGCTCAAGATCACCGTGCTGGGCGGTGAGTCCCATCATGAATCCTCCAACGACATGGCGTTTCGCATCGCCGCCAACGATGCCTTCCATAAGGGGTTGGAAAAAGGCGGACCCGTGCTGCTGGAACCGATCATGAAGTTGAACATCACCACCCCGCAGGATTACCTGGGCGATTTCGTCGGTGACTTGCAGCAACGCAGGGCGTTGATCGCTCGGACGGACAGCCGCGGTGAAATCAGCGTCATCGAAGCCCACGCGCCGCTGAAGGAATTGTTCGGCTATTCCAGCGCAATGCGCAGCTTGAGCCAGGGGCGCGCCGGATGCTCGATGGAACCTCTGAAATACTCACCTGCCCCACCCGAAGTCACGAAGGAATACCTGTTGTAGCCACCGTTCCCATGAGCGGACTGGCGCTAGCCACCGTTCCCGTGAGCGGACTGGCGCTAGCCACCGTTCCCGTGAGCGGACTGGCGCTAGCCACCGTTCCCGTGAGCGGAC
>SKKK01000469.1 GCA_007121535.1 Planctomycetaceae bacterium | reverse complement strand
GGTTGGGAGCAATCGACAGGGACGAAATATTGTGACACCACCAGAGGAAACGGGTGGCAACGGGGAATACAAACCTCGTCCTACATCGCAGAGCCCCAACCCTACTCGCCCGAAGCGGCGGGATTTCGAGTGGGCGATCGGTCTGGCGGCGGTTGGTCATCCCGATCGTTACCGCCAAACAGTTCCCAATGTGCATGGACGGTTTTGCATGAATCCGAACCCGTACGATTCGACGCTCCCCACGTCTCCGGACGAACCGGTCGATCGTCAAAAACGAGATGGACTCACACGCACCATCCGACAGTTCTTGAGCGAACAGTCATCGGCCTTCGAGTTCGACGAGGCGCTTGACGCCTACCGGGTTTGGACTGATCCAACAGTGCGATTTGTCACAAATGCTGTTTGGTATCACTACGACGATTGCGACGATCACATGGTAACGTTGTCCAAACCGGAATGGGACTACTTCCAACGTCTATTACTGCTCCTAGATTCGGACAGCCAAATCGCGATTGCATCAATGCGCCGATGGTCGTGGACATAATTGGTGGCTGCTGCTTCACTGCTGACTTTCGCCTCGTGTATATGGCATTTCGGCTGGGGCCAACATCTGCTGGTCTTTTCGATCCCGTTTGGCGTTGTGTCGATTCTCATTTCAGTTGTTCGAAACCGTAAGCAATTCGCGGGTCCCTATGACCACGTGCTGACTCCGTTTTCCACGTTCTGTGAGTTGACTGCGACCTACCGATCGGCCGCAGACTTCACCAAGAAACGGTACAGCAACGTCGCCCAAATCGTATGGACACATTTCGTCAATTTGTCGAAGCGAACGCACGATGGTTCCGCGGACATCTACCGGAATCCGATGCGACGCTCGATGATGCTGAAGAAACACTTGGTGTTTCGCTTCCGCAAGACGTTCGATGGTTGCTTCGCGATTACGGCTACTGGCACGCAACGGGAATCTCATCGCTCGACGAGACCGTCTCGAACACCCTGGCAGCGCGGGAGCACCTAAACCTTCCCGCTCGATTCGTTGTGCTCTACGACTATCAAGACGGCGGTGTCATTCTGCTTGATACAGTCGCTGATTCAGAAACTGGTCAAAACAAAGTCTACAATTCAGGCTGGGAATCCGTACCGGACCAAATCGAAGACGAGACCGTGTATGATTCCTATCTGGATTACGTTCGAGAACTGTTGGTTCGCCAACGTGAGTTCATCGCCGCCGAAGATGTGGACTACGATCCGGCACGGTACCACAGCACTTAGAAGCCAAATAAGAATGCGGTGAACGGGAGCCGCCGATGACGCGGGTTTCGAAATCCTAGGTTTTTGGTGCCCGCCGCGTCACCGCCGTCGTTCATGAAAAGCCTCGTGTACCGCTGAACGCCTTTTTGGCCAAACGGTCCTGTTCCCAGAATCGTCGCCTCAGCTCGCATCTGTCGGCTATCGCAAACCGCTGTCGCTGAGCTTTTCCGATGTGCAGGCCGTTTGCCTTTTGAACGGTGGTTCGCGCTTCGAAAAAAAAACGAACCCGGTGGCCGAAATCGTCCGGTTGCTCTCGTCGTCGCCTTCGGCCAAATCGTCCCGCGAAAAACGTTTGTCGTCGTTGCCGGGACGTGGTACGATGTCGTTCGATCGACTGGGCGGCGGTCGTCCAGCGGCGGATTGATGGGCCGAGGGACGCAACCGACGGACTGAGGGATGGACCGAAGCGGCGCTAAGCTCCTTTCAAGTCGTCCATCCCTCCGGCGCCGCTCGGTCATCCCGATCGTTCGGCGAGAGAAGCGGGGAGCTGACCCATGAAGATCGTCATAGACGTTGACAAGCTCCTCGAAGAGGGGCGCATCACGACCGAAGAGTATGAGCGGCTCAATACGCTCGCTGTTCAGGAAACGGGGTCGTTAGCCTTCAACATCTTGATCGGCTTTGGTGTGATCGCGACAGCTGGGGGAGCGTTGGCATTGCTCCCGTCCGGGCCAACGGCGATCCTGTTGGGGCTTCTCCTGTCAGCTTCGGGTGTGTTTCTTTCGGCGACGCGTGCGAAAGAGTGGGGGCTGCTCGGTTCGGTGCTTCTCTTGGTGGGGTCGATCACCACTGCGGGTGGCATCCTCTTC
This sequence comes from Planctomycetaceae bacterium, assembly GCA_007121535.1. Lineage (GTDB taxonomy): Bacteria > Planctomycetota > Planctomycetia > Pirellulales > Pirellulaceae > SKKK01. The sequence continues at coordinate 2,344 of SKKK01000469.1, read as the reverse complement.
TTAACGCAAGGAAGTGCTATCGGGTTTCTGATTGTGACGTTACTTTGTTTGATAGGCTCTGTGCTGGCCAAGAGCAGCCTGTTGGCGGCTTTGGCGGTGTTATCTCTCTCCTCAACGGTCGGGGCGATGACCGCTTACGGGCATGCGTCCTATATGTTGGCAATCCGACAGCCGACGGTTACGGTCGGCTTGTTCAGTATACTCGCCTTGGGTGCCTACCACCTATCGAAGGTGCTTCCCTTGGACTATCAGCGTTTGGCAATCATCGTCGCCCGAACGTCGGTGTTTGTCGTGAACCTGGGGTTTTGGGTGGGTTCGCTGTGGGGCGACTCCCTTTGGCATCAGCGGGACACATGGAGTCTACGGAGCGGAGCCGTCATTCCGGATTGGGTGTTTGTCGTCGGATGGGCAGTCGGACTGGTGGCGACAGGTGTTTGGGCTGCACGAGCAAACAAGAGGTGGGTCGTAAATCTGTTGGCCGTCTTCGGTGCCATTCATTTCTACACCCAGTATTTTGAACGATTGGGCGCGTCTCCCGGTTCGATTCTGTTCGCTGGCCTCGCCGCCCTGGGTATCGCGTTTGCGATCTTTCGCTACAACAAGTTCGCGGTGACTGAAGGCGTAGAAATGCCGAACAAAGCCGTGACCCGGAGCGGCGAAGGCGGGCGGATTTGAAATGGAACATCTTTCGTCGCCGCCCGGTTACGGCAGACGTTATCTGTCGGACCCGGTCAGCCGCTGCAGGAAGTGGAGCGCCCTCCATGACTGACGCCCAATGGTATGCGTTTCTCACGGAATACAGCTTGGAACTCCTCGCCGACGATGAGTTGCTACGACGTGCCAGCGTCGACAACGCGGCGCGCCAGGCAAAATGGCTTGGCTGCGAACCTGCTTCAGAGGCTCAGATCTCCGCAGCGGAAGACAGGATACAGCGCGAGTTGCCGCCGTCTCTTCGTTCCTTCTATCGCGTTACCAACGGATGGCTGCTTGCCGGTAACTCGATTTTTGACATTCAGCCGGTCGAACGAATTGACTGGATGTCGCGCAGCCAACCTGAGCTATTCGAGATGCTAAAATCGGATCTCGATGACCGCCCCGATCCTAACGTACCGCCAGATGCCGCCCCAGATTCTGACGCCGAGTTCTGGTACGAGCAAGGTGTTCGGGTGCGAAGGTCTCTCGTGTTGAATCGGCTTGGCGACGATGCACTCTGGATGTTGGACCCGGAGGCCCGTACCCTCGAAGGCGAGTGGGCCGGCGGTCAATTTGCAGCGTGGGAGCCCGGCATGAGGTGGTACGCGACCAGTTTCGCCCAACTGATGATCGAAGAACGGAAGACATTCCTTGAAATCCGGGAGCACCAACGCCGAGGAGCGATCTCAGATCATGACAGATAACCATCGATTGCAACCGAGACATCTGAGGTAATCCGTCAAGGGCTTGGTGAAGACTAATCGACAGTTGTGGAAAACTTTTTTGCTAGTGGAGGGGGCATGGTTGTGTCTTGAGCGGCGGATCGGGTCGGTCCTGATGGCAAGCCGTTTTGGCCGCCGCCGGTTGAATCGTGCCGTTACGATCCAAACCCGGCCGCCACGTGGAGAATCGAATGCTCGTCGACGGGGCCGAAACCGAACGTCGGCATGGCGGCGGGACGGGCTGGTCCAGGCGCGAACGTCAATCCTGATGGCGACGGAAAAAAAGGGAATGTCCATTCGCAGGGTCAACGGGCGTTCGCATGAAACGCGTCAACCGGTCCGACAGCAGGGCCAACTGAATCGCCGACGGCGACGGAACGGGCAGATTCATTCGCGAACTGCCATCGGGATGGATGGCGTCGCGTACTGGACTTGCACGGGGCCACCGTGTATCACGATGGCAACGTAAGAACCACCGCCCGCAGGGCAACCGTCGACCCCACGGAACGGCGGGGCGGGTCCTGGGGGCAACCAACGCAGGAGGGGTGGAAAGCATGGGACTTTCAATACTCATCGCCAGAATCACTGCGGTGATCTATCTCTCGGCCGCCGCGGGCGCCATCATCAACAAGGATCAATACCGACGGGTCGCCGAAGATATGTTCAAGAACGCTGCGCTGACCTACTTGATGGGATTCACGGCAATCCTAGTAGGAATGATCATCGTGAACTACCACAACATCTGGGTTGGCAATTGGACCGTCTTGATCACGATCCTAGGCTGGTTGGCATTCATCAAAGGTGTGCTGATCATCGTCGTGCCGCGTCTGGTCGAGAAAGCCTCGAAGACGGTCTTCAGCGGCAAGGTGCTCGACTGGTTTCCATACGTAGCAGGGCCGCTAGGGTTGCTGTTCGGCTACCTTGGTTTT
>SKKK01000605.1 GCA_007121535.1 Planctomycetaceae bacterium | reverse complement strand
GAACGCGAAGAGCACAGCAAAGACGACGTTTTGGATGGGTGGCCGAGTGGTCTAAGGCGGCGGTCTTGAAAACCGCTGTGGGCGAAAGTCCACCGGGGGTTCGAATCCCTCCCCATCCGCTGGGATAAGCACAAGTGGCGGGCACAGAATGCCACTTTTACACGGGCTTGTACTCCGACTCTATTTGATCTAGGGCCGCACGTTAGCAACCGGCTCGTTTGGAGGAATGTAATTACCAAAAAGTACGTCACCATCGCCTTCGCTGCCCAACTAGCCAATCAGCAAAAGGAGCAGGTTTTTAACCTGCTGTTGGGAAGTCGTTTGGTTGCGGGTGGGTACATCTTGGCGATACCGAACCCTGACCTTGGCGACGACTTATGGCTCGCGAAGCGGGAAGAACTGTGGCCGAAAGACATAGGGACGTCCACCTTCCTGTTCCGTGGACAAATCAAGTCGGCTCAAACCTATCAGATACAGTCCGCGAGCAGTCCCAGCGAGCACTACTCGCCAGCAGATACGACGGAACCAAATGACCAAGGGAAGTGTGATCCCGTACCGACCTGAAGTTCATCCCGGGTAGGACCGAGCGTCCGGAGTTCGACCCGGATGAAGTGGAAAGGCTGCATACGCTGCTGAACGAACTGGACGACCGGACGCGGGACATCGTATTGCGACGGGCAGCCAGCGAATCGGGGCCGGACATCGCGCGGGACCATGGCATTACGCCGGCGACCGTGGGCAAGATCGAGCGGAAGGCCATCCAGCACCTGCATCAACGCTGGTTCGAGACGGCACGCCCCGCGACTGAACCGAATCGGCCGCCATGTTCGTTGGCCGAAGTCTGGCCGTTGTCAATGCGGATGGGACCACGGCCGGGGTTCCGTCGAAACGCGCATGTAAAGCCGCCCGAAGGCTGGTCCGACATGGACAAGTGGCTTGCGGCTGTGCGGGACTGGTGCCAATCCAACCCCGGCACCATCATGCGAATGGCCAGAGAAATCGGTCTGCTGAGAAGTACCTTGTCCGAATACCTTCGATCTGGTCAGTGGCCGAATCAGCAACGGGTGTGCGATGCGCCAGACGGGTGCAATCGAAGTATTCAACGGCAAAACTTCCAGACTACGAAGCTCACCCAGAAATTCTGGAGCATGCCTTGCAGATGGCGGAAGCCTTCTGTCGTAGCGAAACGACTCCCGACGTGGCCAAGTTCGCGGTCAACATCCTTACGGAGATCATAGCCGCCACTCTTGCCTACATTGCCGAGTTCGAAAGCGCTACCAATGCCGACTTCAACAAGCTGGTCGAACTGAACCTGGGATCGTACCCCGAACGTGGCGAACCAATCGACCCGAGCGAAGATGGCCCACTTGGAACGCTCTGGCCCGCAGGACCACCGAGATGGTATGATGCCGCGTAAGGGGTAGGACGCCCCAACGGCTTGGATGCTGATGATGAAGCGAAAGTTCAGCGGGTGTCACTGACACCCGATAAGCACCTATTTGCCCCTGTTTTCGCCTATTGAAGATGAGCGACGACAAGCGTTTGAGACGGTAAAAACCGTGTTTTTCTTGGTATTCCCGCTATCGGCAAGAATGGGCGTTTGTAATTGTGGCTCTGGGGGTCGAGGGTTCAAGTCCCTTCAGCCACCCCTCAAGAAACCCCGGTAAAAGTCGGGGTTTTTTTGTTTCTTGACCCGTTTTCCAAGGCTTTCGCCGGTTGCGTAACACCTTTTCCGGCACCAATTCCGTTATGCCGTCAAGCTTGACGTGGTGTGCTGCGGCGGAAAAGCCTGTTGGTGCAAACGTCTACGGGAGTTGGGCGGAAGCGGGCCGCCTGGATGGATTGCCTGTGCTTCCCGAGCGGGGTGCGGGCGAAAAAGTTGAGGGCCAAGTTTCGCCAACTGTGTTGGGCAATCCCTATCTTGCCTACGGCATCAACGCTTTGCTGCCGGTCCGGATTGTACAGGATGGGTTCCAACGAAGAAGAGGAAGTCTTGATGGCTGAATGCCTGGGGTGCAAAAGGCAGTTGGATGGTGCTCTGATACGATTGCCTACGCCGCAGCCGGTTGGTAGGCTATATGTCGGGCCATGAACCGTCGGCCTGATGAAACCTGTTTTTAGGGCATCGCCCTGTTTAGGAAACCCCCTCATGACTGACTGCGATCGAAACACCTCCTCGCGTCGCGAGTTCCTTAAACAATCCGGATGTGCTGCGGCGGCAACGGCCGTGGCGGCTGGGGCCGTGCCGCACGTGCATGCGGCCGGGAAGGACACGGTGCAAGTCGCGCTGATCGGCTGCGGTTTCCGTGGAACGGGCGCCGTGGCCAACGCGCTGGCCGTTCCACGAGGTCCGATCAAGCTGGTCGCCATGGCGGACGTGTTTCAGAACCGCATCGACGTCAGCTTGCGCGGGCTGACCCGGTCGGTCGAGGCCCGTTATGACCGTCTGGCTCATGAAGGGTACGAGCGACAGATCGACGTGCCGCCGGAACGGCAGTTCGTCGGGTTCGACGGTTACAAGCAGGCCATGGACTGCCTGAAGCCGGGCGACATCGCCATTCTCGCCACGCCACCCGCCTTCCGCTGGGTGCATTTCGGCTACGCGGTGGAGAAGGGACTTCACGTGTTCATGGAGAAACCGCTGACGGTCGACGGGCCGACTTCTCGCCGGATGCTCGAATTTGGCAAACAGGCGGCGGCCAAGAATCTGAAGGTGGCCGTCGGGCTGATGTCGCGACATGCCCGCAACCTCCAACAACTCCACCAGCGAGTCCAAGCCGGTGAACTCGGCGACATCTTCCTGATGCGAGCCTACCGTATGCACGGACCGGGCGGTTCGGCCTTTTCGGAGCCCTGGCCTGGAAGCCCAAGCGAGCTGCTCTGGCAGATCCAGCGGTTCCATTCGTTCATCTGGGCCAGCGGCGGAGTGTACAGCGACTTCTACATCCACGTGATCGATCATTGCTGCTGGATGAAAGGCACGTGGCCGGTCAAGGCCCACGGAATCGGCGGGCGCCACTACCGCAACGACTTCGTCGATCAAAACTTCGACTCGTACGCCGTCGAATACACGTTCGACGACGGTGCGAAGCTCTACCTGAACGGACGCTGCATGCAGGGCGCCCACGCAAACTTTTCGAGTCAATTGCACGGCACGAAAGGCTGTGCGATCGCCTCGCGCATCAACGACTGCGGGGGACCGTCCAGCACGTACACCGGGCAAACGTTCGAAAGCTCGAAGCAGATCTGGGAATCCGAGGTCCCGCGGGACGAGTCCAGTCCCTACCAGAACCACTGGAACGTGCTGATCGACGCGATCCGCGACGACCAACCGTTCGACGAGGTCGAGGAAGGCGTGATGGCCAGCGTCGTCACTTCCTTGGGACGCAAAGCGGCCCATACCGCCACGGAACTCACCCTTGACGCAATGCTGAACAGCCCCGACGAGTACGCTCCCGGCGTGGACCGATGGACGATGGACTCGCCCGCCCCCTTGCAGATGAAAGACGGCCGCTACCCCGTCCCCATGCCCGGTTTCGTGACCGACCGCGAGTATCCGATGTAAGCCCGTTTTCCACCGGGGGGTAACGTGTTTCGGGTCAACGGCACGTCGAGTTCCGCAAGGGTGCGTGCCAGCCTTTGATCGATATCGGCGACCAGGGAAGTGAGCGCTGCACTTTCGGCAGGCTCGATGGGGGCCGCCTGGGAATCCGTGGCCAGAGTTGCCTCGATACCTGCTGGAAGCACGTCAGTAACAGGCGATAACAAAACCACCAGTCAACTCGGAGAGCCATCCTATATGGACGGTCTTGTTACCGCCTCTAAGCGTTCAATTCGATCGACACGCGTGACATAAGTAATGGATTCGATCGGCGGACGTCGCGTAGCGACGATGTGACTATAGCCGTGGGTTGCAAGCCACGGTTGGTTGTTGCGAGGAAACACAAGTCGCGTAGCGACGACCGAATTCGTACCATCAAGACCGTACGAATCTTGCAACCGAGAGCGTTTGAAACGCCAGAGCTGACGAAGAATCGAAAGCGGCGTTGGGCCGCCGCCGATCATCGGGGCGGATGCCGAATCCCTCGCGGGAAGAACGGTCAGAAGAATCTGGCAGAAAAATGGGGCGCAGGAAGATTCCGGACAGTGATTTCATTTTTCTGCCCCAATGTTCCTGCCAGTTCAGCCCGCGACTCGGAATTCGAGGAGTGGCAAGTCGAGTGGTAGCGGGGCGGCAGCGAGGGCCGCGAGCCGGACAAGTACACCTTCTTGAAGGGATTTTCGCTGATAGATGGACGGCCAGGTAAGCCCCCGGCCAGGAGTTTCTTGTCAATTAAGGTAGCCTTGCATTTTGGGGCCGCAACGGGGTCGGGAGTCGTTTTCGGGCAACGATTCACCTCATGGAAAGCGGGTTCTCCGAAAACGACTCCCGACCCCTTTCGCCCGATTCCACCAAGAAAGATCTGGCCGGG
>SKKK01000343.1 GCA_007121535.1 Planctomycetaceae bacterium | reverse complement strand
TACGCCGGCCTCGCGCCACCGCATTCCGCCCGCCACCGGCGCAGGGTCGCTGTTGGGCCAAAGGGAAGAAGGAAAAGATGGGGCTGGGCTGCTTAGTTTCCAAACCGGGCTCCCACCGGTACAGGACCGGTGGGGAGCCAGAAAGCGGAGAGAGGTATTCAGGGCAACCAGTCACGGAACGGAAACGGGTATGCGAGGAAACGCGAAATCAGGCCAGAATGCGACAAATTGAACACGCCACTCCCGACCCCTTCCGCCTTGGCCTGGTGCCCATTCACAAGTACAAGCGACTTCTCATTCACCGGCTTCGGCATCGCGGCCGATGATCACAAACGATTTCGGACGACTCCCACCACAATTCCCCGGACCGTAGCTCGCTTGACATAGATCGGCGACATCGAAGAATTCGCCGGCTGTAGGCGGATGCGGTGTCGTTCCGGGTACCAGTACTTCAGGGTGGCTTCGTTATCGTCATTCAAGGCGACGACCATCTGGCCCCGCTCGGCATTTCGACTACTGCGGCAGATGACATAGTCACCATCGGCGATATGCGCCTCGATCATCGAATCGCCTTTGACCCGCAGCACAAACAAGTTTTGCCCCTTGAACATCTGGTCGAAATCGATCCGTTCGTCCAGCTCGAACGCCTGGTCGGTGAATCCGGCAGAAACGACGCCGGCGAACAGCAGGCCGCGACGCCGTGAATCCTTCTCGTTGGCTACCGTATTGGGCTCTTGCGTCAATTCAATCGCCCGAGCCTTGTTGGGGTCGCGTCGGATCAACCCCTTCCGTTCCAACGCTCGTAGATGACAAACGACTCCATTGGGCGATCGGATCTCGAAGGTTTCCGCGATTTCACGTACCGTCGGACCGTACCCGCGACTCTGGATCAAATCGCGGATCAAATCGTAGACCTCCTGCTGTCGACGAGTCAGTTTCGTGCTGAGCATCCTGGCCATCCCACACCCCCCTGTTCTGCAATCGAAAGAATACTGGTTTCACGGGGCCGGATGGCGAACCGTCTTCGTATCAGCACAGTCGCTCCGGCCCAAAAACGTCCATGATAATATACAAGCGTTCATAATCAAGCCCCATCATGAAGCCGCCGGCGACGATTTACTGAATCGAAGGAGGGAAAGGGGCGGGAGTTGTTTTCGGGCGACCCGCTTCCCCTGTGGCCCATGGGCGCCGAGCGGGGGTCCGGCCGGGTCCCGCTCGGCGCTCGGGACCCACATGATCGTTGGCCGAAAACGACGCCGACCCCGTTGCGTCCCCCATCCAAGACGACTCTAATTGGCAACGAATTCTGGCCGAGTGCTTATCACAGCTTCTGAGGGGGGCCAACGATCATGAGAACCTGCTTCACACTTGTCATAACCTTGCTGGCCGTGGCGGCGGCGATCCCGACCGTTGCGATCTCGGCTGCCGAACAGACGCGGAAGACGAACGCTTCGCCGCAATTCACGATCACCCCTTCGGATATTCCCAATGCGGGCATCCCTTTCGTCGATCATCAGAGCGAGGGTCGATCCGGGCATGGAGGTCAAGCGATTACCGAATGTACCAACGGCGATATCATCGCTTTTTACAGCAACGTTTGCGGCGAGACGTACGGGGGCCATGGCACGGCCGGGTGGTCCGAATATCGGATTTCTTCGGACGGCGGCAGCAGTTGGTCGGAGCCGTACATTTTGCAGTACTCCAAGCAGGTCTGGGAAGGCGATGAATTCTATTCCGCGCTGGTCGATGAAGTGCTGACCGCGCCCAACGGCACGGTGGTCGCCATCGCCGGACGCTATACCGGAGAAGACAGGCAGTGGGCGCGGACGACGCCGGTTTATCTGCGCAGCTACGACCACGGCAGGACCTGGACCGAAGCTCAGGAAGTCGATCCGGGAGCCGATGTGCGGAAGGTGGCTCGTGAACATGCGTCGCTGGTGCATCAGAACACGTTGTTCGTGCTGTTCAATCCCGGCGACCGCGACGGATCGGATCGGCATATGCTGCCGCATTGTCTGTATGTGTCGACCGACAACGGAGAGAGTTTCTCGCGACGAAGCGTCCTACCGTTCGATCCCCGTCGCTGGTACGGGGCGATGACCGTGACTCCCGAAGGGCATCTGATCGTGTACAGCTATCTGGAGCAGGACGAACACCACCCGCATTACACGATCAGCCGCGACAATGGACACACGTGGTCCGAAGTGCAAACCACCTTCCTCGCCAAACGGATCCGCAACCCCCAGCTCTCCCGGCAGATCGGCGGCCTTTACTTTCTGCACGGCCGAAGTGGACATACCGGGGACGATCCACGGCACTTGGTCCTGTACTCTTCGACCGACGCAATCAACTGGGACGAGGGCGTGTTCCTGAACAAGGGATCCACGCGGGATCTGGACTCCTATTCGACGAACGAAATCGTCGGCAAGTACGATCCCGATGTTCCGGAGCGTCTGCTGATCCAATCGAGCATCGCGTACGACGATCGGGGACGCCGGGTCAATCTGCATCACTGGTGGGTACAACCAACGCCCAGTCACGAATGTCCGAATCGATAACGGGGCCGGCTGGTCCGCCGTCCGACGAAGGGCTCATCAACCAATGCTGAAATCGGCGCTTTCCTGGTTTACGAACCTGTACGGACTGTGGATCATCCTCTCGTGGGTGCTGGCGGTGATGTACCCCGGTTTGTTCACCTGGTTTGCCGGTCCCTGGATCACCGGCGCGCTGGCCACCATCATGCTGGGCATGGGACTGACGCTGCGCGCGGCCGATTTTCGGCGGGTTTGGGTGATGCCGCGTCCCGTGGCGCTGGGCTTCGTGGCGCAATACACCATCATGCCGGCCACGGCCTGGGCGATCGCTACCGCGATGGACCTTGCTGCTCCGTTCGCCGTCGGATTGATCCTCGTGGCCTGCTGTCCGGGCGGAACGGCCTCGAACGTCGTGACGTTTCTGGCCAGGGCAAACGTCGCGCTTTCGGTGGTGTTGACCATGGTCTCGACCGTCCTGGCCATCATCATGACTCCGCTGTTGATGCAGATCTGGGCTGGGCATTACGTGCCCATTGACGCGAAGGGCATTTTCCTGACGACGTTCCAGGTGGTGTTGCTGCCGATCGTGGCGGGCGTCTACATCAACCACCGTTTCCCTCGCATCGGCGCGGCGGCGGCCGATATCGGGCCAGCCGTCGCCGTCTTGGCGATCTTCATGATCGCCGGCAGCATCATGGCCCGGAATCTGGACGCCGTGATGGGGCACGGGCTGCAATTGGCAACCGCAGGATTCCTGCTGCATCTGTTCGGCTTTCTTTTCGGCTATGCCGTGGCACGCGTCCTGCGCTTTTCGCAGAACACCGCTCGGACGGTGTCCATCGAGGTGGGCATGCAGAACTCGGGCCTGGCGATGGTGCTGGCCAACCAGCACTTCACCGCAGCCACCGCGGCTCCCGCCGTTTTTTCGAGCATCTTCCATACCCTGGTGGGCAGCTTGTGCGCGGCCTATTGGCGAATCCGCCGACCCACCGACGAACCGGCCACCGATGTATCGGCCACCGACGGATCGGCCACCCACGAACGAGCCGGGGCGGAGCATGCGCGTCGCCGGATCTACTATTGGAAATGCGATCGCCCGGCCGCGTTTCACGGCACGGATCAACGCAGCGATCAGCAGGCGTACGAAGCGCCCCTTACGGCTTTGCTGCGCGACCACTTTTCCCGTCCGGCTCTTTCGCTTCGCCCGGGCAATGGGCAGGGCAACCATCTGACTTGGCTGGCAACGGTCGACGATCGGAACTACTTCATTCGCGTCGAGGACGGACCGGAACGCGACGACTATATCGAGGTGGAATCACGAGTTTTGGCGGACGTGAGTGCTCTGGGGTTGCCGACGCCGCGCGTGTTCGGGGTCGACGGCTCGCGTCGCCGCGTTCCTTTCGCGTGGCAGATTCTCGAACATATCGCTGCCCCCGACCTGAACCAAGTGTACAAGGCCGGGCAGTTACGGCTTGCCGCTACAGCCGAGCAAATCGGCCAAGCGGTGTCGCGGTGGCAGGCGGTGCGCCCGCCGGGTTTCGGCCCGTTCGATCCCGACATTCTGCGGCGAGAGAACCGGCTGGTCGGGTTCCACTCCGGTTACCCTGATTACTTTTTCCTGAACCTCGATCAGCACTTGCGTATTTTGACCGAGAGCCGTTTTCTGCCCACGGCGAAGGCGGTGGAAATCAGAGCCGAGATCGACGGTCACCGTCACTTGCTTGAGCTGGACCAAGGATGCCTGGTACACAAGGACCTGGCGTTGTGGAACATTCTGGGGTCTGCAACGGACATCGCTGCGTACATCGATTGGGACGATGCCATTTCCGGCGATCCGATGGACGATCTTTCGTTGCTCGGCTGTTTTTACGACGGGCCGGTGCTGGCCCGGGCTCTCCAAGGATATGCCTCGGTACGACCGTTGCCCGAAGAACACACCCGCCGGTTTTGGCTGCATCTGTTGCGAAATATGATTGTCAAGTCGGTGATTCGGGTCGGCGCCGGCTATTTCGAGCGTGACGACGGGTTCTTCCTGATCGACGCCGGATCTGGCGGGGCCGACTTGCGAGCGTTCACCCATGCGAGGCTCGGCGCCGCGCTGGAAGGGTTGCGAGAAAACTGGGATATTGAGAAACTGGGCACCCATGACACCATCAGCTCGATTGCGTGAAAACAACGTCCACCTCGGTACTTGGCTGACGATCGGCTCGCCGGTGATCGCCGAACTGGCGGCCGACAGCGGGTTTGATTGGCTGCTGTTCGATCTGGAACACGGATGCGGTACGGAAGACGCGCTGCTCGGCCAGCTTCAGGCCATCCGCGGCTCGCATGCCGCCGGTGTGGTTCGCGTGGGCGCGCCTCATGCCGACTTGATCGGGCGTGTGCTGGACCGCGGCGCGGACGGCATCATGGTTCCGCACGTTTCCACTGTGGCTCGCGCCCAGGTCTGCGTGCAAGCGGTGTACTATCCGCCTCGCGGACAGCGCGGAGTCGCCCGGTCGGTGCGTGCCTGCGGCTATGGCATCCGGCCTCTTGCAGCCACCGACGCCATCGCGCCGCCGTTGATCATGGCTCAAATCGAGACCGCCGAAGGAGTGGAAAACGCACGTGCTATCGCGCAGGTCGACGGGATCGATATCTTGTTCGTCGGCCCGGCCGACTTGCAGTTCGATCTGGATGCCCGCCCACGGCGAGCCGCGCGTGACTTCCAAGGCTGCTTGATGGAGGTCGCGGACGCAGCAGCGGCTGCGGAAAAGCAGTGCGGCATTCTCGTTCGCAACCCGGCGGAAACCAGCACGTTTCACAAGCTGGGCTTCACCCTGCTTGCCGTCGAATCCGACCTCGCCATCCTCCGCAAAAGCTACCAGTCGCTCGTGACCGCCCGCGATCAAGCGGGCCTTTGATCGTTGATGAAGGAGGCGGGGCCAGTATTGTTCGGTCCATAACTGGTTCTCAGTCATCCGATTCCTGCACAACAGAGACGGCAACACGGAAACCGACATCGCAACTGTCGATGAAAGCGGGTCGAGATCCGAAGTCCTTTCGACGATCGGCTGAACGAGCGAATCTTCCGAAGCTGTTCCAACCTCCGCCACGAAACACACGACGGAAGAACCGTAAAACTCCGTCGGACCAGCCGGTTTTTCGGTCGATCGTACCCGGTAATAGGTGCGCGAATACCAATCCGAGCACATTCCCAAACGTGCCATGCATGTCATATGCTCCCCAAGCATTGAGGGGGGCTTTCTGCCCGACTGGGTGCGAGGGCCATCACCCCCCTGGTGCTGAAGAGAACTTTTTTCGTCAGCGCCCCGGCTGCTACGAACAGTTTATGCTTTCGCCCCGTTCTCCAGGCCAGAAGTTCTGCCGCCTGTTATGCCGTCAAGCCTACGGAATCAACGCTTTGCTGCCGGTCCGGATCGTACAGGACGGGGTTCCCGGAAAGAAGTTTGGCGGGAAGGTGTGCTGGTCGACTGGGCTGGCCCCTCTCGCGAGCTTCGAATTTTGGCCTGTCGGAGGCAGCCGGACAGACCGAACACCGTGGCGCTGGAAGGAGTTCCTCGATGTTGCGTACTCGGCTCGGCCGGATGATCTGGATGAAGCTCGGCGACGATGGTTGGATGAAACGACAAGGGACGCCCAACGACAGGAGCGGGAACAATCGGCCGGTATTCCCACGCCCGGCTACACGACATCCAAGACGCCTTAGACGCCCTGCCCGGTCTGCGTGCGGCACCTGGAAGACGCCGGGAAACCGGAGCGGGAAGAAATGCCCGAAACGCTGGTTTTTCCCCGCAAAAACGCAAGAAAAATGGGGAAAAACGGCCAGAGGCGCCGGGGGGATTCGAACCCCCGATGGCGGATTTGCAATCCGCTGCCTTAAGCCACTTGGCCACGGCGCCGAACCTTCTTACCAAGAGAGTATCGGACAAAATGGGTTCGGTCAATAGGCGTGACTGTCCGGATTGTTTCGGATTTTGTGTGTGCGTGTCCCATTTCATTCCCCCCAAGGATGGGGTCGCATCGGCAGCGAAGGATCGGCAAATGAATTGATTTCGCGTTTCGCAGGGTCGGGAGTCGTTTTCAAGTAAAGAGGGACCACGTGGTAAACGGCTTGCCCGAAAACGACTCCCGACCCGTAACCCGCCACCCAACAGAATCCGACACCTATGGTCTTGCCGATCCTGAACGGGGTGTGGGCGTGTCTCCAAGCCCCAATCTCGCTATACTGGGCGTCTGTTGGAAATGAAGCCCCGCCTGGACCTGGATCGAACGACCCATTAGCCGGTTGGCGATCCTTCATGCCTACCTTCCGAGAAACGATTTCGATGAATCGACGGTTTGTCGTATTACGCTTATTGCCCTTCCTTTGGGCTGTTGGTCTAGCCTTTGGTACCGACTGGGCGCGCTCGGAACTGACGGTCGAGCGGATTTATGGATCAAGCGATTTCAATGAGGCCTCGTTTTCCGCTCAATGGTTGGAAGCGGATGTCTACCTGACGCTCGAGCGGGCCGAGGGCGATGCGGGCGGGCGGGATATCGTCGCTTGGAAGGCCGAGACGGGCGAACGAACCGTTTTGGTGAAGGCGTCGCAGTTGGTGCCCGACGGAAGGGACCGTCCGCTGGCCATCGATGGGTACCAGTTTTCCGATGACCGGTCGAAAGTGCTGATCTTCTCGAATGCGCAGCGTGTCTGGCGCCGCAGGACGCGCGGGGACTATTGGCTGTTGGACCGGTCCACGGGGGTGTTGCGTCAGTTGGGTGGGGATGCCCGGCCAGCTTCGCTGATGTTCGCCAAGTTCTGTCCGGCGGGGGATCGAATTGCGTATGTGCGAGACAATGATTTGTATTGCGAAGTTCTCGATGGCCACGAGATCGTTCGGTTGACCGCTGATGGATCGACCGATGTGATCAACGGCACGTTCGATTGGGTACACGAGGAGGAGTTCCGGTTGCGGGACGGTTTCCGCTGGAGTCCCAACGGAGAATCGATCGCGTATTGGCAACTGGACACGACCGAGGTGCCGGAATTTGTGATGATCGATCACACGTCGGGCGCTTATCCGCAACTTCGAAGGTTCAAGTATCCGAAGGCCGGTGAGCGAAATGCGACGAGCCGAATCGGGGTGGTCACGATTGCCGATCAACAGACTCGGTGGATCGACATCCCCCATCACAGCGACGACCACTATCTTCCTCGGATGCGGTGGGCGGACAACTCGAACGATCTGCTGATCCAGCACATGAACCGATTGCAGAATACGAACGATGTTCTGCGGGTAGACGCAGGCGAAGGGCGGGTGACGAAGCTGTTTCGCGAGCGGGACGAAGCTTGGATCGACATTCACGACGAGTGGTTTTGCTTGGGGGACGGGCGGTTTACGTGGATCAGCGAACGCAGCGGCTGGCGTCATCTGTATCTGGTCTCGCGATCGGGCGAAGTGCAGCAGGTGACCCGGGGCGCTTGGGACATGATCCGTTTGCTGCACGTCGATGCGGAGCGAAATGAGGTCTACTTCATCGCGTCGCCCGACGATCCGACCAGACGCTACTTGTTCCGAAGCGACTTGGACGGCGGCGGGGTCCAGCGTGTGACTTCCGAGGATCAACCGGGCTGGCACAGCTATGAACTCTCGCCGGACGGCCGCTGGGCGATTCATCGTTATTCGACGTTCGACGTGCCGCCGCGAGTCGAATTGATTCGCTTGCCGGAACACCGGACCGAGCGGGTGCTGGTGGATAATCGGCGATTGGCGGAACGTTTGGCCGGCTTGGATTCGTCGCCGGTGGAGTTCTTCCGAGTCGATATCGGCGACGGGATCGAGCTGGATGGGTACTGCCTGAAGCCAACCGATTTCGACTCGCAGAAGAAGTATCCTCTGTTGATCTATGTTTACGGCGAACCGGCCGGGCAGACCGTGCTGGACCGCTGGGGCGGCAAGGGACAGCTCTGGCACCGGATGCTGGCCCAGCGGGGCTATGTGGTGATGAGCGTTGACAACCGGGGCACACCGGCGCCGCGCGGGCGCTGTTGGCGCAAGGTGGTCTATCGCCAGGTTGGCGTCCTGGCGCCCATCGAGCAGGCGGCGGCCTTAAAGCAGGTGCTGGAGGATCGTCCGTACCTGGATTCGGACAGGGTTGGCATCTGGGGTTGGAGCGGAGGGGGATCGATGGCTTTGAATGCGATCTTCAAATACCCCGAGCTTTACCATACGGCCGTAGCAGTGGCTCCGGTAGCGGACCAGCGTTTGTACGACACGATCTACCAAGAACGTTATATGGGTCTGCCGGACGACAATATCGAAGGCTATACGCAGGGTTCCGCCATCCATTTTGCCGAGCAATTGGCAGGGAACCTGTTGTTGGTCCACGGCACGGCAGACGACAACGTGCATTACCAGATCACCGAGTTGCTGATCGACGAACTGATCCGCCACAAAAAGCAGTTCACGATGATGGCCTACCCCAGTCGCAGCCATTCGATCAGCGAACGTGAAAACACCGTCGTGCATTTGCGGAACCTGTTGACCGATTATTTGGCCGAGCATCTGCCGGCAGGGTCGCTGCCATGATGAGATCTGTGCGAGCGGGGAGGTTCGGACGACGGGGCGCGTTGGCTGCTGTCGGATTGGGTTTGGTCCTGGTACTCGTGCCGTTTATCAGCCGAGTGGCGGCTGGTCAGGCATCGGAGTCGGGCTCCGGCTTGTATTGGCCATGGCAGGTGGCTGACTGGGCATTGCAGGAGCCCTTGGTGCTGTGCTTTCTGATCGTCGGGGTCGGCATGGGGCTGGGCTCGATACGGGTCGCCGGGATGGCGCTGGGCACCAGCGGCGTTTTGTTCGCCGGGCTGTTGTTCGGCCATTGGGGCGAGGGCCAAGGATGGAAGTTTCCCGAATTCCTGGGGACGTTGGGAATGGTCTTGTTCGTCTATGCCGTTGGTCTGGGCGCCGGTCCGACCTTCTTTCGGACGTTCCGGGACCAGGGCAAACAGTTGGCGTTTCTGGGCATGGTGACGGTGATGACAGGCGCCGGGGTCGCCCTGTTGATGGCTCGCGTCAGCGGCATTCCGGGCGATCTGGCCGCCGGGGTATTCGCCGGGGCGTTGACCAGTTCGCCGGCGCTGGCGGCCGGGATCCACGCGGTCGATGAAGCGGGGCGCCAACCGTTGGCCGTGTCCATCGGTTACGGGTTGGCCTATCCGGTGGGGATCATGGCCGTGATTGTCTTCGTCCAGTTGGTGCCTCGGCTGCTGCGAGTCAATTTGGAAATGGTCGGATACGAGCTGCAACAGCAGATCCGCGGCAAAAAGACTATCGGCCGATTCCTGATCGAGATCGCCAATCCGGCGGTCTTCGGCAAATTGTTGAACGAACTGGAGTTGCCGGAGCGCATCGGGTGGCAGATCACCCGCGTCTTGCAACAAGACCGTCTGGTTCCCATCAAGAACGACCACGTGCTGCAAGCCGGACAGATCATCTTGCTGGTCACCGACCATCGCCACGCCGAACGATTGATCGCCATGCTGGGGCATCGCACGGAACGATCCGTCGTCATCGACAGCGACCACGACCGTGCGGACTTGGTGGTGACCAGTTCCGAGATGATCAGCCGTACGCTGCGCGAATTGAAGTTGCGCAGCCGATTCGGGGTGACCATCGCCCGCATCGAACGTTACGGTGTCTCTTTCGTTCCCAATGCGGCGACGGCGTTCAGCATGGGAGACCGAGTCACGGCAGTCGGCGAACCGGCCGGACTGAAGGCCTTCGAGCAGGCGGCCGGTCATCGAATCCGCAAGCTGCACGAAACGGATCTGATGTCGGCTGGTCTGGGGCTGGTCGTCGGCATCTTACTGGGAATGGTCCCGGTGTATATTCCGGGGTGGGGCGAGTTCCAATTGGGTTTGGCGGGAGGCCCGTTGCTGGCCGGGCTATTGTTCGCTCACTTTGGCCGTTTTCTGGGCATCGTCGGCTACATGCCCACCGCCGCCCGCATGTTGACTCAGGAATTGGGGTTGGCATTCTTTCTGGCCGCGGCCGGTTTCCAAGCCGGGGGGCATCTCGTCCCGATGTTGCGCGAATACGGAGTGATGCCGTTCGTCATGAGCTTGGTGGTAGCGTTTGTATCGTTGTCCGTGTCGGCTGTGTTCGCCCGTTTCGTATTTCGGATGAACGTATTGCAGGTATTGGGTGGAACGTGTGGTGCGATGACATCGACCGCCGGGATCGGAGCCCTGCTGACCAAGACAGACTGTGATGTGCCGGCGACCAGTTATGCAGCCGCCTATCCTGCAGCACTGGTGATGATGACGATACTGACGCAATTGTTGGTCGCCGCCTTGGCGTGAACGCCGGATGGAAGGAATCCCGGGATGCCCGAATTGCCGGAAGTCGAAACCATGCGTCGCGGCGTATCGGTGATCGTCGGAGCCACGATTACCGGTGCTGATCGGCCTCGGTGCCGCTTGAAGCCCATCGCTGTCTGGCCACGGATCGATGCTTTTCGACGCCGCGTGACGGGGCGGCGTATCCAGGCGATTGACCGGATCGGAAAACGCGTTTCGCTGCGGCTGGACAGCGGTGCGGCGGTGGTCTTCGAACCGCGGATGACCGGGTTGATTCTGCTGGCAGACCCGCCGGACCGAGAACATCTGCGGTTCCGTTTAGCGTTGGACGGAGTTCCTGTCCCCGAACTGTTGTTTTGGGATCGTCGCGGATTAGGGTCGGTGCGATTGGCGTTGCCCGAGCAGTGGGACCGTCTTTATGGCCCCGATCGGCTGGGGCCGGACGCCCTGACCATTTCCGTGAACCAACTGCAGCAGCGGCTGTCCGGTAGCCGCCGCCCGATCAAGGTCGCGTTGTTGGACCAGCGTTCGGTCGCCGGTATCGGCAATTTGTACGCTTCGGAGATCTTGCACGTCGCGGGCATCCATCCGGCCAGTTCCTGCGATCGGTTGAACGGGGTTGACTGGCAACGGTTGCACGAAGCGATGCTCTTGGTGTTGGCCGAAGCCATCCGATACGAGGGTTCGACTTTGGCCGATGGTACGTATCGCAATGCCTTGAACGATCCGGGCAGCTATCAGAGCCATCATCGCGTCTACGATCGAGCCGGACAGCTTTGCGGTTCGTGCCGCCGCACCGTCATCCAGCGCATCGTGCAAGCACAGCGTTCCACATTCTTTTGCCCAGATTGCCAAATCGAACCCCAGATTCGGTAGAGTTCGGCAAGCGAATTCGTGTGGCGTTTTTCAAAGGGGTCGGGAGTCGTTTTCGGGTAACGACCAACCATATGGTCCATACTTTCTCCGAAAACGACTCACGACCCCCGGTGGCCCCTGTGCGCTGAGCGGGGGCCCGGTCGGGTCCCGCTCAGCGCTCGGGACCCACACAATTGTTGGCCGAAAACGACTCCCGCCCCCGTTGCGTCCATTGGTGCCGCGAATCGTCAAAGTTCTTCTCATCCGAACAAGCGTTTCAACCGATACAACTGCTACTGGTTGGGCCTCGCACGTGGGCGTTACGTTGATGCGTCGCCTTTCCGTGAATATGGAGTGCGAGGGGTTTTATGGGGGAGTCCGCTAGACAGAAATTCTTCCGATCACCGCGTCTGATATTCTGCGGCGGCGGTCGATCGCGAAGGATTCCGAAGATCGAGCGGCCCCTGGTTGGCCTATTGTGGCTGAGCCTGGGGTTCCTATTCCACGCATGGGTACCCCACGTCGGAGCCCAGGGCGTCTCGGGTCAGCCGCAGGTTGCTCCGACGATCGTGCCGCGAGCATCGGACGATGTTCCAATCCAGCCGGTGCTGCCCGCCGCTGACGCTCCGCTGCCTGAATTGATCGAAACGCCTTCGCGGCTGCCCTTTCAGCACCGCTTGCCCGAGGAACTGCTGCCCAAACCGATGACTCCGGAAGCGGCTCGGCAACGCGACCGCTTCGTGCCTCAGATCATCGATCCGCAACAGGAACTGAATCTGCTGGTCGGCCATCCTCGCATTCTGTTGTTTGCCGAGTGGGCGACCAAGCCGGAAATGCGTTTGTATCTGCCCGACGAAAATATCGCTCGCTGGGATATCATTTCCGACACCGAGATCGCCATCGTCGGGTTACAGCCGGGGACGACCGTGTTGACCATCTGGTTCAACGATCCCACGACCGATACCGGCAAACGGGTGATGAGCTTTCGCTTGCGAGTCTTCGAAGATCCGCAGTTTCGCGAGACGTTGTCGGAACTGGAAGATCAGTTGGCCGAACTGTTCCCGGCCAGCTACGTGCGACTGTCGATTGTCCGCGACCGTTTGGTGGTAAGAGGCCAAGCCAAGGACGCGATCGAAGCCGGGCAAATCCTGACGATCCTGGCCCAAACGCGACGCGGCGAACGAGGCCGATTGGGCGACGCGCGCGTCCAGGAGACGGTCACGAATCTGTACATCGACCAGGACCGCTTCGAGCAGGAGGATTTGGCCGCGACTCGACGATCCGTGCTGGACGCGACGGCCGTCGCCCAAGCCGGCATCATCAATCTGTTGGAGATCCCCGGAGAACAACAAGTCACCTTGCGGGTGACGGTGGCAGAGGTGGATCGAGAAGCCGTGCGTTCGATCGGTGCGGATATGGAGATCGGCGGCAGTGGCGATATCAGCTTCATCTCGCTCTTACTACCCGAAGAACTCGCCGTGCTGCCCGGCGGCAACCTTTCGGTGAACAAACCGGACTTTCGTTTCGCTTTGAACGCATTGCGAGAGCAAAACTTCGCGCGCGTTTTGGCCGAGCCCAACGTTGTCGCCTTGAACGGTCAGACAGCGACGTTTTTCGCCGGCGATCGCGTTCCCATCCCGCAGGCGACGGCCGGTTTCGGGGCGGTGGGACAGGGCGTCGCCTTTGAACAAGTCGGGGTACAATTGAGTTTCACACCGTTCATCACCGACCGAGATCGCATCCGGCTGCAAATCTCAGGGTCGGTCAGTACGTTGGACGCAACCACTCAAGTAAACATCGGTGGAAGCAACGTATCCGCGCAGGATGCCCGAACCTTTCGGACCACGGTCGAGCTGCGTGATGGGGAAACGCTGGCCATGGCCGGATTGATGACCAGCACGCTGCGGAGCAACGCTCGACGTGTTCCCTTGCTGGGTGATCTGCCGGTCATCGGTACCCTGTTTTCCAGCAGGGGCAACGCAGCGACGGAACAAGAGTTGGTGGTGATCATCACGCCCGAGTTGACTCACCCGTTGGCACGCGGTTGCACGCTGCCGCTGCCGGGTTCGGACATCTTCGAGCCGACCGATAAAGAATTCTTCCTGGGCAATCGGATGGAGAGTCGGCGGGCTCAGGATTTTCGCAGCCCGGTACGGACGGACCTTCATCGCATCCGGCAATTCGAAAAATACGGGTGTGACCAATATATCATCGGACCCAGCGGTTACAGTCAGGCTTGGATGGAATCAGGCGCGGCCTATTCGACCATCCCTTCATCCAATTCGTTGGGGTCCGCCGTGCCGCCGGAACAAACCGGCACGCCCAGGGTCTACCACATCTCGGACTGATACGGATCATGCAGCCGAGTCATCCAGGCTCGACGTTCATCGGAAGCGGAAAATATCAATGAAGACACCCAGGAAACAACGCGGTGACGCGGCCATGGTCGGGCTGTTGGCAACGGGCCTTTTATGGCTCGTCGGCTGCCAGCATTTCGGCGGCCGGCAGCAAACCTGTACCGATTTCCCTTGCGGCGCCGTGCCGGCTCCCGCAGGAACCTATCGCGACCAATGGCATTCGGAGCAAACGGCCCGCGCCGATCGCGATTTCTTCATGTTCTACTTGTACGAATGGCAGGGGGACAGCGATCAGCTCAGCCCGTTCGGCCAACGCCATCTGCACCGGGCTGCGGATCGAGCCTCCCAAACGCCTCATCCTTTCGTGATCGAGCCCAGCGGGGATCGAGACCTGGACCAGCGTCGCGTCCAAGCGATGCAATTGGCCTTGCGGGACCTCGATCCTGCGTTCGGCCATTACCCGATCATCGTTGGCTTTTCGGACGCCGAACCGCTGTACGGCTTTGAATCGCAACGAGTGATCCGAGGCTACATGGGTGGCATGGGCGCCGGCATGGGCGGAGGTTTGGGCGGTGGCATGGGTGGCATAGGCGGTGGCTTGGGTGGCGGCATGGGCGGTGGTATGGGCGGAGGCATGTTTTGAACGCGAAGACCGCTCGACTGCCGGGTTGCCTGTTCGTCTTCGTAATCAGCACCTTGTTGGCGATGAACTCGGGGTGCGCTACCACCGCGCCGGGACGGGGAATCTTTCCGGCACGGTTGTGGGGGGCGAACGAGCCAAGCGTCGACAACGCGACGGCCACTGCCCAATGGTGTTGGAACATGGCCGAACGAATGGAACGCGACGGCGACGATCGTCAAGCACTGTTTCTTTATCAGCAGGCTCGTTCGCTGGCTCCTGAGGCTTACGATTACGCCGGTCGACTCTGCCGTTTGCACGATCGTTTGGACGAGGACCAAGCGGCGCTTCACGAGTATCAATCCGCGATTGCCCGTCGCCCGAACGATGCCGATTTGCTGAACGATCTGGGCATGTTCCACCAGCGACGTGATCGATGGGCGGAAGCCGAACCGTGGTTCCGCAAGGCCCTGCAGGCCGCGCCGGACCACGATCGAGCCGCGATCAACTTGGCGATCTCGCTGGGAATGCAGGATCGGACGGCGGACAGCTTCGAAGTGTTCGCGCGAGTGGTCGGTCCCGCCGCGGCCTACTCGAACGTCGGCATGCTGTTGCAGCGTCAAGGCCGATCGGATTTGGCTCGCGATCATCTGGAACACGCATTGCGATTGGACCCGTCGCTTCAGCCGGCTCGACATGCACTGGCCGGTCTGAACGGCCCCCCGCCGATCGACCAGCATCTCCCCGCCTTTGAATCGGTGCAGCAAGTCTCCTACCCGGCTCCATCTCCCTAACGCGGCCTCTGGCCGCAACCAAATCCGAAACTCGAAACTCGTCGTCACCAAAACACTTCGCTCTCGTGGCCGACGGTCCGCTGGACGAACTGCTGGACGAACTGCTGGACGAACTGCTGGACGAAATTCTCGAGCCTTTGTTGAAGTGATAAGTCCCTCGAATTTGCTTGGCAGCCCAGCCTTGCTGTGGTAGAATGCCACCGCATTTCGACGACGAGAGAATCATTGGCCGAGATCCAGCATGGTCCGGCGTAGCAGACGGCAACCCACCACATGTTCATCGACCTTCGAGGACTGACCAAGCGATACGGATCGTTCGCCGCGTTACATGACTGTACGCTGACGATCGAACGGGGGGAGGTGTTCGGCCTGCTGGGGCCAAACGGGGCAGGCAAGACCACCCTGTTGCGGTTGCTGCTGGGCTATCTGAGTCCAACGGCGGGCCGGGCAACGATCGATGGCTTGGATTGTCATCGTCAATCGGTCGAAGTGCGTAGAAGAACCAGCTATCTGCCGGGTGAGGTGCGGCTGTTCGGCTCGATGCGGGGCCGCAACGTGTTGAAATTCTTTGCCGAGATCCGGCCGGGCGGTGA
Source organism: Planctomycetaceae bacterium (assembly GCA_007121535.1). Lineage (GTDB taxonomy): Bacteria > Planctomycetota > Planctomycetia > Pirellulales > Pirellulaceae > SKKK01. The sequence continues at coordinate 23,119 of SKKK01000343.1, read as the reverse complement.
ACTCCGTCGATCGCTGGATCTGGCCGATCGGTTCGAGCTGGATCTTTCCCGCCGAGTGGCGTTCATGTCGACCGGTATGAGGCAGAAATTGGCCTTGGTCGCGACGTTGGCTGCCGACACTCCGCTGTTGATCCTGGACGAACCGACAGCCAACTTGGACCCCACGGTGCGAGGCATTGTCGCTCAATTGGTTGCCGAATCGCGGCACCAGGGCCGCACCGTGCTGTTTTCATCGCACGTATTGTCGGAGGTCGAGGAGGTCTGCGATCGCGTGGCGTTTCTGCGCGATGGCCAATTGGCTCATCTGCAAGTCATGCACGACCTGAAACGCCGCCATCGCATCCGGGCTCGCTTGGCCGGTCCCTGGCAACCGCCTCCCGATCCACTGGGGCAGCAGCTGGTGATCGAGCGAGAAGCGGAGGGGCGCATTTCGATCGAAACGCCCGGCGAAATGGCGCCCGTGCTGCAATGGTTGTCCAGCATGGACTTGCAGGAGATGAACGTCCAACCGGTTGGCTTGCGGGCTTTGTACGATTCGGTCCACGACCTGGGACATGGATAAGTTGTGGCGATCCGCCAACACGAGAGGAACTGCCTTGATCAACCGGTTGCTGTTGAAGAAATCCATCGCCGAATCCCGGCTGCTGCTGCTGGCGTGCGCCACGGCCATCTACGCATTCTGTTGGACGCGAGTATGGATCGTCAGCCAATTCACCATGATCCAGTTCCAGACCGTGCTGGAACAGTTCCGAGATTACGAGCGGTTTTCGCCGGTGCCTTTCGAGCAACTGTTCACGTACACCGGCCGAGTCGCCTTGACGTTTGACGAACCGATCGTCGTCGGGGCGGTCTCCCTGTGGGCGATCGCTCGCGGGTCCGACTGCATTTCCGGCGAGATCGGCCGCGGCACGATGGAGATGCTGCTGGCCCAACCGGTCAGCCGCTTGCAGGTGCTGTGGTCGCAAACGTTCGTCACGCTGGGCGGCGTGGCGATCCTGGCGATGGCCTCTTGGCTGGGAACCTATTCAGGGATCATGACCAACAGTGTCGAAGAACCGGTCGTCCGCAGTTGGACCATCCCTTGGCTGCAGATCGAAATTCCCAATTGGCTGGCCGAGAAGGAAGTGCGGCGCATCCCGCTCAGCCAGGAGGTCGACCCGGGCCATCTGGTCCCAGCCGCCGTGAACCTGTTCGCTTTGGGTGTCTTCTTGGCGGGTTTAACCACGATGTTCTCTTCCATGGATCGCTATCGCTGGCGAACGATCGGTGTGATCGCCATGATCTACGTCACCCAGATGATCACGAAGATCGTCGGGTTGGCCAGCGACCAACTCGCTTGGCTCAGCCGCCTGACCTTCTTTACCGCGTATGAGCCCGAGCGTTTCGTCAGCATCGCGATGAACGATCCCGAATCGACGTGGAGTTTTCTGATCCGCGATGCGTCGGGAGTCTTTACGGATTTCGGCCCCATGGGTTACAACAGCCTGTTGATCGGCATGGGGTTGGCCGCTTATGTTGCCGCATCGCTGATCTTCCAACACCGCGACCTGCCCGCCCCGCTATAGCCCGGAAACAGACGGCCTAGTGATGGTTCGGGGCTACCAACGACCACACCACGCCCAGCCCGGCCGCCGACAGCAGGAAGCCGACACCGAGGGTGGCGAACCCCCAGTGGAAGCTCCGCACCACCTCGCCCAACCCGATCACTGCCCCGACGAAGCAGCCCAGTCCGAACGCACCGGCCGCCCCGGTTCACGGCATGGTTATATCCTCGGCCACCAATGCGTACCCCATTCCGCGTCCGATGGATGCCGCAATCGCAGCCATGCGCCCGCGCAGAAGCTTCCGCCTGCGAGCGACTCCGAAGCGGCAAGCCAGAAGATACGATAATCTATTAGAACTGCTGCAACGATGCTAGCGGCGACCCCGCCTATGACCGCTCCGGCCATCAGCCGCACGAGCCACCGCGGAATTACATAGGCGAAGCGAGGGTCTTGCCACATTCGACCGAAAAACCGTCCTCGGACCAAAGGCATGGCGATGGCAATCGGAACCGCGCCAACCGTCCAGATCGCCAGGAACCTGAGGGCCACACGGTCGCCGACCAACGCCGTCAGCGGTGGGTCGTTCGGCGGCAATGCAACCGCAACAAGCTTAAGTGCAGCAGCGGTGCCAGCACCAAGGATCATCAAACGGTCCAAAGTCAACAGTTCTCCGATACAACGTTCCCGATCACGTGGGCGGCGCGCGTCATTCAACCATGTGCGAAAACGTCGCCGCCGCCTCGCGTGCATCGGATGGTGACGAACTCGGTTGCGCCCAGGTGACGACCCGCCGTACCATCTGGCCGACGGTTGCCCTGCGGGCGGTGGTTCATTCTTACATCTCCATCATGATACACGGCGACCCCGCGCAATGCCAGTACACGACGCCACAAATCCCAATGTCGTCCCCCGTGTGGACCTGTCCAGTCGCGTAGCCATTGGTGACTCGATCTGCCCAGCAAACGGACCTCTGTCTGCGTTCGTTGTATTTCCCGCCGCCGCCGACCCCGCGTCGGCGGAGCGACGACTGGAGGGCTAGCCGCGCCCCGACCCACCTCCACCCCCCACCCTCGCCGTCCGCCGCCTGCGGCGGCGGACGGCGAGGGAAAGAATATTTATCGCGTGTCGGACGTTTGACGTCATGGTTCTGGACATCGGGTTTGGGGCTCATTATAGTAAAGTTTGTGCTGCTCCGGGCTTCGCGAATGCCTCCTCTGTTGTCGAGGCTGTGGGCGGTTGTTTCTCAAACGCGGCGGGTGGAGGCCGATGATGGGTATGGAATGGGTGTTTCCCCTGTTGCTGGCGGTCTTTGCCTGTGTGGTGGTGTTCGTGCTGCCGATTGTCACGCTGACGATTCTGATCGGTGTTCAAAAGCGGCAGGAACAGGACGCAAGCGACGTCCGAGTACGGCTAAGCGAAATCCGGCGCGAGTTGTGGGATACTCGATGCAAGGTCGATCGGCTTGAAAAGCAGCTTGTGGCGCCGGAACCCGAATCGGAGCCGCCCGATATGGCTGAACCTGCGGCCGACCGAGGCGAGTCGGTCGAACCCGAGCCAGTCGAGCCAGTCGAACCGGAGCCGATCGAACCGGAGTTGGTCGAACCATCGCCTGTCGGCGAGCTGCCGGAGCATGCACGGCAGTTCGACGCGGGGATGGCGGCTTCGTCCGGCACCACGTCTGCTTCCGGGGAACAGCCGACGACGCCGCGCTCGCCCAGCCGCTTCGAAACGGCTGCTCGCGACGTGCTGCGGAGGATCTGGAACTGGATCATCGTGGGCGAGGAACACGTGCCCCAGGGCGTTTCGATGGAATACGCCATCGCCACCCACTGGCTGCTGCGCGTCGGTGTGCTGATATTGGTGGTCGGAATCGGCTTCTTCCTGCGTTACTCGGTCGAACATGGTCTGCTTAGCGAGCCGGCCCGGGCGTTACTCGCCGCGGCGGCAGGCTTGGCCATGCTGATCGGCGGCACGCAATTGCTTGGTCGCAAGTACCATTTGTTCGGCCAGGGCATGCTGGGGGCCGGCATCGCTACGTTGTACTTCAGCGTGTTCGCGGCTGCCGAATTGTACCATCTGATCCCAATGCAGGCGGCCTTCGCCTTGATGCTGGTCGTGACGGTGCTGGCAGGCGGGGTTTCCGTGCGGTTCAATTCACCTCTGGTCGCCGTGCTGGCCGTTCTCGGCGGCTTCGGCACCCCGGTAATGCTAGAGACCGAGGTGGTGAACTTCCTGGGCCTGTACACGTACATGCTGATCTTGGGCGTCGGCGTGTTGGGGATCTCCGTCCGCAGAAACTGGCCGCTTCTGAACTACCTCAGTTTCCTCTGTAACTATGTGCTGTTCTTTGCGGCGATGCGGGCGTACGAGCCGATCCACTTCTGGCAGGTGCTGCCGCTGTTGACGGCTTTCTTCGTCCTGTATTCCACCATGCAGTTCCTGCACAACCTGGTCAACGGGGTGAAGGCGAACCTGCTGGACGTTTTGATGCTGTTCCTGAACGCCGGCATCTATTTCGCCGTCAGCTTCCGGCTGGTCGAGCCGTCGTACGGCCGCGAGTGGGTTGCGGCCGTCACGCTGGGACTGGCGACGTTCTACATCGGCCACGTGTACTTTTTCCTGCGTCGAGGCCGGGTTGATCGGGAACTGCTGCTGAGTTTCATGGGACTGGCGGCGTTCTTCCTTGCGGTTACCGTTCCCTTGATCCTCTCGTCCGAATGGATCACCGTCAGTTGGTCGCTACAAGCGCTGGTCATGCTGTGGATCGCGTTGAAGCTGCGCAGCGAGTTCCTGCGGCACCTCAGTTACGCCCTCTACCTGATCGTGCTGTGGCGATTTGTCTTCGTCGACCTGCACGTGCAGTTCGCGCCGCCCGCTGAGCCGTTGCCGCTGTTCGACTATTTGCTCGCGCTGGTCGAGCGGCTGGTGATGTTCGGCGTGCCCATCGGGTCCATTGCGGCGGCGTGCGGGCTGATGAGTCGGCCGGGGGAGGCGGCGTCGGCGGGATTGGAAAGAGCCAACGACATTCAGGGCTGGGTGCGCGACCGATGGGCCGTGCACGCGGCCGTCGGTCTGGCCCTCGCCCTGCTGTTCCTGTACCTGCACCTGGAACTCAGCCGCACGTTGGGATACTTTTACGATCCGCTGCGTCTGCCCGTCTTGACGCTGCTGTGGCTGGCCCTGTGCGGGTACTTGCTGTACGAATACCTTGCAACCCGCAACGTCATTCTGGGCGGCCTGCTCGGGTTGTTCGTTGGCGGCCTGCTGCTCAAGTTGTTCCTGTTCGATTTGCCGTCGTGGTCGATTAAGCCCGACCTGCTGTACGCCGGTCCGTATTCGTTCCATGACGCGGCGTTTCGGCTGCTCGATTTCGGAGCGGTCGTCACGTTCTTCGTACTCGCGTTTCGATTGCTGGCCGGGCGGACCGGGGCAAAGGAGGCAAGGACGGGGTTCGGCATCCTGGCGCTGGGCCTGTTGTTCCTGTACGCCACGCTGGAGGTGAACACGTTTCTTTACGCGTACGTGCCCGGCTTGCGGGCCGGCGGCGTTTCGATCCTCTGGTCGCTGTTCGCATTGGGCTTCATCCTGGGCGGCATCCTCAAAAACGTGCGCGCGATGCGCTACGCGGGCTTGCTGCTGTTCGCGATTGTGGCGGGAAAAGTGTTCTTCGTCGACCTGGCCCAACTCGAGCAGCTTTACCGGATTATTGCGTTCGTGCTGCTCGGAGTGCTGGTGCTTTGCGGCTCGCTGCTGTATCTCCGTTACGGTCAACGTTTCGCCGTGCCCGCAGAAAAAGAGATGGAGGAAGCATGAGCATGGATACGCCTAACGCGGCCTTCGGCCGCAACCGACGTAGGTTGGGTCTCCGACCCGACCCGGTCGGGCCAGAGTCCCAACCTACAAAGATGCGCGCACCGTGCGCGCATGTTACGACTGAAGACTCTAACCGTGCCGATGGTGCGAGATTTTCGAGATACCGCTGCCGCACAGTGGCGGTTGTGTTGCTGCTTCTAACTTCATCCTTGGCGGCGGGACAGCCGCAAGCGTTCCGGTTTTCCCGGGAAGTCCGCATGGGCGAAATCGAGCGTGAGGAACTGGTCGCCGTGATGCTCGATGCCGACGTGTACGCCCATACCCGCGACCGTTTGCCCGACCTCAGGCTGATCGACGCTACCGGTCGCGAAGTGCCATTTCTGCTGGAGCAGGCCACCGAGACACGTCGGCAGACGGTGCGGAACCGTTGGACGATACGGCCGGAATCGCTCACACCGCTGGACGACGGCGGGATGCAAATCGACCTGGCCCTCGATCCGCAAGACCCTCAGCCTTCCGGGTTGACCGTGGAAACACCGCTTCGCGACTTCGAGCACCGCTTGCGCGTGTTCGGATCCGATGACGGCGCCACGTGGGAATCGCTGGTGCCCGACGCGCTGATCTTCGACTACTCCCGCTTTATGGACGTGCGCAGCCGCGAACTGCGTATGCCGGAGAATGATTATCGCCGGTTTCGGGTGGTCATCGACACGGTCACTGCCGAGCAGGAATCGGAGTTGATGGAACTGACGCGGCGTCTGCGAGGCGACGAGGAGGTCGAGCGGGTGGAGCGGGTGCTGCGCGATCGGCGGCCGTTCCGCATCGACCGCATCGAGTTCTGGCACGAAGTGGCCGAACAGCGGGTGACCGGACCGGCGACCCGGCACTACCCCGTCGCCCAGTTCCACGCGGATCACGATCCCGACCGGAAGCAGACGATCGTCACCGTGCCGACGCGGCGCGAGCCGCTGACGGCCTTTCATTTGGAAACGCATTCGCGCAACTTCACGCGCCGGGTCCGAGTGGAACGGCCCGAGACGCGCGGCGTGCACACCCGTTGGCAACGGATTGGCGAGGCGACTCTTTCACGTTTCGCCTTTCGTGAACTGCAGCGCGAACAACTCGAAGTGACCTTTCCGGAAACGCGCGACGAAGTGTACCGACTGGTGATCGACAATCGCGACGATCCTCCGTTGGAGTTGACCGGTCTGCGCGCCGCCGGCAGCGAGTATCGCATCGTCTACTTTGCCGACGCGGACGGCGCGTATCGGCTGGTGTACGGATCCGCCGAGGTTCCCTCGCCGCAATACGACACCACCGCGCTGGCGGCGTCGTTGCGCGAAGGCTACGAGCCGCTGGCGGCCGAATTGGGCGAGGTGGTGGAAAGCCCCCTCAAACGTCCCGCCGCCGACTTCCGCGCCCTGTTGAACAACCCGCTGCTGCTGATCGCGGTGGTAGGCGTTCTGGTTGCGGTGCTCGGCTGGGTACTATACGCAGCGGCCCGCCGCGTCGACGCGATTCCAGCCGACAGGACTTCGGACGAGTAAGCGACAGCACAGCCTCGCAGCATGCAGAGCAGCACGCCGTTGGTGCTTTCGATCGCCTACTGCGTTGGCTAGGCGAAAAATGCGGATTGTGAGCGGCACGGCGCTAGCCGCCGGTTCTGGACGCCAACGGCGGTTAGCGCTGTGCCGCTCACTCATCGCGACCCCAAGATTTCGCCTGGACAACGCACTAGATCGGCGGCCTGCGGTTGCGAGCGGGCGTACTGCTCTAGTTCGTCGAGGGCCGTCAGAGCTTCGTCTTTGCGGTCCATAAAGTGGAGCAAGCGGATGACTTTCACCGCCGAATCCACCCGGTCGATCGCCTGCCGCCCGTCATTGCCGCCAAATCGAGCTGCGCGCTCGGTGTAGGGTATTCAGGCACCGCCAAGACGGACGCGCGTGTTGGGATTTGCGCAGATGGTGTACAATGGGCGTTGTCTGGACAGGGGGCTGACCCTCTTTTGGCACAACAAATTTCCCGATTTTCAGCGTGGCCTCCACAGGGTCTGACCTCTTTTCAGACAGACGTAGGATCAGCAAAGAAACAACTGAGCCGCATGGCGCCAGCCACCGGCCCCCATGAGCGGCATGGCGCTAGCCACCGGCCCCCGTGAGCCGCATGGCGCTAGCCACCGGCCCCCCGTGAGCGGCATGGCGCTAGCCACCGGCCCCCATGAGCGGCATGGCGCTAGCCACCGGCCCTCGTGCGTCGAAAAAACCGGCGGCTAGCACCATCCCGCTCACGCAATAACCGACCTTTATTCCTATGCCGATCCTTCGCCAGTTGGGGCTCGTGCGAAGCGGCGTCCTTGGTCACCCGAAAACGACTCCCGCCCCCTTCCCGATTCGGCTGGAATAGCATCAAGCCCATGAATACTTGGAAAGGGAACTCGAACAATGAGCACCGCAATGGCGAAAACATTCATCGTGGCGTACGGAGTGATCTGCTTCTTTGTGCCATGTAGCGCGAATTGGTGCAACGCGGACCAGCAGGAACGGCTGACGGCAACCGCGGCGATGGCGACCGGGGGGCAGGCACTGCGTGTCGACCGGCCTGCAGTCGTGTTTTCGACAACCGGCGAGGCGGAACTGGTTCGGGCGGGAGCGACTTCGTTCAGCGATCGCCGGTATCGACTGAAGCAATGGCCGCCGGAACTGGGGGCAGCCATGTTCTTGCGGGATACGATCGGCGGAGAGAAAAGCCTGCGCGTTGTTCGGCCGGGCATGGTTTACTTCCTGACGCCGCTCGCTCATCGTAATCCACGAGGCAGTCAAGCGGACGCGCTGGAACGACAAGGCTTTCAAAGAGTCGCCCTGCCGGAAGTGGAATTGTTCGAATTCGTTCGGCCCACGGAAACGTACTGTGCCGTTTACCAGAAGGAATGCGTGGCAGGGGAGGTCGTCGAGTTCGGATTGTGGGCCGTTCCGGTCATGCTGGAAGAGGCACGGACCACTGTGCACGATGCCCGGCCGAAGCCGGGTCGGGAAACCGTCATGGTGGCGGGGCGCGAGCATCCCGTGCCGATCGTCCACCAGAATCCCGGCCCGGAGTATGCCGATGCGAATCGGCGTTTCGGCATCGCCTCGAGCATTACGCGAACCCCGGGCGGACGGCTCTGGTGCGGGTTTTCCAGCGGCGGGGAAATGGAGAGCCAGGATAACTTCGGCGTGGTCCTCTACAGCGACGACGATGGCCAAACGTGGAGCGAACCGTTCCTCGTACTGGACCAGGACGGACCGGGCGGCATTCGCACCGATCACGTGACCGTTTGGACGGCCCCGAACGGCCTGTTATGGATCATGTGGAGCGAATACCCGCTGGGCCTGACGCAACCACACTCGTCGCAGTGGGCGATCACTTCAGAGAATCCTGATGCCTGCCAGCCCGAATGGTCGGCGCCCAGGAAGCTGGCCGATCAATTGAATCTGCTGACCACGCCGACGGTATTGTCCGATGGCTCGTACATCCTGCCGACCGGCAACTGGCAGCGTGACGAAAACAACTCGCGTCCGCTCATCTCGACCGATGGCGCCCGATCGTTCCAGTTGGGAGGCGAGCTGACCAGTGAAGTTCGGAACGACTTCGACGAATACATGATCGTCGAGCGCTCCGACGGACGTTTGATCAGCTTCAATCGGATGCACGGCTGGTTCCTGGTCGGCGAGTCCAGCGACCGAGGCCGTATGTGGACAGAGCTACGGCCCAATGATATCCCACACCCTGCCGCCCGGTTCGTCTTCATGAAACTCCGATCCGGCAACTGGCTGCTGGTCAAGCACGGTCCGATCGACACGCTCACCGGCCGAGTCCAACTGATGGCATATCTCTCGCGGGATGAAGGGCTCACATGGGAAGGTGGACTGATGCTGGATGAACGCAGTTGCTCGTACCCCTTCGGCTTCCAAAGCGACGACGGTACCATCTACGTCTCCTACGAACGCCAGCGTTGGGTGCAACCCGAAATCCTGCTGGCCCGGTTCACGGAACAGGACGTTCTGGCAGGCAAACCCGTCTCGGACCGCGCCGCCTTGAAACGGTTGGTGAACAAAGCCGGCGGAATCGCAAGATCCCCTCATAACCTGCGACATTGGCCGCTACGAACAACGCAGCGATGACGCAGACGCATTCTTGTCGTTGGGTATTGGTGACAACGAAAGAAATCTCCTAAACCGCCCTGGCTTCGGGGGCGGTTGCTGTTCGAGCAGCTCGAATCCCGCGTCCCGCCCGGTTCGTTGCTGGTCAGTCCGTTGGGCGATGCCGCGCTGCCGGGTGGTGGTTCGACGCTGTTGTTTCCACGGCAGCGGAACCTGCGATCGGTGGATCAAACCTGTTGTCGCCGGGTGGATCTGGACGAAGTGACGACTTGCGGCTCTCGCAACCGTGGCGCCCCAATTCGCAGACCGCGACTCGCCCCGCAACCGTCTGACCGGCCACTTCATCACAGGAAGACCGGTCCCCTTTCCAACCGGAATCGGCACTCGAAGGCGGCGAATGCCCCGTCACGCTGACCGTCATCGATACAGCCGGCAGCACCGCCAGCCACACGATCACTGTCCCCGTCACCAATGTGGCGCCGACCGTGTTGACGGCCAGCGACGTAACAGGCGTCGAAGGTTCGGTGGTCCAATTCGTCGCCACGTTCATCGAACCGGGCGTGTTGGATACGCATGCGGCGCTGATCGATTGGGGCGATGGTTCGACCAGCGCCGGGCTGGTGACGGCAACTCATCACGACCTCAGATCCGCTTTCCATGACGAGACCCTCGTGCGAAATCCTGTTGCAGTGGATGGCGACCGTGAGGCCGGATGATCCCATTGCCGCACGCTGATCAAGCTTGAATGCCAATGATGATGTTGACCGGATCGCGGCGAGTCAAGGCTGCATGGGGACAACCATAGTGCATGGGCACAACTTTCCCCTCTCGCTCCATCCGATCCTGGAACAACGGTTCACCCCCATGTGCATGGGGACAACGATCACGGGCTTGAATCGCAGAGTGATCGTCACCGGTTCACCCCCATGTGCATGGGGACAACGGGATATTCGCCCTCCTTGACGATCCGGACGACCGGTTCACCCCCATGTGCATGGGGACAACGCTCGTGAATGATGCATTCCACCACTCATGTTCGGTTCACCCCCATGTGCATGGGGACAACGCCGTCGGCAACGCCGAGCTTAGCGACCTGATCGGTTCACCCCCATGTGCATGGGGACAACTTCGTACTGGACTCGCTTGCCCGTCTTCTTGTCCGGTTCACCCCCATGTGCATGGGGACAACGTAGTTGCGGTTCCGGTTGTCGCAATGCAATTCCGGTTCACCCCCATGTGCATGGGGACAACGTTTTGGACGGGACGCGATGATCCTCGATGTCGGTTCACCCCCATGTGCATGGGGACAACTTCGTCCAGCTCGGTCATCTGGTTTTTGACCGCGGTTCACCCCCATGTGCATGGGGACAACGGGTTGTCATAGTTGGCCACCCCGCCCATCACCGGTTCACCCCCATGTGCATGGGGACAACGTAGACCGTATCGATCTTGGCCAGGCCGTCTTCCGGTTCACCCCCATGTGCATGGGGACAACCAACATCATGGCCTCGTACAGATGGGTGTAGCCCGGTTCACCCCCATGTGCATGGGGACAACGTCGTACACGTCGATTTCGGTCAAAAAAACATACGGTTCACCCCCATGTGCATGGGGACAACTGCAATCACAACTCACCCTGATAACCACGGCCCGGTTCACCCCCATGTGCATGGGGACAACGTACGCATCCCACGCGGACCGGCCGCGATCCTGCGGTTCACCCCCATGTGCATGGGGACAACGGGAGTTGATGCCGTGAGCGTAAACGACGATTACGGTTCACCCCCATGTGCATGGGGACAACCTTACGATTTCGTCGCTTCCCGGTGAGTAAAGCGGTTCACCCCCATGTGCATGGGGACAACGGCCTCATCTGCGAACAGGACCAGGGTGGCTTGCGGTTCACCCCCATGTGCATGGGGACAACTGACCCGAAACCCGAAACCGTGGAGCCGACCGCGGTTCACCCCCATGTGCATGGGGACAACTTCAAGCCTAGCCGTTCAGCTAGACCGTGGACGGTTCACCCCCATGTGCATGGGGACAACGACTGCCCGCGTGTGACGGGCTTCGGCGGGAGCGGTTCACCCCCATGTGCATGGGGACAACGTAAGGTAGCCGACCGATAACCTCCAGCTTGCGGTTCACCCCCATGTGCATGGGGACAACGCCGCCCGAGCAAAACGAAATCCACAAGACTTGCGGTTCACCCCCATGTGCATGGGGACAACGTGTTGCTGTCCGAGTCGGTGACCTCGATTTCCGGTTCACCCCCATGTGCATGGGGACAACGAGGAACAGATCCGCCGTCGCTGCCTGGTCGGCGGTTCACCCCCATGTGCATGGGGACAACGAAAATTCTCCGGCATACTCATTGTGATTCCCCGGTTCACCCCCATGTGCATGGGGACAACCTGGTCGGAGGCGGAATACAAGAGCCAGCAATTCGGTTCACCCCCATGTGCATGGGGACAACGGCCAGCGCCTTGATCATGTCCTCATCACCATCCGGTTCACCCCCATGTGCATGGGGACAACACCAACATCTAGTTGTTGGTGCGAGGGATTGCTACAAGATGTAGTCCTTCGATGTCTATCATTGTTCGGGAAGTGTCGCCATGCGTCCGCACGACGAACCCCTGTTCGCCCGGCGCGGTCCAGGCTTGCAGGCACGCACCGCTCTGGCTGCCTGCGACGGCCTTTTCCCAGAGCTTATCGCGGATCCGGGCTGTCATACGTCCGAGGAATATCCCTGCCTTCGGTTCGATCATCCATCGGCTCAGATCCCCCCTGAGGCTGGACGGTACACGTTCCAGAATCATTACGACCATGAAGTACCTCCTCGATGTCAGGCAAAATTCGCTCCAAGAAACGCTCACGCTGGAACAAACCGCGGCACGCCAGTCGGCTCCGCTGTTCGACCTTCTTTTCGCTTTCAGCCACGACCTCGAAAGCCAGCGGGACGATCCAGGTGACTTTGTACAGATCGGCTACGTCGTAGACGAACGACAGCGCCTTACCGGTGTGGATGAAGCCGATCGCCGGCGAATAGCCCGCGGTGACAATGGCCGCCTGGACCAGACCGTGCAAGCAGGCGTTGGCAGCCGACAGAGCACGGTTCAGCGGGTCGGCGACGCTCCAGTCAGCGGGGTCGTAGCGTCGTCCTTCCCACTTCAGTCCGAAACGTTCGGCCGCCTCGCGGTACGCGCTTCGGACTCGGTGGCCCTCGCGGCCGCGGATTTGTTCCAGGGTCAATCCGGGCTCCAGTGGCTGGCCGAACCGTTTGGCGTACATCCGCCGCACCACCGCCGCTCGCGAGCGCGGGTTGCAGTACAACTCGGCTTGACGCAGCAGCTTATGCGCCTGGTAAGTGCCCCCGCGGCCGAAGCTGTAGAATCGCATTCCCTCGTCACCGCACCACGCGACCAGACAGTTGCAATCGGCAAGATTGCGGATCGCAGCGTGGGTGATTGTTGTCCCCGGCCCGAGCATCAACAGGGCCAGACTGGCGGCAGGAATGGGCACTGTTTCCTTCTCGGTAACGTAGGCCACCGAGTTCTGATGCTGCTCGATTCGCCCCTTTTCCAGATAGAGGTACGACAACCGATCGCCAAGCCGGGTCAATTCGGTCAGATCTCTCATGGCTGCACCCTCCCAACGGCAAGCATTCCAAACCCAAACGCCTTGGCCGGGCCGATGCCGCATACAAGGGCTCGGCGAACGCCATCAGGATCCGTGACGCGTAGCTGACCGGAGAAGCGGACACCGTCCCAGTGACGATCCGGGACCGATGTCATCTTGGCAGTTCGACGGCCCAGCCGTTCCACAATCAGGCTGCCTTCGACGGTTTCGAAGCCCGCTTCGCACGCACGGCGGTCAATCCACTGCCGCAGCGCGTGGTCGTCGCGCAGCGGGACACGCGCGCCTTGCCGGCCTTCCGGCCCGTCCGCTCGCAAACGTTTGACCGGATTCGCTTCCAGATCGAACGTCAAGTGATCGCCGAGAACGAACTGCCCGAGATCCAATCGCTGCGCTGCGGGCAACTCACGTGGAACAAGCCAAGCTGCGCCGGCGAACGCTCGCCCCCAATCGGGCAGGATTCGCGATCTGACCAGGATTCGCGCGAGCGGGCCGGGCTCGATGCGGAAAAGGAACCCACCTTCGTCGCGGCGCACGCCGTACCCCTGCGCCGCGAACTGTCCACCGGGCTTTGGAAAAGCCATGGACAAGCGTTGATGCACGTGGTGCCGATTGGCCAGCCAGACGTTGCCGGGCGCGTCGGGTGCGAACGACGAACCTGCGTTCAGCGGGATCGTGGTCTCGATCATCGCGAGAGGGGGCCCGTCACCGTCGGTCCATTGCTGTGGACCGGGGGCGACGACTGGCCGCGCCGGATCCGAGTGCCGCCGACGAGCTTCTCGGGCGGCGAGGATAGACGCATGCCAGCGTGGATTTCTGGGGTCGATGCGTTCAAGCCCGAAGCCGTTTTGGTACTCCAACATCGAAACCGCTGCGTGGCATTCGTCGCAGAGCATCACCAGGTCGTCCGTCCCCGTAGTCTGTGAGTCATCGGTCACTCGCTCCCTACCGCGCCGGACGTAGGTTAGGTGGTGAGCATGCAGTCGTTTTGGGTTTTCCGGTTCGTGGCGGCAAAAGATGCACCGGCCCCCCGATTTCGCTCGCGCAGCTTTGCGCGCATCGGGATCGCTGGCGCGTTGCGGCCGAACAGGCGGCGGCATTCCGAACAGCGGATCGGCAAGTTCTGGCCGCTGTACGCTCGGACTCGGTCGCCGCATGGTAAAATCCAGCACGATCCGCGCGCCGTGAACGGGCGGCGCTAATTGGACCAGGCGATCGTGCAGATAAGACTTGGCAGCCGCGTAACGGCTCGCCAGTTCGTTGCCTTCGCATCGCAGCAGCAAACCGAAGGCGGCCTGGTCGATCAGGTCCGTAACGACGCGGACGGAAGGCGAGTTGTCCGGTTCGCGAAGCGAATCATCGTCCGGACCGTCCCGCCGGATCGCATCGGCTAGGCTGAGCCCGGTCTCACTTCCCGCAAACACGCGTGCCCCGGGCACGCAGCGTTTGCGGCCCAGGTACAGGGGCCAACGCGGATTGCGTAGGGCATCTGCCAGTTCCTCGATGATCGCCGGGTTGCCGCGCAGCAGGACGAGAAAGCTGGCGTCGACCAGGTAATCGCGAGGTGAGATGATGGCTTCGTATTCACCGGTGCTGGGCGTCTTCTTCACCTGACCGTCCGCAGCAACAACCCCGATCCGGGCACCCACCGTCTGATAATCTTCGGCAACGTGTCCCGCGCGATCGACTCGAACTGCCATCGCCAAGGAGTTCAGCTCGTCGAGCCGCCGATTCAGGGCGGCTCGCGACAGGCCCAATGCGGCGCCCAACAATCCCATCAGCCCCGATTTCGTCGGCACTGAGGCGGTGCCGCGGGATCGGCCGATGGCCCGCTCACCCCAGGACTGCAGCGGTCCTTCCAGCCGGAGAAAAAGCACGCCGGCGTCATTCTTAGAACTCGGAAAACTGCTCATTCGGTCCCCCCGGGCGCAACGGCGCGGTTGATAACGCTCACCAGTTCCTCGAAGGTTTCGCACTCGGTCAGGCTGGATTCGGCGAATAGGCCGTCGTCGGTCGGCGCCGTGGATGGGCCGTCTTGCAGGCTCGCGCGCAGACGCTTGATCGTCTTCTCGGTTGCCTCGTCGTTGGCGAACAAGAACCGCCGGGTGCCGTCGATCCTCATTTTCTCATCGCGGTACCGGGCAAAGGCCAGCAGCTTGCGCACGCTGTCGGTCAACAGTGTTTCCACCGACCCGTCTTCGCGCTGACCACCCCGCGCGGGCTCGTGAAACGCCGTCAGGTAGCTGGTGGCTGCGTGCGTCTGCTTGACTTCGACCAGAATCAAACTGGGTTGCTGATGGTGCGCATGGCTGTTGATCTTGCCCGACGGGACGTTCAGCATGATGGCCCGGAGCAGTCCTTCCACTGCCCTTTGAGCCGTGGTGCGCGCTTCGGCAGCTAACGCCTGCAGCGCGGCGTCCTTCTCTTTGCCCGCAGGAACCGCAGCGCCCAGGTTAGACAAGAGGGCGTTGTAATCGACGGACAAGTATTGATAGAACACGGCCGACGCGAACTGCGAGTCACCCATGTGAGCGGCGCCACTGCCCGTATCGAGGTCGTCGACAGCCGTGAAGAAATCGGTGTCGATGTGGACCGGATGCGTGCTGATCGCGTCGGCCACTTGGCAGGCGGCTTCCACGTCGCGGAATGCGTCGGAGGTTGTCATGCGGCCGAACAGGGCGATATCAGCCGCAGAAATTGGCCGATCCACGGTTCGTTTCAGCAGATCAGCCAACGATATTTTCGAGGCTGCTTTGGGCTTCGCGCCTCTGGGGGGCGCAAGCGCACCTCGCAGCTTTTTGCCGTCCTTCGGGTTCTCGGCGTCGACGGCCGTGAGCAATCGCAGCAGGGCGCTGGCCAACTCAAAGGTCGGTACCAACGCGTCGGGATCGACGGCGGGATCAAAGCCCTCCGGCCGGTCGGGCAAATCCAAACTCTCGCAAGCTTCGACCAGCGTGGACCAATTCGCCTTTACCGAATCCCAAGCGATTGTCTTGGAGGGGTCCTTTCCTTGCCACTCCAATTGCTCTGCAACGTTCTTGAGGTGCTCGCCGAAAACCTGAGATTCGTCGGCCAACAGTTTCAGTTCGCCCTTGTCGTGCAGTTCATTCAGTACTGTGACGATCCGTTCGACTTCACGGTCGAGTTCCAGATAGATGGCTTGCGGAGTGCGAACGCGCCCGTCGGCTTTGGCATCATCCTGACGCCCATCCTTTTTTGCCACGCCGGAGACAGCGGATTTGATTCCTTCCAAGAACGGCGCGTTGTCTCCGTGCTGCTCGCGCCATCTCTCAGCTACCTTCTCGGGAAGCAGTCGCGTGCGGACGCCGAAGTGCGAAGTTCCCACCGTCTGTTCGAAGACGCCCGGTTGGGCGACTTGGCCGTCCGCTGGCTTGGGTTGGCGCAGCGTGCGTTTGCGGCACTGGCTGCTAACGCGCAGCCGTAGCGTGCCGGCGTAGAACGCCGTCTTGGGCTGGGCGTCCCGGCCTCGGTTCATGTTCGACGGACCGTGGTCCTGGATGATGTGAAACTCAATCAGCATGGTAGCACCTCGCTAGACAGGGAATGGGAAAGACACTTCAGGGAATCGTCCTCTCACTGGCAGCATTCGCGACTAGGTTCAGGATCTGATCCCAGCGGGCTGGAGTTGGATCAACGGGATCGTTCCAATGGACCACTTCAAGTAATAGGCTGCAAAAGTCGACGCGACCGGAATTTGCGGTGGCTCCCGCATCTATGATGGCACCTACCAATCGCAACAGCAGTCCATCGCGATGTTCGGGCGGGGCATCGAGCGTGCTGCCGAGCAGCACCGTCACGGCGCCCGGATCACCGGTCCGCGCGCGCCTATTGCGCTCCGAGTTCACCTTGCGCTGGAGTTGTTGCTCGAAGGCTCGGCGCTTCGAAAACAGGGAATTCTGCTTCCCGTACGTAGCGAAGATCGGAGCGACTGTTGCTAAGGCTTCACGAAAAGCGTATCGCGGGCATCCCGTGGGCAAGACCAAGCCGTGCCAGACCTTTTCAAAGGCCGCTTGCCACGCCGCGGGATCGGTTGACTTGGCTAATTCCCTCGCACGCAACGCTACGAGTTCTTGTGGCGTGAGGCGAGTGAGCCGACGAATAGCGTTCTTCGCGGCACAAAGTAAGGGATCGTTTGACCGGACAGCATCCTGGTCATCATTCCTATCCGATGTCGGTCCCTGTTCACCAGACGTGACTCGGCTCGCTGGGGCGTTGCCCCGTTCCAGCCAGGCGGCCACAACCGCCTGCGAATGGTCGGAAGCCCCAAGCTGCGAGAGAAGCGTTGGGACTGCGGACGGTATCAGTTTACTGCGCCGTGGCCTGTTGGGTTTGTCGAAGACTTTGGCCAGCGCATGGGCCAGCATAGTGCGCTCTTCCTCCGAGCGTGCAAGCAGCGCCGGAGGAACCATCACGGCGGCGTGGCGCGCGTCGTCGATCTTCATCTGATTCCCGGCGCTCGACGTGATGCCGATCGACACCGATCCCTCCCATGCAGCCATCCGCTCGGGAAGCACGTCCAAAACTGGACTGGCTTTGCCACCCAGCAATCGCACAATGACACGAAGCGGCCATTCCTCGCAGCGCAGCCCGAGCGTGAGGGAAGTCCTTTCACTGTCAATTGCCCGCAAGAGATGGACGTCACCTCCGGCCAACTTCCACCGGTCGACATCGGCTTTGCTGCCGAACGGGCTGCCCTTGTGGTTGTACGTGTCCACCATTACCGCCTGCCCGAACCGTGGGCGGGCCGTCGTTCCGCAGCACGAGCAGGCTCGTCTGGAAAGGCTTGATTCGAGCGGGAGCATCAGTCGAGGGCGCCACGTCATCCGAGCGATCGGCCCCGGATCGCCATCCTTCTTGCAGTGAATCGACACCCACGACGGCCGACTTGGGTCCTCGACTATCAAGTTCACCAACAGCGTGCCCAGCAGCGTATCCGCGTAAGGGACGATGTAACGAGGTTCCATGCCGGCGACCGTCGCGAGAAGATGTCTGCTGAGCGACGGACCCAAGCCGCAACGAGCGAACGCCGCTTCAACAAGACGACTCTTGAGCAAGCACGCCGCGCACAATGCCGACTCCTCGTCCGATAAGTGCCTGAAATGAGCGAGATTGGTTCCAGCCGGAAGCTCGGGCAGGAAGCGTGAGACCGGTTGCCGGGCATTGGGATCGTCCCATCCGGAAACGCGCGCTACCGCCGGGCCATCGAACAGTCCGTCGTGATCAGGATCCAGTACGTCCGACCGACCAGTCAACGGCGCCAGGATCGCAGCGATTACACTGGGCGGAAAACCAGCCCGGCATCGCCTCACGAACTCCGGCCACTGAGGCTCAGCGGGGACCTCGTTCCGCAATCCGTCGCTGGTCAACGCGATTAGGAACCGCAGCAGAGCAACTTCGGTCAACGGCGAGGCCTCTGAAAACCGGGCTATGCAATGCGCATTGGTCAAGACTTGCCGTAGCGACAAGACCTCTGGCGTGCCATCGACTCGGACGACATCAAGCCACCGATCGCTAATGACGTCAAACACTGGCCGCCCCATCGCATGAGTCGTCACAATCGTTCTCCCCAGGGTAAAGGATAAAACAACGCGCGTCGGGAACAAAGCCCTCGCTACATGGCCCCCCGAACGCTGACTGGCCCCCATCAACATGGGGAAATGGTACACTTCTGTCAACGCACATCACAAAAACACGGTTCATCCCCACATGAAGTGGGGAAAGGCTAATTTCCGAGGAACTGATCACGCCATTTTGTGTAGTTCTTTCGAACCACGACTAACTGCCAGAAAAACTCACTGCGTGAAATGTCCAGCGAGAATCGCTGGATGAACGTCTCGTAAAGTTCGTCGAACAGCGGCGTGTACGGAAGTCGGTCTACATCAATGCCCCGGCCCTTGAGTGTCTGGACGATGGAAAAGAACTCGAAGCGATAGGCTGTCCACTTTTTGCTCGCAGTCATGTGCTCATTCGTCCGAAAGTAAAAGAAGCATTTACTCTCGAATCTTACAGATCGGGCAAATATTTGTCAAGTGTTTATGTGAAGTGTTAATTAAAAATCAAATCAAAATAGGTGCCACCCAGCTATAAAAACTCGCAGCCTTGATCAAATATGCCACCGTCTTGGTTATATGCCCAGGTAGGAGGAATGGGAAATGGCCGAATGTTACGCTCCAACAGAAAGAGAACTGCGTCTGGTCCTGGATGCCGGACTTCTGGAGTAACCGCTGTACGGGCAATCCAGTGGTGCCACGAACGGCGGGACGAGATCTTCCGGGAGGGGGTCACCGAAATGGGCTTCGACGGAAGCGATGGTTGTGCGTTCGAGCCGGCAAGTCTGCCTGGATTTGACGCTCTGAGGCGGGTGATTCCCGGCTGAAGACTAGGCAGGACAAACCGGAAGAAGACGGGCATTCTTTGCCAATATTTTCTGCCGCGAATCTGGAGTCTAAGAGGCTGTAACAAAACCGCCTGACGGCTCGGAGAGCCATCCTACATGGGCGGTTTTGTTACCGCCTCTAAGGAGCTACCCGGATGAACATCACGTTTGGCCACAGTCGAGGCATTCCCGGTGGACAATCGTCTGCGCGTCCTGGTGCGGTTGGATCTGGAGGCGGCGGCCGAGGACGTCCTCGGGCGGCAGTTGGTACGATTCTGGAATCTGATCGCGCTGGTTGTTTGGTCATTCTTCCTGGTCGAGTTCCTTCTGGTCGTCCTCCTCCCATGCCCGCTGCAATTGGCGACCAGTTAGGGCGCGGCGCTGGGCACGGCGAATCCGCAGGATGCGTACCGACGCCCCATCGACGGTGAAGGTGACGCGAAAGACATGGGGCCGTTTGCCGAAGTGGAATTCACGTACCTCCAACTCCAGTTTGCCGTTCTGCCGAGCCAGCGGACAACGTTCCGGATGATGGGCCACTTCATCACCGGAAAACTGATACCCTTTCCAGCCGGAATCGGTACTCGAAGACGGCGAATACCCTATCACGCTGACCGTCATCAATACAGCCGCAGTATCGCCAGCCACACGATCGCCGTCATCAATGTCGTGGCGATCGTGTTGATGGCCAGCGACGTAACAGGCTTGGAAGATTCGGTGGTCTAATTCGTCATGCCAATGACGATGTTGACCGGATCGCGGCGAGTCAACGCTTCCATTTCACTGGACCTAACGCGGCCTGACTCCCGCAACTCAGCCTGCCTTCGTACTCGTACTCGTTACCGATATCGGGTGCCCGCGAGAGGCAAACCGATCAACAGGATGGAAAACACACCGTGAGCCATGCGCGGGTCCGTCGTGATCCGCCACTCCCAACGCTGCCAACCGTCGGTGCGGTCGGGCAGACCATTCAACGCCCAGATCACCTGTTTGCCGCCATGCTCGATGAACTTGACGCCCAAATTCACCTCGGCCGGCCGTTCGGCAACCGCCGCAATCACCGACTGCGGCGACGATTCCGCCGCTTCAGACGCCCAGGCATGCCACCCGCCGCAACACGGAACGACGGAACAAGGCAGGATCGTGTATGCCAGAATCAGAACGAACAGCGGGAAATGGTATTTCATCGCGAGGATGTTGTCCTTTTTCGGCGTGCAAGTTCGATGTCAATCGCGATCTTCCGCGAGCGCCCAGTTCTCGATGGCCAGTCCGGGGATATCCTGGAAATCCCGCACATTCCGCGTAACCAAGACGCCACCATGTTCCAGCGTAATAGCGGCGATTCTGAGATCCATTTTTTTCACCCCTAGCTTCAGCCGGATAGTTGCTCTTCCACGGTGATGACCGTGGTGGCTAGTTCGACGAGGGCGTGAGCGCAAATGCGTTGGCACACCGCCTCGTGTCCCTCCTGGAACAAACGCAGAATATCGGTATCAAGAACGTACCGCTTCATCGTGTTTCCGGGTCGTTCTCCCGTTCGCTACGATATTCGGACACGGCTTGTTTCCAAGGCTCCAATAGCGGATCGTCTTTCAACATGCCCGCGAACGGGGCCAGCGGGTGACTTGCGGCGCCCAGGTCCAAGGACACGATCTGGACGCCAGCCTTCATCCGGCCATGCACGAGTTCACGAAGCTTCTGCACCGCTTCCTCACGGGTCGAAGCTTCCGCCTGCAATCTGAGCGGATCGCCGCTGCTGGCACGAAAACGGTTTTCCGATGTGGGTTCTACAACCACGGGGATTCTCATCGGCCTTCCTCCGGAGACTTGTCGATTCGAGCCGAAAACAAACGCGTTGCCATCGGTCTACGAATTGTAGCAGGAACTCGGGTGAGGTTCAACGTGGACTTCCGCTTGCAATCTGAACGGATATGGATAGTTGCTTCCTTGCCGATCCTTACGATCGACCTGCTTGGCGCCGATCCGCCTCACCAGCCGTTTGCTCGCGGGATGCGGCGGGGATCGATCTGGCTGCCCAACGTTTCGAATTCCTCTCGGGCCGACGCAGCACCCAGCCCGAACAACGGTTGTTGAGCTGGGACAAGCCGGGTTCGTCCAGCAGGGCCGAAGCAGGAATCTCCGGCGGCAACCGACCGTCGAGCCAGCCGCGGATGTGTTCCTCCAGCGCCTCGGAGATGTCGCGCACCCGGGCTTGCTTGCGCTCGAAGTACGGTTCGGTACGGTAAGACAACAGGGCGTCCCGCTTCCCCGCGACGGCGTGATCGAAGAGCAACCAGCCTTGATCGCCCGGCGGCATCGGCACTTGAGTCAGGGACAAGTCCAACCTGCCAAGCGGCAGCCCGGCCTTGTCGGGGTCCTTGGCTTCCAGACGCAAGACCAGCCGCTGCCCCCCATACTCGACCGTCAATTCGCCGGTGGCCGAGCGGGCTCGCCGCGGAGTGAACTCGGAACTCCACAGGACCACGGCGCCGGTGGCCTCCGTCGGGCGGTCCCGGGCCACGGCAATGGCCGTGCCGGGAACGGCCATCGTGCCCCGGTCCAGCCCCTCCTTCGCAGTTTCGAACCAACCGTAGCTGCACCGCCAACTAGGCGCAGCGCCCCCCCGAGTGCAATCCGGGTTCGGCTGGCCGTCGCTCCACTGCGGCTCCAGCCGGAACTCGGCCAAATCGTAGAAATCCAGGCCCGTCCAGCCATCGGACAAATCGTTGTCGGCCCCGAGCGTACGGACCAGCCGGAGCGACTGAACAATCGCCGCACTAGGTTCGCCCGCGAACGACGTGAAAGGGCAAGCGACCGTGATGGCCGAAACAGTGAATACGACGAAGAGAGCGATTCAAGTTGTCATCTGTTGGTTCCTTGAGTGAGTGTGAGCGACAAGGCTCTCAGACGCATGACTTGAAGGGTCGGCCCAGTCCCAGCACCGAGATGTCTCTCAAGATGAACTGGTGTTCGACGATCCGTACGGCGTCATAGCATAGTATCCGTCGTTCGATCCGTGGGTTTCACTCGGGCCGCGACCACCATGCCTTGCGCGCCACGAGGCGCACAGCGACTACAGCAAGGAACGCGTTCATGGTCTGTCCTGTGGTTGAGGCTACGGGGTTCAAGAAATGGACGGTAAGGACCAGCAAAGAAATCATGAAGCGGAACGGCGCTAGCCGCCGATTCGCGAGCAGGCGACACACCGAGGGCTAGCGCTTTGCCGCTCACCCGACTACCCGATCGTTATCCATTGGCCAATGCGAAGCGTACATCATCGGCAGGGAATCGCGTTCCTGACAGTCAGAAACCCATCGGCACAGACGGGGCACTATTTCGGCGGAGCGAAACGGGCAAGACGAAATGCAGACAGTTCGGCACTCCATCGAACGACTGATGGCGGAGAAAACCAAGATCCTCTCGCAGGCCCAGGCATTTACCCAAATGGGACTGGTTGAAACGGCACATCCGCTGTGGCGGTCCGCAGCGTCCTTGGAGGAACGCATCGCGCCGCGATTGGATGCGATTGGCCGCAATCGAGAAGCCGCCTTGCATCGCATCAGTGCCGCAACGTGCCATCGAAATGC
>SKKK01000449.1 GCA_007121535.1 Planctomycetaceae bacterium | reverse complement strand
GCCGCTTGGTGGCAAGTCCCGACGGAGTGCTCGTTGGGTGACGAGCCGTTCAGGCCGCGTGATTGGGAACCCGTCGATTTCATGTGGACGGCGTCCGCCTTGTATCATAAGCCGTTGTACTTCGAAGAGCGGCGACTGGAACGCTATGGGCATACGACGGGTCCGTTCACCGAGCCCGTCCTGTCGGGGGCTCACTTCTTCTTGAACGTCGCCGTGTTGCCCTATAAAATGGGGATGAATCCACCGAACGAGAGTCTGTATCCCTTGGGCTATTATCGCCCGGGAAGCTGTGCACCACGATTGCTTCCGCCGGTACCGATCAGTCCCCGAGGCGCCTTGTGGCAAGCCGGCGTCGTCACGGGATCGGTCTTCCTGCTGCCCTAGATTTTTTCGAGTTGGGAGCGATTGGAAAGCGTCGCGGCGGGTAGGTGTTCACACGCCTACCCGCCGCGAAGCCGTTTCTTGCGAGCCCCGTTGCGTCGGACGGCCGTCCCGGATATCGTGAATGCTTCGAATCCGCCTTGATTCTCGACAATTCAATTGATTGGGAGCACGACACGATGCCCGCACACACGCCCCTGGATCGCCGTCAATTCTTGCAGCAAACGTTGGCTGCCGGAGCCGCCGCTTCGCTGGCTTGGTCCCCGAGCACGGCCGTTGCTGTCCGCTCGCCTGCGTCGGACTACCAAGTCGGCATATACACTCGACCCTGGGACCAGCACGATTATCGAGTTGCTTTGGATGCGATCGCCGAAGCGGGGTTCACCCAGGCGGGCTTGATGACCACCACGATGCCCTGGGGACGCCTGGTGATCTCGGCGGATACCACCGTCGAGCAAGCGACGGCCGTGGGAGAAGAGGCGCAACAACGAGGGCTTCAAATCCCCTCGGTGTATGGCGGCGGAATCCCGGTGCAAACGTCGCTGCAAGCCGGGATCGACGGCATGAAGCGGCTGATCGACAATTGCGAGGCCGCCGGGGCCAAAGATCTTATGATGGGCGGGATCGGCCGCGAGGATTTGTACGAGCCCTACTACAAGGCGATCGCCGCCACGTGCGACTATGCCGCCGAACGCCAAGTGTCCATTTCGGTCAAACCGCATGGCGGGACCAACGCCACCGGACCCGATTGCCGGAAGTGCATCGAGTTTGTGGGGCACGATAATTTCAGTCTGTGGTACGATCCGGGAAACATCTTCTTCTATTCCCATGGCGAATTGGACCCGGTCGACGATGCCGCCACGGTCGACGGTTTGGTCCGAGTCGGCATGTGCATCAAGGACTTCGACATGGTCGATCGGGACGGCACCCCGACGCGCAACGTGGCCTTGACGCCGGGGACGGGGCGAGTTGATTTTGCGAAGGTCTTGCAGCGGCTCCGGCAAGGTGGATTCACCAAAGGGCATCTGGTCATCGAGTGCCTGTCGCCGGGCGACGGGTCGTTGGCCAGCCTGCTGGCCGAAGCCAAGAAGGCTCGAGCCTTCGTCGAACAATTGGTCGCAGATCTGCCCGCGTGACCGTCCGTAACCGAAGAGGGATCGGACCGTGAACGTCAACGAAGGTGGGTCGCCCAAGGAAAGTGATCGATCCGCTCTGCGCTTCGCCATGACGCTGTCGCTGGTCATCGGATTGCTGATGTTCGCGATCAAGGTGGGCGCCTACCTGCTGACCGGTTCGGCTGCGATCCTGAGCGACGCGGCCGAGTCAGTCGTCCACGTGGCTGCGGTGATGTTCGCCTTCTTCAGCCTGCGACTGAGTTTCAAACCGGCCGACGAAGAGCACCGGTACGGGCACGCCAAGATCAGTTTTTTCTCAGCGGGATTCGAGGGCGCCATGATCCTGCTGGCGGCGATCTACATCGCTTACGAAGCCATCCACAAACTGATCGTCGGTCCGGAACTGCATAATCTTGGCATCGGGACGGCCCTGACGGTTCTGGCCATGTTGATCAACGGTGCGTTGGGATTCTACCTGATCCGCACCGGAGGCCGACGCCGATCGCTGATCCTGATCGCCAACGGCAAGCACGTGTTGACCGATTGTTGGACCAGTCTGGGCGTCGTCCTCGGTCTGGGATTGACGTTGACAACCGGCTGGCTGGCCTGGGATCCGATCGCTGCCCTGGTGGTCGCCGGCAATATCGTCGTCTCGGGGATCGGACTGATCCGCGAGAGCATTCGCGGATTGATGGATTCCGCCGACCCGGAAATCGATCGCCAATTGACCCGGGTCTTGGAAGAACAAGCCCGGAAATATTCCATCGATTACCATGATCTGCGACACCGCAGTCTCGGTTCGATGTATTGGGTCGAGGTCCATCTGTTGTTCCCCGAATCGATGACCATTGGCCAGGCTCATCAGATCGCCACGGCGATCGAGACGCAAATGGAGTCGGCGATCGACGTTCCCGCCCACATCACGACCCATTTGGAGGCGATCGAAGATCACGCGCGCATCCACCCCCGGGGTCATGCTTAGAGTCGTCTGTTGCGGTGTCCGATCTGGTGCTGATCGCCCATGCGGCCAAGTTCCATCCCCGTCGGCGAGCCTCTTTCGGCTGGCGAAGGCAACGGTTATCCCTCAGTCGTTTCGTTGCGACCTTCGGCATGTGGCATCCGTTCCAAGCGGCGCAGCGTTGGTGGATCCTGGTCGGCTTTGATGACGTCGATGGTTTGGCGGACCAGGTCGATTTGCGAGGCGAGGGTTTTGGCTTCCCGATGGGCTCGCAGTTGCCTTTCGATTTCTTCCAGTTCTGGCACCAGCGGGCCGGCGGCGCCGCCGTATGTCTGAAGAATCTCCAGGCACCGGGTGATGCGACGCTGTTTGCCCCACCGGTCGATTTCCATAATATCCAGGCACAGGGTCATGCCTTCCTCGATCCGATGCTTCGCCAGGACTTCCAGGCCGCTTAAACGGATACCGTCTGCGAACATGATACCGCTGGGCGCCGGCTCGACCACCGCCTGGTGGATGGCGGGCAACAGGGGTTCGATCTCCTCGTAGGACAGATTCTGGTAGACCGTTCCGAGGGCGCCTCGCGCGCGGCCGTCCTGATTGCGCAACCCGGCTCGGACCGCGGCATAAAGCAATTGCCGATCGACTCCATCCAGCGAACGGCCCAACATCCCGCCGCGACGATTGAACAATGCGAAACACAGGTAACGTTGTTGCATGCCGCGCGGATCGGCTTCGACGTCGTACTCTGCCAGCATCGTCAGCAAATCCGGCAGCGTGGACATGGCCGGTGCGCCGATACTTGCCAACGCTTCGGCCGCTTTGATGCGCAGCCAAAGATCGTCAGCACGAAGCGTCTTCTGCAACGCCGATACCGCCGGGGCGGCTCGACCTTCCAACATGATCAATGCCTGACACGCGCCCAGACGCGCGTGCAGGTCCGCTTCGTCCAGCATCGCGATCAATGGCGGTGTCGGGTCGCCATCGCGCCTCGCCAGTTCGATGGCCGAACGTTCGCGGACAACCGGCGACCAGCTTCTCAGGCCCGCGAAGAGCTGTTCTTCGCTACGTTCGGCGTACGCTTCCAGCCGCAGTCGAG
Organism: Planctomycetaceae bacterium; assembly: GCA_007121535.1. Taxonomy (GTDB): domain Bacteria; phylum Planctomycetota; class Planctomycetia; order Pirellulales; family Pirellulaceae; genus SKKK01. Next base: position 11,635 of record SKKK01000449.1, on the reverse strand, counting down.
GGCTCCAGCCGCGCCCGTCCTCGATCAGACTGTCCGCCGTGCCCGCGTCCACCTGCTCGATCATGCTGGGCTTCTTGCCCGTAAGGTGCAGGGTCCTGAGCGATTGGGCGTAGGCCAGGAGATACGCGCCGGTGCTGTCCCAGCCGTGGTAGGAATCCGGTCGATCGGCGGGTGGACCTTGATGTCGCCATGTTCCATCCCAACGTCGCGCCAGATCATAGTACCAACCGAACTCTTGCATCCAGGCACCCGTGGCTTGTGGGCCGGACAAAGCGACGCCGGGCATGGCCCAAAGCATGTTGAAAAAGTTGCCCGTGTGCCCCTGATCTCGCTCGCCGCCATGCGAGGCGACGCTCATCCGCGAGAAGAACTCAGCGGCCGGGACATCGTCCAACAGATGGAACATCACTGCGGCGATCCCGTTCTTACCGTTGTCTTCGTGCGTCTGGATCCACGGATGGTGGTCGCCGTAGGGAATGCTGCCCTTGCCCACGTAGAATCGGACGAGTCGCGCGCTCTTTTCGATCGCTTCATCCAATTCCTGGTGCTCGACGCCTGCCTTGCGTGCCAGGATCAGCGAAACGTTCAGGGGCACCCCGGGCGAGTTCATCATGCCGTAGCCGGCCAGCCGTCCGTCGGCTTGCACGAACCGATGGCCCCACGAACCCACCTCGCTCTGCCCGCGAACGATTTCCAACGTGATGCGTTTCAGATCGGGCATCACACTGCGATCTTCCGTCGCCAGTACGTACTCGGCCAACAAAAGGTTGATGGGCCCGTACCACCACGAGTGCAAATCGCGACGGCCAGGGTCTGAATACTGCGAAGCCCACCGGACCTGTTCGCGAATCAGCGGCAAGTACTTTGGCTCGCCGCTGGCCAGCAGGGCCAAGGCGTTCAGCGAGCGTTCGATCGGATTGCCAGCTTTCGGATTCGCCTTCATCCTTTCAGCCAGTGCCTCGCATCCCAATTCGAAAATACGTGCCGACTTGGTACAATCGAACGGCGCGGTTTTGCTGTAGGCGCCCAACACGGGCAACTGCAACTCGGTGATGGTCGTATGGCCCCGGCGCCAACGAAGCAACCGCAATTCCCCGTCCCCTGCTTCCGCCGCACCGATTGCTTTTCCGAGTTCCGTTCGAGGATCGTCCTCGAACGGCCGATCGCCGATGCCCAGGATGACATCTCCCGTCTGCAGCACTCCGTCCGCCGGGGACCCCTCGTCCACTTCCGTGATGTAGACCTGCCGCGCTTCGCTGGTCTCCATCCTGTTGCTATACATCCAACCCCGCGCCCCGGTCGGCCCGAGGTTCCAATCGTGGGTGGCCTCGTCAGGTATCCGTTCGCCCCGCGTAAAATCCGGGCCAGCGGTCGAACTGGCCCGCTGAGTCTCGTCCGCAAACGACGGACCAGCGATTTCGGCGACGCTCAATGGCTCGTTCGCTGCGATCGCCCAGCAGACGCACAGGCCAAACAGTCCAATACCGAAAAGCCAGTTGGTTGCACGTTGATTCATCGATTTCTCCTTGGAATCATCTTTCCATTCAATGGCGATCGACACGAGCTGATCGGCCGGCAGACCAATCGTTGGCACCCGGCCAGATATTTCCTCGTCGAATCGGGCGGTACCCTGGGACCGGCAACTACTTCATGTCATCACACAATCTTCAGGACTAAGATACTCTCTTGGTGGAACCGGCGGAACCCGGGGGGCCGGGAGTCGTTTTCGGATGCGCCGACTTCCATGTGCTTAATCGTTGGACGAAAACGATTTGGCTCCGGTTTGTCGGCCGCTTGGGACCCGGTGGCCAGCGCCACTTGCGGTCCGCTATTCTACCTGAAAGGTGCCACCCACTTATCGGAAGCCCCCACTTATCCATCTTTATCGGTCAGAAAATCTTCATTGCCCATGCTGCTGCGTGGGTGGCATCTATCGCTGCTTCTTGCTAGATGGGTGGCACCTTTTGTTCCTGCCTTCGAGCAAATCTCCGTCGATCCAATCGGCTCGATATTCTTTGTCGCCAGTTCGAGCGACCAGTTGCAAAGGAACATCCGATTCGTCATCTGCGAAATCGGAATCAAGTAGATACTCAGCAGTATGTAATTTCGATCATTTCCAAAAATATTTCGCACTTTTGAGCACAATTTGCTTGCCATTTCACATACGGCTTGGTATTTTATTGAAATAGATCTGGAAAGCCTTTTACCGCTTTGCTGTGCGTAGTTAAACCTCAGCAAGGTGGTTTCGAGATTGGGATCGATTATGCCGCGAGTAGCGCCTGAGATGCCCGAGCTTTTGGCACGATGTGCCTTTGAGATCTTTGCCGAGCGAGGCTTTCGCGACTGTTCGGTAGACGACATTGCCGCTCGCGCCGGGGTGACCAAGGGCAGCTTCTACAGCCATTATCCCTCGAAGCGGGCCATCATTCTGGCGGCATGCAACCACTACTATCGGACTTATCATCAGCGTGTTCGGGCGCAATTGGCCAGCTTGGCCGATCCTCTGCAGCGGTTGCGGAGCGTTCTGGAGTATGGCGTACGGACTTGCGTAGCCGATCGGCAGACCCGCGTATTCACCACCAAGATCTTCGCGTTGTCGTTGAAGGACGAGGCGGTGCGAGCCGGCTGGGCTCAGTTTTACGATACGGTCCGCCAGCAGTATGTGGAACTGGTGCGTGCGGCGGTCGCGGCGGGAGATTTGGAAACGTCGGATCCTGAGGCAGCGGTGAATTTGATGTTAGCCGCGATGGAAGGCGTGAAGCTGCGCGCCGTTTTCGAGCCTGAGATCGCCAGCCCTGAGGCGCAGATAGCGATTGTCGAGGGATTGTTGGGCATTCTGGGCGCTGTGCGACAAGTCACTGGAAACTAGGTGAATGAGAGTCAGACGGTTTATTGAGGTTTTGCCGAGTGGAGTATCGGCTGCGTTGGCCGAGGCTCTACTTGGCAATTGTTGAGAGTGTTCGAAGCATTTTCAAGCCAGAGCGAGGGAGAAAAACGATGCAAAGGGATCGACGTGGTACGGCGAGCATGTCGCGGCGGGACTTTGTCTTGGGGACGGCTTCGGCAGCCGCGGCGACCAGTGCGCTGGGACTGGCTCGGTCGGCTCATGCTGCGGGCAGCGATATTATCCGGGTCGGCCTGGTCGGGTGTGGCGGGCGTGGTACCGGAGCGGCAGCCCAGGCGATGCACGCCGATCCGGGGGTGCGTCTGGTGGCGATGTGCGACGTATTCGAAGGCCGAGTGCGGAACAGCCGCAACCTCCTGAATCAACAACGGGCCGATCAGATGCAAGTCGATGACGATCACTGCTTCGTCGGACTGGACGCCTACAAGCAGGTCGTCGCGGCGTCCGACGTGGTGCTGATCGCCAACGCGGCCAAGTTCCATCCCATCCAGATGGTGACGGCGATCGAGGCGGGTAAGCACGTGTTTGTCGAGAAACCGCACGCGATCGACCCGGCGGGCATCCACTTTGCCGCGCGGGCCTGCGAAGTGGCCAAGCAAAAAAATCTGGGCGTGTTGTCGGGCTTGCACAGCCGGTTCCAGGCCAACATCCGCGAGACGGTACGGCGGATCCACGACGGGCAGATCGGCGAGATTGTCGCGATCGAAGAGAACTTTCTGCGCGGGCCGTACGGCAACACGCGGCGGTCGCCGGAGCTGTCGGAACTGGAGAACCAGTATGCCAACCAGTACCGCTTCTCGTGGCTGTGCGGCGACGACGTCACGCAATCGCTGGTACATAACCTGGACCGCGCGACTTGGGCGCTGCACGAAACCCCGCCGCTGCGCTGCCACGGGCTGGGCGGGCGTTCGGGAGCCCAGGACCTGCTGGGCGACGTGTTCGACAACCACACGGTGGTCTATCATTACGCCAACGGGGTGCGTTTGTACGCACACTGCCGCACGGCCCTGAATTGTTACAACGAGTACTCCAGCATCATTATGGGCACCAAGGGGATCGCCTATCCGATGAGCGGCCGGATCGATGGACAAAACGCCTGGCGGTACGACGGCCCGAATCCCAACGCCCATCAGCAGGAGCAGACCGAGTTCTTCGCGTCGTTGCGCGAGGGCAAACCCCTGCATTGCGGCGATTACATGACTCGCAGCACGATGGTGGCCATCATGGGCCAATTATCCTGCTACAGCGGCAGGCAGATCACCTGGGACCAGATCAACCAGTCCGATTACTTCCTGCCGCCGGCCGTCGAAGACTGTACTTGGGACATGGAGCCGCCGACGGCGCCCGACGAAAACGGCATCTACCCGGTCTGCGCCGTGCCGGGTTTCACTACGAACGTGTGACTGGATCATGCCGATAAGACAAGGAGCAGACCAATGATCTTACCGACACCGCACCGCACAAACCGGTCGCGTTTGCCGCGGCTCGTATCGCTGTCCGACAGCGCCGCTACGAATCATGTGCTTTGGACGGCGTGCCATCGGCGATGGCGTCAACGCCGATAACATCCGCCGTTGCCTGGAATTGCTCCGCGACCATAAATACGATGGCGTTCTGAGCATGGAGTGCGAAGGGCAAGGCGGGCCGCTAATCGAAAGATCGCTGGGCTGGCTACGGACGACCCTGGCCGAGCTTGGGATTGCGGAGGAATGAAGCTTCTTTCGATGAAATACGGACCCAGGCAAGGTTCCTTGTTCTTGTTCCGTCGTCGACGCGATACAAGAAGCTGTCGCGGAACCCGGGGGCCGGGAGTCGTTTTCGGATGAGCCGTCTTCCCCCTTCCACCGACCCCACGATCGCTGGAATCGTCAGCCCGGAATTGCTGTCAGGCGCTGTCCCCAGCAGCGCTCGCGCCGTCATACTCGAAGGCACAGCGTTCGCCACGCGTAAGAGCGGGCGAATAGATGGGTGGCACCTTTTGGAGGACGTAGAACGCGAAGAATCAAGACGGCTGGCCTTGTCACCTTCAGCCGTTGGTTCGGCTTCGCGATTACATAGCGGCGACTGGCCGTGTTCGAATTGCACGATGCGTTGGAGCATGCGTCTGGCCCAGCGGTACATGCCCCGGGCGATCTGGCGCCGCTCGCGCTCGGTCTTGGCAGCCAGAACGCGCGCCATTTCCGGGTCCATGCCGTCGCCGGCCGGTCGTGGCAAATCGAATTCAGTCATTTTGCCAAACCCTTATAGGTGGCGGACGTTGGCCCTGCGGATCTTCTGACCGTGGTCGGTCGCCGCGAACAAGTGCCCGGAAAACGGCTGGCCCTTATTCGTACGGCTCCAGCGTTTCTCCTCGGTGCTCTCGCCCTGTAATCATGGGGATCGAAGTCCTGTTGGTTGATGTCGATTGTTCGAGTGCCCTATTCGCTGTCTCCTTAAATCCGCTGTCGGACCAAATGCAATAGCGGATGAAAAGAGGCAGCGGATAAATGTATAGCACTTGCGGCTGGGCATCCAGTGTCGACTCGATCAATCGGTCGTTATGCGTCCCAGCAAACGATCTGCGGCGGCGCCGATGTCGGGGCTGGCCATCAGGTGTTCGCCGACCAACATCGCCCGGACTCCGGCGGCTTCCAACAACAAGGCGTCGGATCGATGATGGATGCCGCTTTCGCCGACCAGCAATCGATCGTCGGGTATCTGTTTTCGCATCCGAATCGTATGCTGCAAGTCGACTTGGAATGTTTTCAGGTCACGATTGTTCACGCCGATCAACCGGGCGCCGCAGGCCAGCACGCGAGGTAGATTTTCGGGCTCGTAGAACTCGACCAACGGCGTCATGCCCAAGTGAACCGCCTGGTCGTGCAGATCCTTCAACTGACGGTCGGTCAGACATTCCGCGATCAGCAATACCGCGTCGGCTCCCGCCACGCGCGCCTCGAACAACTGGTATTCGTCCACCAGGAAGTCCTTCCGCAGCAGCGGTAGATCGACCTGCTGCCGGATTCGGGTCAGGTATTCCAGGCGTCCCTGAAAGAAGGGCTGGTCGGTCAACACGCTGATGCAGGTCGCACCGTGCTGTTGATAGATCCGGGCGATCCGGACCGGATCAAAGTCGTCGCGGATCACTCCTTTCGAAGGACTGGCTTTCTTGACTTCTGCGATCAATCGAATCGATCCACCGCTGGCCAGTGCTCCGAAAAAATCACGGACCGGCGGTGCGTCGGCCAACGCGGCACGTAGTTGCTCGATCGGTCGCCGCTGACGTGCGGTCGCGATCTCGTCACGCTTGGCGGTCACGATCTTGTCCAGAATGCTTGTCATGGCAGGTCAAATTATTAGTGGTCAGAGAGAATCGAAAATGATGACGGTCCCTTGGCGAGACGCGAGACTCCGCCAGCGACACCGATGGTGGCCTGTGCCATCCTGGCGTAATCCAGGGTGTCCGGCGTATCCGTGGACATGTGATAGTGGGGGTTCCGCAGAAAGCTGGTGTCGGTCACCATCAGTGCCGGGTAGCCTTGATCCCAGAAGGAACTGTTGTCCGACATGCGGATTTCCCAGACGACTTCGGGAAGCGAGATCGAATACAATCCGAAGCGGGTCGCTCGTTTGAAGCCGCGACGAAACGTCCAACCCAGTCGCCAGGATCTCATATTCCCCACAGCGGCCAAAAAGTCGCCTCGGTGGGGAAATGCCCATCGCAAACGCTGTGGAATGCTGGGAGGGATCTGTTGGCTGTTGGGTTCGGTGCGATAGTACCCCACCATCTCCAGGCAGATCATGCCGATAATCCGCTCGCCGCGTTTCTTGCATTGCTGTGCGTACACCACACTGCCCATGGTGTCGGAGTGGAAATACGGCGATTCCTCGCAGGCGAACGAGACGAATCGCACCGTTCGCTGGCAAGCGACGCCGTGCAGCAGCCGGGCAACTTCAATCAACATGGCGACCGCCGAGGCGTTGTCGTCGGCTCCGGGTGTCGTCGGGACCGTATCGTAATGGGCTCCGACAACGAGGATCTCGTCTGCGCGTCGGCTACCCGTTCGCTCGACGACCAGGTTGGCAACTTGGGTGCCCTCCACTTCGTATTCTTGGTGATCGACCGGATCGCCCAGCTCGGTGAACGCTCGCTCGATGTATCGGGTCGTCGACTCAAGGCTGCCCGGTTCGTCGAGATGCCGTGGTCCGATCGCGCCGGCAAGCTGCTCGACGTGCGAGTTCAGCCGCTCGGAGAGTGCCCTTTCGGCGTCGTTGGCGTTCATGCTGCTTTCCTTCGGTCGTTCCGGCTGGTCCTTGAAGAAGGTCACGGCACCGAAAGAGATTGGCCGTTATGTTCCGCGCCCAGACTCAACAGGAAACCAGCGGCACGCTCCGCCCACTGTTCGGGCGAGGGATACGTGGCGGCATCGGTGCCCAAGCAGGTCTCGAGCATTTCGGTATGGACCACTCCGGGGTTCACAGGCACCGCGGCCAAGCCCGGGGGAAGTTCTTCGGCCAGCGCTTTGGTCAGTCCTTCGATGGCCCACTTCGTGGCACAATAGGGCGCGACTTCAGGGGCTGTCGAACGGCCCCATCCGGAACTGAAGTTGACGATCACACCCTGGCCTTGTTCGATCATCGACGGGACCAGATAACGGATCACGTGGAAGACGCCTTTGATATTGACATTGATCACCCGCGTGAATTCCTCGGCGGGCACCTGCCATAACAGGGCGTTGCTGTTGATCAGTGCTGCGTTATTGATCAGTAGATCCGGTGCGTCACCGTTGGCCAGCACCTGGCGCGCCCAACGATGTACGTGCGCATCGTCGCTGACATCCACCGTCTGAAAGTCGTGCAGGTTGCCAAACCGTTCGTTCAATTGCTGGACCGCGACCGCCGAACGAGCGCACCCTGCCACGACGTGGCCCAAATCGATGAAGCGTTCGACCATCGCCAGCCCCAATCCGCGGCTGACCCCCGTGATCACAATCCGTTTGGATGACATGCTTGGATTTCTCCTCCTTCGCACGAGTAGGATTTTTCTTCGACCAGCCTGGAGCCCAACATCGCGTTGATTTGACGTTTCAGGTCGGCGCGTCGATCGTTGTTTTGATAGACGTTCCGAGCCAGTCGAATGAACTCCGGCCCGAAATCCCGGCGACGTTCGCAAATGCGGATTTGGTCTTCGACGTCCCACAGGATTTGGTTGACCGTTCTTAACCGATGAGTCAAATCGTGAAGCTCCGCCGACGGCCGGATCGCCGCATCGCGAACTCGGTACAGTTCGTCCAGTTCACGCAATACGTTGTCCCGTTTGGCTTGGTCGCCGATCCGATCCCTCTTGATCTCCAGGATCGTAATCTTGTCGATCAGCTCTGCGGCCGGGATCTCCACCCGGATCGCCATCGGATCGCTCATGGTTTCGCCTGCCATTGGCTATCGGGTCCCTCGATGGGACGCAATCCTTCGATCGACGCCGGGATCGAACGGTGCACGCCCAGCATGTTTGCGGACACGATTCCGGGAAATTCGTTGTGCTGGTTACCGTAGTAGTTGCCCGCGTGGAACAACATCGGAAGATGCCAGTACAGACGGTAGTCCAACGACTGCAAGTACTGGATGATCGCGGGAGATTGGCCCGGACGGTCGTTTTCGACGTACAGCAGCGGACGATGTTGCCGCAGCGTCTGGTCTCCGCCGCGCAGCACGTTCAACTCCATGCCCTCGACGTCCGCTTTCAGGAAATGGCAGGCGGGCAATCGCAGGCTATCCAGCGTCGCGACCTCGACCGGTTCCCCGGCAGCCTGGTCCGTCAACTGGACGCCGGCGAAATTATTCTCGTGATGGTAGTCCAGCGGCGGGACGTACAGACGTCCGGGCTGGTCGCCAAGCCCCAATTGTCGAGCCTCCACGTTCAAGCACCCGTTCAGCGCCAGATTACCGCACAAAATCTGGAAGACGACGCGTTGCGGTTCGAATGCGATCACGCGACCTCGCGGCCCGACCAAGTGCGAGAGCACCACCGTGTGAGCGCCGATATTGGCCCCTGCCTCGACGACCCACTGCCCGGGACGAATCAATTGGCGAAACAGGACGCATTCGCCTTCGGAGAACTCGCCGTACCGCTCCAACGATCGGCCGATGTAGCGGTCATGCCGGTTATAGATCATCGGACCGTGGCGAGTCCGCGTCAGCCGGTTCGGACCGCAGCGGGCGATCAGGAACTGGTCGGGCGTTTTGTTGCGGACATCCGCATGGTCTGCTTGAAGACGTTCGGCCATCCGCTGAAAGACGTTCGTCCAGTCATCGCCGTCGGTCTGACGGAACAACCGAGCCGATGGGTACCAGGGCGTCTCGTCCCGGTCCAACAACCAGGGCCAATGCGGGACGTTCGACAACGCCAGCCACAACGGAACGCCCAAGGCGCCGGCGACGTGAGCGACGGCCGTATCCGGTGAGATCAGCAGGTCCAGATTCTTGAGCACGGCCGCCGTTTCCACAAAGGCGCCGGTATCCCGATCCAGTTGCTCGCCCAGCGGGATGACGTCCAAGCGTCCGCCAAGCGATTCGAGTTGTTCGACGCCCGCGTCGCGTTGCAGGCTGAACAGATGGATACCTTGCAGGTGACCCAGCGGGTCGAGTGCCGTCAGCGGAAAACTGCGCATCCGGTCCGCCGCGAATTTGGGGTTCCCCTGCCAAACGATCCCGATCTTGAGTCCGCTGTACTGGCCGAGCCGCTGCTGCCATTGCTGGACCAGGTCGGGCCGAGCGGTCAAGTAGGGGATTCGCCCGGGCGTTTCTTGCAAATTCTCGCCCAGCACCCCGGGAACATCCAGCAGCGGGCAATAGACATCGAAAGGCGGCGGAGTCTGGTCGATCGGCATCAATTCGTCGAACCCGGAACCATCGGCCAACAGCTCCAGCAACGGGCGATGACAAGCCACGAGGACCCGGCACGAGTACCGCTGTTTCAGAATCCCGGCATAGCGGAAAAAGTGGATCGTGTCCCCCAGACCCTGTTCGGCCACCAGCAGGATCGTGCGGCCGTCCAACGAACTACCATCCCATTCGGGCTGGTCGTATTTCGGCCGCGTCATCCCCCGGGTCTTCCATCGCCACCGATATTCCCGCCAGCCCTCGGAAAAATCGCCTTGCAGCAACCGGATTACACCGATGTTCTTGTGCGTTTCGGCATCCTCCGGCGCCAACTGCAGCGCCTGGCGGTAACTCTCCAACGCCTCGTCCAATCGCCCCTCCCAAACAAGAGCCGTCCCCTTGTTCTTCAGTGCGTTGACGTAACCGGGTTGCTGCTCCAAAGCTTGGTCGAAACAACGCAGCGCCTCGGCCAACCGCTTCTGCATTCGCAGCGTGTTGCCCAGGTTGTTGTAGGCGATGGGAAACTGAGGCTGGATCCGGATCGCTCGGCGATAGGCCGCTGCGGCTTCGTCCAGTCGATCGAGGTCGTGGCAAGCGATCCCCAAGTAACACCAGGCGTTCGCGTTGTTGGGCTCCGCCTGCAGGACGTTGCGGTAAACGCGTTCCGCTCCGGCGAAGTCGCCCGTTTGATGGATTCGCCAGCCTTGTTGCAAAGCTTGGGCTACGGTTGTCATGAAGGTCCATCCCCACGCGTACGTAATGTGCGGCCATCCCGGCGACGATCCCGGTCTACGTTACGCCGAGTCTAAAGCATGCCGGGTCGATCGGCAAGGCACCCCGTCGCGACTCGATCGTGTCAACGTTGCAGCAAGCGAGGCTGAGGGTTGTCGACCTTCCCCGGCGGACGCTGATTGGCCCCCGGTCGTCCGGCATCCCCCAGGTCGGCGCGAGCGATCTCGGCCAACGCTGACAAACGGCGGACCTGATCGGGATGCTGGCCGGCCACGTTTCGAGTCGAACCGACATCGTCGATCAAGTGGAACAGCAGCGGTTCGGGGTCTTGGCCTTTCCGAAAATGCGGATGTCGCGAGAACGACTCCAGCGGCAGAAAGAGCTTCCACGGTCCGCTACGGACGGCCTGAAGTTGATCTTGGGCGTAGTAATAGAACGCGTCGTGCGGAGTCCGGGCGCCCGGTTCGCCGAAGATCAAGGGTCGGATATCTTGCCCGTCGATGATGCGGTCCTGCGGTGGTTGAGTCCCGGCCAGATGAGCAAAGGTGGGAAGCAAATCCATCGTCGTCGCCAATTGGTCGCATACAGTGCCCGCTGGGACCCTTCCCGGCCACCACATGATCGTCGGGACACGGAACCCACCTTCGGCCGTGGTGTAGCCGCGACCGAACAACGGGCGGTTGCTCCCGCGGCTCAAATCTTCCAAGTCGGGACGTCCCGGCGCGCCGTTGTCCGAGGTCCAGACTACCAAAGTCTGCGAGTCGATGCCCAGTTGGACCAACTTGTCGAGTATCCGCCCCAGCGACCAGTCCAATTCCTGCACAGCATCCCCCCACGGCCCGTTCCGGCTGGAGCCTTGAAATTCCGGGCTGGCGAAAGGCGCCGCCGTACTACCAGGCATCGCTTCGGCCAAATACAGAAAGAACGGCCGATTTCGGTTTTCTTCGATGAATGCCAATGCCCGATCCGAGTAGCGACGAGTCAACAGGTTGCGGTCGACCGGGGCTTCGATCACGGTCTCGTTTTCCATCAATGGCAGCGGCGGCCAAGCGTGGCCGTCCATACGAGCCCCCAGCCGCTGGCCGGTCTCTTGAGTCATGTCGTCGCTGTAAGGAATCCCGAAAAACGAGTCGAAACCAT
>SKKK01000464.1 GCA_007121535.1 Planctomycetaceae bacterium | reverse complement strand
TTCAAACGGTGGCGGTTGCAGGAACGGAGCGGAAAAAGCCGAACCAAAGCGGCGTCGAGCCACCGCACTCCAAAGAGGCGTACCGGCCGATGGACCACGGAAAAGCCAGACCGAGCAATTCGGGCCGTTCGGAATCCCCTCAGAAAGATCTCGGAAGAAACGCTTGCCGATGGCAGAACGCGCGGTAGACAATGCGGGAAGCAGAGACGGCGGCCAACAGCACGTTGGAAGAACGACATGATCGCGGATCGGAACCGAAGGCAACGGAGAAAATGGAGACGCACATGCGGCGGTGCAAGACGGCGCTGTGTTGCATCGATTGGCGAGTACGTCGGCTTCGACCGCTTTGGCCGGGTGATCGATCATCTCTGGTACGCCTACGCCGCCAGCGCGGACCGAGCCCGCTACACCTACGGCTACGACCGGGCCTCGAACCGCCTGTACCGCGAAAACACGCTGACCAGCGGCAAGGACGAATTGTACGGCTACGATCAGCTCAACCGTCTGATCGAATTTGCCCGCGGCGACCTGAACAATCCAAAATCCGCAATCGAAAATCCAAAATCCGCCGAGGATTGGTCGCTGGACATGACCGGCAACTGGCCGGGCTATGTAAAGCGGACGTCCGGCAGCACGGACCTGGATCAGGCCCGCATGCACAATCCGGTCAACGAGATCACCGCCATCACGGCGACGGCCGGGACCGACTGGGCCGACCCGGTGCATGACCGCAACGGGAACATGACCACCATCCCCAAGCCGGCCAGTTTGGCCAACGGCCTGACCGCAACCTATGACGCCTGGAACCGATTAGTCGAGGTTAAGGACGGCCAAACGGTCATCGCGCGGTACGACTATGACGGCCTGGATCGCAGGATCAAGAGCCACACCGACAGCGGCGCGCCCTCGAATCCCACGGGGGTCGACACCTACCTCCACTATTACTACAACACCGCCTGGCAGATCCTCGAGACCCGCCAGAGCGATACCGAGTCGGCCCAGCCCGAGACCCTGCAGCCCAAGCACCAGTACGTATGGAGCCAGCGGTACATCGACGCGGCGGTGCTGCGCGACGAGAACACCGGCACCAACGGCCTGTGCGACGACCAGCGCCTGTACTACCTGAACGACGCCAACTTCAACGTCACGGCCCTGCTGGACACCGCCGGCGACGCGGTGGAACGGTACCTGTACTCGCCCTACGGCGTGGTCACGATCTACGACGCCACCTGGACCAACACCCGCAGCACGTCGAGCTACGCCAACGTCACCCTCTACACCGGCCGCGAACTCGACCCCGAGACCGGGCTGTATTGCTATCGGAATCGGTACTACAGTGCCGAACTGGGGAGGTTTCTGAGTAGGGATCCGATTGGGTATGAGCGAGGCGATGGCGTGGAGCTACGGAGGTGCGACGGGGGCAATGCGAGCAGCGCGCTGAGACGCGCGAGACTCGATCGCGAGAGCGACGAGACCGCGAAAGCGGTTCGTGACGGGAGCCGTCGCGTTCCAATGCTAGAACCCATCGAAATCGAGCTGTACGCCCACGACCTCCCGCTTTGTTCGCGCACTCCTCTTCGGACACTATTGCCTCTCTACGAGTACGTGCGATCTGGGCCCATTTCTCTACTGGATCCTTCTGGCCAAGCATGGTGGCCATGGCGGCCTAGACCGCCTCTCGTTTTTCCGACAAAAGGCGACTTCTTTGACCGGACATGCTGGGAGTCCTGTCGAGCGTGGTATCCGAACCCTTCATATGAAATAGCATGCTGCGTGACATTTTGCCAGGGCGCCCGCAAGCTGGTGAAGAAGCGAGGTGTCGGGCCATGTGAAGGATTGTGGCTGTGGTGCACCAGCAAACTCAAGTCTAATCAAAAGCGAAACTGGTGTCTGAAGCTGTATCTCAAGGCATGTCCCAAAGGTCATCCCGTGTACAAATAAGGAGCGACGGATATGAACTTATGGCTAGGGTCGGCAATGCTGGGGCTGTTGACGTTAGCTGCTACGATTCTCTGGATACTTCACAGAAAGAAGGGACGACAACAAGCTGCATTGCTCAGTACGATCCGCGGGGCACAATCATCCGAGCGCCGGCGGGGGCTCGTGACGGCGTTGCATGTGGAAGGATCTCCGTTCGACACGTGCCAGTTGCAGCGACTTCTTGGCCTTGAACATTTGAATGAACTGCAGATCGACCATACCGCGATAAGATCGCAGGATCTATCGTGTTTGATTCGACTTCCGTACCTCCGTACGCTGTGGTTCAACGATCCTGTCATCGGCGATGATGGTGTCAGACAGATCGCACGCCTCAAGCGACTGCGTTGCCTAGGTCTTCGGTTGCCATGCATGACTGACGAAGGTCTTCGGTGCCTAGCAAATCTGCGCCACCTCCGTTACTTGCGGGTTGACGGCGGAGCCTTTTCGAGTTCTGCACTTCAACGCCTTCGGGCCGCTCTGCCACGATGCGAGGTTGTGTCTGCAGATAACGACGATGATCGTGAATTTCTTGATGAAGTGTTCCTGGAGGTGCTCGGTGAACTTATCGGATCGTTGCCCGACGATCTTCAGCAGCGGGTGCTCCGGCTACCTCTGGAACAGCTCGCGCAACTCGGAGAGGACCTGGAAGAGTGTAAGTCGGTTGACGACCTGCGGGCTTGGCTTGACCTACATGAAGATCCTAGGGAAAAGTGAATCTTGAGAAAGAGGCCCAGAACCATGAAGACACGACAAAGCGTTCGCAGTATCGCAGCGTCCCGCCTTCTCCTGGTGCTCGCGGTTTTAGCTTCCCTTGGCTTTGTGATTGGAATACTCGTCCTACTACGTTGGGGACCGAGCAATGCGCGGTCGCAAGAGACGCTGACGATCCGCGAGATCCTCGCGGAAAAGGATATCGTTTTCGGCTCGAAGCCCGGACTAGAGGAGCTTGCCGAATTTGGATGTGGTATGATCGTTGAACCCACCTTGCTACGATGCGTTCAGCCGAGTCGAAGCATTCCTATTATGGTTCGCTTTCCGACGATTCGGACTGTGTTGTTTTTCGGAGAGTCCCTCGGAAGTGAACTGGAAAGTCTCGACAAGCTCCCCGAGCTTGAAAACCTTTTCATTAGGCGTTGTGTCCTTCCCGATTCGTTGGACTTTCTTGGCCAACTTTCCAACTTGCGCGCACTTGGTATCGCGAGCAGTAATCTTTCCGACGACGATCTACGGAATGTGCGGCTCGCAATGCCATTACAAAAGCTCGATCTCAGCTACAATGACGGAATTAGCGAACGCGGAATGACGAGCTTCTTGAATGTGGGTTCCTTAACGAGTCTGGATCTAACATCAACTGGTGTCGCAAGTCTTGACTTTCTCGACGGCATGAGTGAGCTAAGAAAACTGTCATTGGGCCAGACAGGAATTGGCGATGAAGACATGAGCTTTCTTGATGGACTGCCGAATCTGTCAAGGCTAGAGTTGTTTGGTACCGGTATCACCGACAGTTCGATGGATGCACTTGCAGGGCTCGAATCCCTGCAGCATCTCGACATTCGATATACCAAAGTGTCACAGGACGCTATAGAACGACTCAAAGGTACGGTCGAGGTGGTTTTCCACGATGAGTAGAGCGTCGGTTCGCGCAGGCCGCAATCCTGCTGGACGTTTCGGAGAGGAACAAAGGGCTCAGGAGCACACACTGGAAACGCTGGGGCGATTGGTGAAGAATGGTCGGTGGCTCGAAACCGATCCCTTCATGCAAACGCATATTCTCCAACAGATTCAGGGAAGCCAACAGATTGGGTTTGTTGAAAATGAAATCCTCAATATCCGGCGTCATCTGTTGGCCTCCCTCAATCGCGATCAAGCGGCTGTTGCTGATCGCCACGCGGTTGGCGTATCTGGTCAGATACTCGACCGTCCTGTTCGCCGCTTCCAAGTCCTGCGGCCCGCTGCGGTCCGAAACGCTCCGCAGCCGGAGGATATTCACCACAGAGGCCACGGAAACCACAGAGTCTGAACGAAACCCTTTGCCTTGAGGCACTTCGGCAGTTCCGCGAATTGGCACCGTCAACGACCTGCGGCCGTGCTCTGTGCCCTCTGTGTTCTCTGTGGTTGCCGCTTGGTGCATCGGGGAGCGGTTGGCCATGCCGAACTGCGTCACTGGTCGCGGCGCGGTCGTGATCACGTGCTAGTACTCGACCGGCAGCAGGCACCCATGGACCTGCGCCCCCATGATTTAGCGGGACGGGAGGTCGGCCAGACGGTGGATGTCTTCGCCCAGCGGCTCGGCGTACTCCAGGGCGATCTTCGGCCGTTCGTGCTTCGGGTGCGCCCGGACATTCCCTTGCCCACCATTCCCTTGCCCAAGTCTTTTCGTCCCTGAGCGGAACTTCGGCGCAGCTTGCGATTGATGCCAAACGGTTCCAGGAAATCTCCGCCGTCTGTGGCATCGTGCGAACCACACGCTTGCCACCTCCGAATTCACTCTGAAGCC
>SKKK01000458.1 GCA_007121535.1 Planctomycetaceae bacterium | reverse complement strand
ATCTCCGTCAACCAAGGAAGCCCCGTTTCAATGATTGCATTCGTCAGTATGTCAGTCCTGGCAGACGCATCCATTTCTTCCTCAAAGTCCAGTGCCAAGAGGAAGGACTCCCGATTGTCAACAAGCCGCTCCAGTCGGATTCGGACGTGGCAATGGCTTTCCGGCGGCCTGTAGTTTACCCCTAGACGTTTGTAGTAAATCCCAAGGTTCACGTAGTAGTCGTCCGACCATTCCGAGCTCTGAAGGTTTAGCACCAAGACTGCTTCTTCGATGCTTTTGTGCCAAGTTGCCCCGTGTTTCAAAAAGCCCGCCTGCTTGAGGACAGGTTTGAAGATCGCTTCAAGTTGGCGACGAGACTCTTTCATTGCGTTCGTCTCAGCAGATGGATCGCCTCGCCCCGCACCAGCGACATTGATTCGCTGAGTTCCACGAGCGTCTCCAACTCAGCGTGTTCCGCGAGATTCAATTGTCCTTCGTTGTTTCGATCCATCAGTTCCTGAATGATTCTCCATCGCCGATTGTACTCGATCGCTGGACTCGGGGCTACTCAAGGCTTATGCCTGACAGTGCGATTCCGGTCTGACACCTTTTTTCTCCGATACATCCTCTGCTATGATGGCGGGACGCGGTGGCAGATCTCGCGAATACAACGTGACACGGAACGCCATACCATACCATACCATCCCAAGCTGACCCAGGAACAGATCACTGATCAGGTGTTAATCGCTGATGAATCATCATTCACCCTCGTTTTCCGGTTTACGCGTCGCAGCCTTTGAAAGCCGTCGGGCCGCCGAAATGGCTCGGCTGATCGAGCGGCATGGCGGGTCGGCCACGGTCAGTCCGTCGCTGCGTGAGGTGCCGCTGGAGGACCAGCGGGAGGTGATCGACTTTGCGCACCTTCTGCTGACGGGCGAGGTCGATACGGTCGTTTTCCTGACGGGCGTCGGCTTTCGGCAACTGTTGAACGTGGTCGTCCGGCACGTCGATCGGCAACGCTTCCTGAACACGCTGTCGGATGTGGTGACCATCGCTCGGGGGCCCAAGCCGGTGGCGGCGATGCGCGAGGTGGGATTGACTCCGACGTTTCGCGTCCCCGAGCCCAACACGTGGCGTGAACTGCTGCAGACGATCGATGCCAGCGTGCCGATCGCCAACCAGACGGTGGCTTTGCAGGAGTACGGGATCACCAACCCCAGCCTGATCGCGGGCTTGGAGGCTCGTGGCGCCCGTGTGCTGCGGTTGCAGGTCTATCGCTGGGAATTGCCCGAAGATACGGGACCGTTGCGTAACAGCATCCAAGCCTTTGCCGAAGGTCGACTGGACGTCCTGCTGTTCACGTCGGCGATCCAGGTGACGCACGTGGTCCAAATCGCCGATCAGATGGGATTATCCGAACAGGTCTCCGAGCGATTGAACCAGGCGGTCATCGGTTCGGTAGGTCCGGCGACCAGCGAGGCGTTGCGCGAGTATGGCTGGCCGGTGGACGTCCAGCCCGAGCATCCCAAGATGGGAGCGTTGGTCGCGGCGGCTGCTGAGCGGAGTCGAGCGATTCTGGATCGAAAGCAACGGCTTCGCATCCGGCCGGTGGCCCCTTCGCCGACCGAGGACCGCCAGGCTGCCTGGTACGACAGCCCCTTCATGAAAGCTTGCCGCCGCGAACCGTGCGATGTCGTCCCCGTCTGGCTGATGCGGCAAGCCGGGCGTTATATGGCCGAGTATCGCGAGGTCCGTGCGAAAACGACGTTCTTGGACCTTTGCAAGAACCCGGCGTTATGCAGCGAGGTGATGTGTACCGCCGTGCAGCGGTTGGGAGTCGATGCGGCGATCATCTTTTCCGATCTGCTGCCGATCCTCGAACCGATGGGGTTGGATCTGGAGTTCGCCCAGGGCGAAGGCCCCGTCATCCACAATCCGGTGCGAGAGGGGGCCGAGGTGGATCGAGTGCTGGAGCTGGAGAGCGTCGATTCACTGCATTTTGTCACCGAGACCGTTCGGCAGACGCGGCGCGATCTGCCGCCGCATCTGCCCTTGATCGGCTTCGCCGGAGCGCCGTTTACCTTGGCCAGCTACGTGATCGAAGGCGGTTCCAGCCGGAACTATCACCATACCAAGACCTTGATGTTCCGCGATGCCGGAGCCTGGCGGACGCTGATGGAACGCTTTGCTCGTGCCGTGACCCGGTACCTGAACGCCCAGATCGCTGCCGGTGCGCAATGCGTCCAAATCTTCGATTCGTGGGCCGGGTGCCTCGGTCCCGAAGATTACCGCCAGCAGGTGCTTCCCTACGTCTGCCAAATCATCGATGGCATCACACCGGGTGTGCCGGTGATCAACTTTGCCGCCGGTAACCCGGCACTGCTGCCCCTGCTGGCCGAAGCTCGCAGCGCGGTGATCGGCGTCGATTGGCGCATCGGACTGGATGACGCCTGGCAGATGGTCGGACACGATCGAGCCGTGCAGGGGAATCTGGATCCTTGCGTCCTGCTGAGTGACCGAAACCAGATCCGTCGCCGTGCGAAGCAGGTGCTGGACCAGGCCGCCGGGCGGCCCGGACACATCTTCAATTTGGGCCACGGAGTGCTGCAACAGACCCCCGTCGAGAACGCGATCGCGTTGGTCGATGCCGTTCACGAGTTCGGACCATCACGCGGTTGATCGAATCAGGAAGCGAGGATATCGGCAATGCTCAGCAGAGTCACCCAGGTTTCTCAGGATGCTCGCCAACTGGTGATGTGGGACGAATTGGGCGCCGGGGCGCCCACCCTGATGGCTTTCGCGCAACTTTGCAGCGGCGCCTTGGCGAGTAATCGGACCGAGCCGGACAAGCCGCTGGACGACGAAGCGCGGGCCATCCTGTACGCCGCTCGGCATCGGGGATTCATCGAAATCAAGGGAGTCAACCACGCATTCGAGTCTTCTGAACGTTTCCTGACGGTATGCGTCGAACTGGATCTCGAGCGACAATTGATTTTCAAACGGCGAGATGACCCCGAGTTGACCATCCGTTTTTTGGACGGTTTCCGCCAGTTGTGCGCCGGTGGCCTGGTCATGCACCACATCTATCGCGATTTTTCCCTGACCCGCCCCGGTTTCGAGTTGGCGAGATCCATCCCCGGTGACTCCCTTGCCGTGCTTCACCAACTGGCCGAAGAACAACACCTGGGCGAAATCTGAAGCGCATCGATCGGACGGCTTGTTGGAGCAATATGCCCCAGCAGGTTTCCGGTGTTCAACGCGCCGTTCCCCATGCACCAGGGGCGGTCGGAAGTCCAAGGTTTGTTCGTTTCAGGTTTCGGGGTTTGCTACGATCACCGGGAACCGAGAACATGGTAGATCAAGGACGAAGTCAGCGCTCAGCCCTTGAAAAGGAATCTCCGCGTGCACGCCAGCAGGACGAGGATGGCGGTTAGGATCAGTACCAGCCACACAAATGGTTCACCGTAGATGATCCAATAGGCGATCAGCTTGGCAAATTCCGCGCCGTATAACCACACTCCGGCTCGATAGTGCCACCAGTCGTCGGGACCGAAACCGTCGGTCGGCGCTCCGAACACCAGGGGCATTGCGTCACGCCCGAACACTCGCCGCGCCGTCCATCGAGTTCGGCGGACGTGATAGTCGTTGGTGATCACCCCGGCGCTTGCCTCAGGATGTTCCGTCAAGAATTCGGCCAGCGCCCGTAAATCGTCCCACGAGCTGTTGGACTGAACCTGATCCAGCACGATAATCCGCTCCGGCGGCACACCACGCAGCGCAAGCACTCGACACGTAATCTCGTGCGCCGGAGGGACGATCTGATCCTGGACGCTGGGACTCTCGATATTCCTGGGGATCAAGACGGCGTCGGCCCACCCTTGTCGGACCAGCGCTGCGGCCGCAAAGGGCCGAGTCGACTGGTCGCCGGGCATGATCAGCAGGTAATTCACGGGCTGCAGTGGCGAACTGCAAGCCAACCAGCCGCCGGCCGCCCCAAACATCGGAGCAAGCCCCCCCCACAGCAAACCGGCCAAAACCAGCGCTACGGCCAGACGCAAGATCCAACGTTGTACGGCCAGACGCATGTTGTCAGTGGTCAGTGGTCAGTGGTCAGTAGGCAGTAGGCAGTAGGCAGTAGGCAGTGGGTCGATCCGGTTCCCTCCCCTTGGATGGGGAGGGTTAGGGAGGGGTGCATGGCAACCGGCAGTGGGCAGTGGGCAGTAGGTCGATCCGGTTCCCTCCCCTTGGATGGGGAGGGTTAGGGAGGGGTGCATGGCAACCGGCAGTGGGCAGTAGGCAGTAGGTCGATCCGGTTCCCTCCCCTTGGATGGGGAGGGTTAGGGAGGGGTGCATGGCAACCGGCAGTGGGCAGTAGGCAGTAGGCAGATCCTGCCAAGTCTCAGATTTCGAGTTCGCGGGTCTCGAATTAGTTGTCGTGGCACCCCGCTACCGGTACCCCGCCTGAATACCCCGCTCTGATACCCCGCCTAGTTCAAGAAATTTCTGGT
>SKKK01000588.1 GCA_007121535.1 Planctomycetaceae bacterium | reverse complement strand
GCTGAACGGGCACGCGCCGGCCCGTGCGGTGCCGAACGACCATACGCTGATGGTACAAACGCGATGACTTGTCGTGAAGGGGGTTTATGCCCAAGATGGATCGAGAAGTCTTCGATATGGCCCTGTATGGTCGCGATAGTGACCCCTTCGATGGTTTTCATTCGCCTGCGAAGGCGATTACATGGCCGTCCATGGTGGCGATGAAGGCTTGGTTGCTGGCGGCGATGAGGCCGTCGAAAACGGGGGGTGCGTCCAGCGGGTATTCAGCCAGCGTTTCGCCGGTCATGGTGTCGACGGCCAGGAACAGAGCCCCGCCTTTGCCTCGTACCGCGCGGTCCTGCTCCGCAAGCTGCGATTGCGTGGCCGGATGTTCGAACGTCTGGAAGGCGGTCAACTCGTCAAGCAGATCCGGTGGCCCGGCGATCAGCAGCGTTTGTTCGGCGACGGCCATGGCGCGGACCATCAGGGGCACCTCGCGGTGCCAGAGATGCTCGACCTGACCCTGAGCTTCTCGCCGGCGAGCCAACACGGCGATATCGGGTTGCTGGAAGCGGAGCGCGTCGCCCACCGGACCCTCGACCGTCTGGAACCGCACTCCTGCGGCGTCGCCATGATTGCCCGCGGGCGACTGGTCGCTGAGGCTACCTTCGGAAAACGTGAGATGAAGAACTTGGTCCATACGAGCCGGTGCATCCAGCGTCGCAGCAGGATCGGCCAATGCCGCCACTTCCTCGGCCGACAGCGCCCGGTGAAACAGCATCACTTCGTCCAGATCGCCTTGAAACGGCGTCAACGGTTCAGGTAGCAGTTGATTTACCGGGTCATGGCCCACCCACATCGGCATCGAGGGATTGCCTGCCAGCCGGGGAACGCCGTCGGTAACGCCCGCCACTTGGCCATCGACATAGACCGACATGCGCCCGTCTTCGCTCAGCACGCCGGCCACGTGGGTCCAACCGTCGCCGATCGCCTTGCTCGCACTGGCGACGTGCGTGGTTCCCTTGGTACGCAGCAGCATGCCAGGCTTTCCCTCTGTCAGGATCAGCGCGAAGCCATGCACTCGTGCTCCGCGCACCAGGATCGTGCCGTCCGTGCTGTCGGTCTTGACCCAAGCGGTGATCGACAGCGGTTTGCCCGTTGGATCCAAGCTGGGCGCGTTCTCGAACGAGATTGCGTTCACCTGCTGGTTGCTCGGGCGTCTGGTTGCGAACAACTGGTTCTCCAGGACCGACGTCCAACGGAAGTACTCCTGCTTGCGGCCGTAACCAAAGACGACGGAATCGTTATGGGCGAGAATACGTCCGGCCGGAAACCTTCTGCCGTCGCCAAAGCCACCGATCCCGCCTCGGAACCGGTCGCCGTAGACCCAGTAGGTACGATGGAACCACGAATCGTCCGTAAAACCGTAGGGGGCGAACAGGTGTGGATGCCCGCTGTTTGCCGTGCCGACGGCCAGCCGGTTGCCTTTCAGGTCCATCACCTGGGAACGCATGTAGAGACGCTCGCCGTCGCTCGAGAGGATGTCGGGCAGGCCGACGGCCATGTTCAAGCCCCGTACGTGTCGCTGGAGATTCTCACCGGTTTCCGGATCGCGGTCGTCGAAAACGGTTTCGCTCAACAAACGCCCCGTGGCGGCATCCAGTCGGCACAGTCGCAGCCCGCCGTCCAGGTACATCGAGCGGCCAGCCACCAGTGTAGCCACTCCGTCCTGCACGAGCACCGAGCCGTGCACCGGCCAGCACGATTCCACCTGGTCGTCGACGACCATTCGCCGATCGGCCGGCGCGGCTTGGAACCGCCAGATTGATTGGCCATCGGACGCTCGCAGACAATACACATAGCCGTCGGCGGACCCGAACAGAAGCCGGCCGCGGTCGTAGGTCGGCGGCGAATCAACGCGTCCGCCGGCAACAAAGCGCCATAACGGCTCGCCCGATCGAACGTCCAATGCGTGGATGGCATGGCGATCGGTCTGGGCAACGAACAAGCGTTTACCGGCGACGATGGGCTGGGTGAGCTGGCCGCCCAGCGCCGTGCTCCATCGCGGCTGAAGATCCAGGGGCAATAACGTCCGAGCCGCGCCGCTCCGTCCTGCGTCACTTCGATAGGTCGGCCAAGCGTCGGCGTCCGAATTGTCGGTGACCGGCTCGTCGTACGCCGGCCCTGGCTGATGGCGTTCTTCCGGAGTTAGCGGCTCGGGCAGCGCACGGGATGCGGTCGGCGGGGCCAGGGCGACTAGACCCTTCAACAGCGCCTCGGAGTAGCACGCGCACGGGTGGGGCGGAGCGTACACCAAGCCGTTGGCCGGCATAATCCCGTACAGGCACGCGCCACGAACCCAATGATGGATGGTCCACTCGCCGGTCCTCAGATCAATGAACTCGATCCCCGTCCGCGAGGACAGGATGTAGTTTTCCGTAGCTTTGGCGCGGTAGCAGCGATGGTGGAACCAGTAGGTTTTGAGCGTGGGCGGGAAGTGGCTTTCCATCTGGCCGGTGCGCAGATGGTGCCCGGCGTAGAAACCGAGGACATCGCCCTTGCCCGTGCGACCGGCCCAGACCTGGTCTCGGGCGACCAGCAGATCCTGCGGCGAGTTGTAGCCGCTGTAGGGATGGTCAGCGGTCCACAGCTTTTCGCCCGTCTCGGCCGAGAAAGCCGTCATCGTGTCCTCGCCGATATCTTTGGAACCCCAACCGAAGTACGACATGTGCATCTTCTCGCCTCCGGCCACGACGACCACGCCGTCGTACACGACCAGCGAGGGTGCAAACCACGCTTGCAAGCCCTGCCCGTGCAGGCCCTGCCACACGGGAACGGGCGGAGAGGTCCATTGAGGCTGCCCGTCGGCAAGCCGCCGCGCGACGACCTTCCGGTTATCGTGGTAGTACACGTTCCGCGAATCGGCGGCCAGGGTAAGCGGTACGACCATGCCTTCGACCTTCCAAAGCCGTCGGCCACTTGCCGCGTCGAACGCCAGGAGGGCCCGGTCGGCGTGGGTCCAACGTGGTGATCGGACGCCGGCCCAGAGGCGTCGCATGGTTGGCGAATAGGTCGTCCGATGATCGCGCGATTCGCCTTCTTCGGGGTCCACTTCCAAGTCGGCATCCAGATCCTCGCGTGTGCGGCTCACCAGAACGAGCAATACGTTGCCTTGAAGCACGATCTCTTCGGCCCCTTCGCTGCCGACGTATTCGCGAAGAGTCCGTCCCGAAGCGGCGTCCACGGCCGTGACCGGCGCCTCGATGCCCAAGGTGGCGTACACCGCATCGCCATGGGCGACCAACCGCCGCGGCAGGCTGGCCGGGCCGCTTTTCAAGGGCCAAAGCGCGCTGTGCCATTTCTCGATGGGACGCTTCCACAACAGCGCACCGTTAAACGCGTCGCGAGCCACCAGGTTCCAGTCGGGCGGAAGCTGCGGCGATTCGTACAACCCCCGGTCGAAGATGCCGAAGATGCGTCCATTGGCCGAAACCAGGGCGGAGACACTCGACATGTGATCGTGATGCCGACTCCAACGCGGGCCAGTTTGGAATTGCAGGTGCCGCGGCGGCGCGATCCGCTGGTCCCGCGCCACAGGATTGTTCGAGGCGTCGCCCAAGTAGTGGGTCCATTGGCCCAGTTCATCCGGCCAGGGCTTGGTAATCGTCCGCCAACCGCCGCCATCGCGTACGACGGCCGTTCCCAAGGGTGCAAGAATCCGGTCGACCTCGCCTGCCGAGTATCGTCCCGACGCCGCGACGACCAACAGGTTGACCGACTCGGCGATCAGCGGCAACCCGACCGATTCCTTGGGCAGATAATCCACCGACACCGGGCCGTACGTACCGAGCTTCGCCAATTCCTCGCGCGTCCGCTGAACCTTTTGGGCATCCGAGTGCAATGCGAGCACCAGCCGCCCGTCTCGATCGTGCAGGTCCACCAGTTGCCGAGCCCATTGCGACGGTGCTTCCCCGTCTCCGACCCAAACGGTCAGGCCCCCTCGCGAATCGAGCTCGGTAATCTGTGGCAGTTCGTGCTCTGAGCCGATATCGGCGCGGGCGAGGCAAGCCGCAGCACTCACGACAAGCAGCCCACAAAGGAAGAAGCTGAACCGTGAATTCCATAGCAAACGAATGTTCGTGGCAGTCATGATCATCACCTCCCGGTGAAAGTTCTGAACGCGGCTTCCGGCCGCAACCCGAAGTAGGTTGGGTCTCCGACCCGACCCGGTCGGAACAGAGTCCCAACCTACAAAGATGCGCGCACCTTGCGCGCATCTTACATCCGAAGACTCAAACGCGGGCAGCCTTCGTAATCGTAATCGTAATCATGCGCGAACGGGGTCGGGAGTCGTATTCGGGTAACGACCAACCAGATGGTCCATACTGTCTCCGAAAACGACTCCCGACCTGGGGTGTTCAATTTGTCGCATTCTGGCCTGATTTCGCGTTTTCTCGCATACCCGTTTCCGTTCCGTGACTGGTTGCCCTGAATGCCTCTCTCTCCGCCCTC
>SKKK01000088.1 GCA_007121535.1 Planctomycetaceae bacterium | reverse complement strand
GTCACCACTCGAGGCCAGGAAATCTTGGGAAGCTGTGTTCGCCTCTACTATCATGGCCTCAGTACGGCCGCTTAACCGCTGCCAAAGATGCGCGCACCACGCGTAGATGTTACACCCGAAGGGCCTAACGCGGGTTGACGCCCGCAACCAGAGTGGAACGGGGTTTATTCCTTTCGGAACGGCTTGGCGATTGGGATGGGGGTGTTTACACTGGATGAAGAATACAGTGGGCTCGCGGGTGGATGGGCCGGGTCTGCGGACAGCCTGTCGTTGTCGGCCTCGTTTGTCGGCCGCATATGCGTTGACACAAAACACAATACTACTGCGTTGTCTAGGCGAAAAATGCGGATTGTGAGCGGTACGGCGCTAGCCGCCGTTGGCCTCTAGAACCGGCGGCTAGCGCCGTGCCGTTCACTCATCGTGACCCCAAGATTTCGCCTGGACAACGCACTATTCAAGGAGTTTGACAATGATCGACGGAGATCAGATTTCTCGCCGAGGATTCTTGGCCACCGGGGCTGCGGTTGCCGGTGCGGTTGCGTTGCCTTCGATGTTCTTGCGGTGCGCCTGGGCCACTCCCGAATTGCAGCCCGTCCCCAAGAACGAATTGCAAAACATCGCCGAAGCCGTTCCCGACCAATCTACGGCCAAGCCGAAGAAGGCGCGGCGGCTGTTGGTGTTCTACCGCTGTGAAGGGTTCGTACACGGCGCGATCAACCGAGGCAACGCGGCGTTGGAACTGATCGGCGAAAAGACGGGTGCTTGGGAAATCGTCGTCAGCAAGGACATGTCGGTGTTCGATTCGGCGTTTTTGAACGAGTTCGACGGGGTGGCGTTCAACAATACTTCGCGGCTGAGTTTCGAGAACCAGCAGCATCGCACGGCCCTGCTGGACTTCGTACGTGGTGGCAAAGGAGTCATTGGCATCCACGCGGCCACGGATAATTTTTACACTTGGCCCGAGGCGGCCGAGATGATGGGCGGCTTGTTCGACGGGCATCCGTGGACGGCTGGCGGTACCTGGGCCGTGCAGATCGAAGAACCGGATCATCCGTTGAATCGGGCGTTCGGCGGTGAGGGATTCTGGATCAACGACGAGCTGTACCAGTTCAGGGATCCGTATTCGAGAGACAATCTGCGAATCCTGTTGGGCTTGGACATGACCAAGAAGGAGAACCTGCCGGGACGGGAAGACGGAGACAACGCGCTGGCCTGGATCCGCGACTTTGGCGAGGGCCGTGTGTTCTATTCTTCGTTCGGGCACAACAACCACGTTTTCTGGACCCCGGCGATCTTGCACCATTTCATGGACGGCATCCAGTTCGCATTGGGTGACCTGGCAGCGGATGCAACGCCCAACGCCGCCTTGCCCTCGCGCCCGGCGATCGCACCGGCGCCCCCGCGATCATGAATCGAATCTCAGCAGCGCGTTTGACGGCAGCGTTGGACGTGGCTCGACGGCAACTGCTTGCCGAGCGCGTCGCTGCGGGGCACTGGACCGGCCAGTTGTCGACTTCGGCGCTGTCCACGGCGACAGCGGTCAGCGCCTGGTCGCTGGTGCGCGATCGGGGTGGCCGAACGGCCGAGCTGGAACGAGCGATCCGGTCCGGTATCGGCTATTTGGCGTCCCACGTGAACCAGGACGGTGGTTGGGGTGATACGGACCGCAGTTACTCGAACATCGCCACCACAATGCTGGTCCAGGCGGCTTTTCGATTGGCAGGCATGGACGACCAACACCCCGGACTGGTCGCTCGCGCCGCCGAGTTCATCGCTCGACAGGGCGATCTTGCCGGGCTGCGGCGTCGATATGGACGAGACAAGACGTTCGCCGTTCCGATCCTGACCAATCGAGCGCTGGCGGGTTTGGTGTCGTGGCGCGACGTGCCCCCGCTGCCTTTCGAGCTGGCCTGCCTGCCGCAACGATTCTACCGGTTCGTTCGATTGCCGGTGGTCAGTTACGCCATCCCGGCGTTGGTCGCCATCGGCCAGGCTCGCTTTTTCCACGACCCGCCTGGCTGGCCGTGGATGCGCTGGCTTCGCCGGATGTCCGTGGCGCCCAGTCTGCGAGTGCTGCAAGCCATGCAACCCGACAGCGGCGGGTACTTGGAAGCTGCCCCGCTGACCAGTTTCGTAGTGATGAGCCTGGCGTCGACGGGACGCGCCGACCATCCGGTGGTGCAATCGGGAGTCCGTTTCCTGCTGGATTCGGTCCGGCCGGACGGCAGTCTGCCGATCGACACGAATCTGGCCACTTGGACCACGACGCTGGCCATCATCGGCTTGTCGGCAGCGGGCCAGGATGTCGCGAAGCTGGACTGTTTGGACTGGCTGCTAAGCTGCCAACATCGCTTCCGCCATCCGTTCACGGGCGCCGATCCGGGTGGTTGGGGATGGAGCGACCTGAGCGGCGCCGTGCCGGACGCGGATGATACGCCAGGGGCTCTGCTGGCACTGGCGGCTTGGCGAGACGCTCGGTCCTGCCGCCCCGAGGATCGAGCGCGGATCAGCGAGGCGGCCGGCGCGGGGCTGCGCTGGCTGGTCGCCTTGCAGAACCGCGATGGCGGATGGCCAACGTTCTGTCGCGGCTGGGGCCGCCTGCCATTCGATCGCAGCGGCGCCGATTTGACCGCTCATGCCCTGCGTGCGTTCGCGGCTTGGCGGGATCACCCGATGGCGGCGACGACCCGGCACTCGGTGCGGCGCGGGTTCCGATTCCTGGGACGCCAACAGCGTCCTGACGGCAGTTGGGTTCCGCTATGGTTCGGCAACCAGGATCACCCAGCGGAAGAGAACCCGGTCTACGGAACCGCCAAAGTGCTGCTGGCCTATGCCTGCTGGTCGGACAGGACTTCCGCATCGGTCCTTTGCGGCATCGACTGGCTATGCAACATGCAAAACCAGGACGGCAGTTGGGGGGCCGGCGGCGAGTTGGTCGACTCTGCGGGACGCCCCGCGGCTGGCAGCATCGAGGAGACCGCATTGGCCGTCGAGGCGTTGTTATCCTTTGCGGACCATCCCGCGGCCGCCCGGGCCGGTTGGCGTGGAGTGGCTTGGTTGATCGAACGCGTAGAGGATGGGCGATTCGTGGAAGCATCGCCGATCGGATTCTACTTCGCCAAACTCTGGTATTACGAAAGGCTGTATCCCGTGCTGTTCACGGTTGCCGCGCTGGCCCGTGCAACCCACTCGCTGGCGGATCAGTCCAGGCTTTCCCAAGCGCCGAGTTCCAGCCGTTTGTCGATCGTCTGATCTCCTCGCTCGATCTGCACGGTCACCGTGTCGCCGGGACGGTTTTTCGCGATGGCCGCTGTCAGCTCGTCGAAGTCGCGCACCGCCTGACCCTCGTACTTCGCGATCAGATCGCCCACCTGCAAACCGCCCTGCTCCGCAGCCGACCCGGGGCGTACGGTGTTGATGATGCAACCGACCCTCTTAGGATCACAGCCGATCCCCAGAAAAGCTCCGCCTCGGACATCGATGTCGGTTTGCGGTAGGGCTTGAGCCAGCCGCCCGCGACCTTCGGCAGAAACGCGAGTGCCGAATAAACGCAGACTGCCCAAGCTTGCGATCTCTCCAAGACGAGTCACGGTTTCGTCCCCGATAGGACAGTACAGCACGTTCAGCGTCCGCAGATTGTCCGAGTGTCGCAAATGAGCGATGCCGTCTTTGGAAACGGTTGCGCTGTGGATGGTCAAGGCTCGTAGATCGGGAATCTGGGCGACCATCGCCAACGTCTTGTCATCGCACTGCGGATGGCTCAGGATCAGTCGATCGACCGATTGCAGCCAGGTCAGACGAGCCAGATCCGCAGAAGTGCCGCGCCACTGATCGCCGATCTCGATCGACAACTGCTCGATCATTTGAAATCCCAGTGCTGAATGGCTTTCGCTCACCTCGGCCCCCAGTTGCTTGAGATCGAGCAACGCCCGTTCGTGCCGGATCAGATCCAGTCGTGCAAGGGCCTCGGCCGCCCGACGGGCCGCTGAAGTCACACGTGGTGTGGCGACCTTTTCCAATGCTTTCCGGGCGGCGTCGGATATCGCCAGGTCCGAATCCAAGGCCAGCTCCTGCAAAATGTGGACGCCGCGCGTGGTGACCTCCAGGCTGTTGCTCTCCAAAGCTTGGATGACAGGATCAATCGCCGCGACTCCGGCTTGAATCAATCGTGTGGTCGCCAGTTCACGATCCACAAATCGATCGGAATCCAGGTCTTGGACCCACTTCAGAATCCGCTCAGCATCGGGTGACGAAACGGTCGCAGACGCAGGGGATCGGTCTTGATCCGCGGCGACGCCCACCGCCAACCAGTTGGATAACGGGCCTAGCCCGGGTTCGGCTAGCAAAACGTAAGCCATCAACAGCAACATGGGCAGCAGGACGCTAAACTTCATGAGTTGACATCTTCGGTTCTTGGAAATGGCGGAGGAAATCTTGATCCGATCACACGGTGCTGGAGCACCCGGTTCAGTTTTCTGACCGACCGTAGATCTTCCATTGTTTCAAACTGGGTTCCTCTAGGCCAGTCCGCTTGACTTCCAAAGTCCCGGGAAAGGCCAGGATAAGTCATGTTAGTGGGTGAAAAATGACCCCTACTGCTTATTTATTAAGCCATTTTTTCGTAGCAACATTACCCAATCAGTGGATGTCCTGTGCTCTGGCCGATCGTGGCTGGGCCATCCCGTCGAGCGGTGAGAACCTCACCAAGCACGGCAGATTGATTCCAGCAAGTCACACAACTTCAATCGCACCGAGTTCCTGAGAGGGAAATCATTTCCACTACTGTGGGTAATTTCTGAGTCTGCTTTGGGAAACCTAAGGTCCGCTAAGCGGCCTTGGGAAGAAACTTTTTGGATTGCGATGGACAGGAAGCCACTCTTTGCATTATACCTCCGATATCGTCTTCGCGTAGAAGAAGGGAGCTGCTCCCTTTTGCTACGCCACCTATCCTGGATTTCAAATTCTTGCGACATCGCTTACCATGAGAAACGTTAGGACGGCCACCGTTGTGACTCTGGTTCTGATTGGAGCTGGTTTGGCGCAAGCTCAACAGGAAGCTTTTCGGATCGACACCGACGTTTTTGCGGGAGACAGTCGCGAGCCGTTTGCTCAGAGTATCACGATTTTCTCGGACGGGATGGTGTACGATTTTCCGCAAATGGGACCGTCAGAGATCACCGTATTCGACCCTGCGCGAGGTCGGATCGTGCTGTTGGATGGACAACGGCGAGTAAGAACAACGGTCACCACGCACGAGTTGCTCGAGTTTACGGCCGCCATGAAAGTCAAGTTGAATCAGATGGGTGGAGCGGTGGCTGACGCTACGGACAATCCGATCGAGCAAGAATCGGACGGCGATGGCCAGTGGTATGTCCTGGGAAATCGGCTGGTGACGTATCGAGTTCGAGGCGTGGAGCCGCGTTTCGATCAGGCGGCGGCCCGGTACCAGCAGTTCGCCGACTGGTACGCGCGACTCAATTCGACTCGCCCTGGCAGCATGCCGCCATTTCTTCGCATCGAGTTGAATCGAGCGCTGGTCCAGCATGGATTGATTCCCGAGGAGGTCGAGCTGATCGTCTCGCCCGAACGGGGGCTGATGGGGAGAAACACGACGATTCGCAGTCGACATTTGCCGTACTGGCGGCTGTCGAATACAGATCGTCAGCGGATCGAAACGGCGGGGCACCAGATGGCCAAATTTTCGGCTGTCAGCTTTCAGGAATACCGACGGGCATCCAATCCGTAGGTCTTGGACAGGACTTCCACCAAGAAATACCTGGCCGGGTGCATCACGGGAAGAATCTCTGCTAAGATAAGCGACCTTCGTCCAACGTAGGGGCGAAACGGTCCGTATCCTTCGTTTCCGCAGAGATGAGAATTCATGAAAATCGCCACCATCGAAACCAATCGTGGAGTGATCCGTTTCAAATTGTTCGAGGACAAGACGCCGAAGACGGTCGAGAACTTCGTCAAACTGGCTGAGAAGGGCTTTTACGATGGGCTGAAGTTCCATCGTGTCATTCAAGACTTTATGATCCAGACCGGCTGTCCTGAGGGTACGGGTCGAGGCGGGCCGGGTTATCGGTTCAAGGACGAGTTCGATGCCTCGCTCAAGCACGACGGGCCCGGTGTGGTCTCGATGGCAAACGCCGGTCCCGACAGCAACGGATCGCAGTTTTTTATCACGCACGTGCCGTGCCCTCATCTGGACGGCAAACACTCGGTTTTCGGGCGCGTGATCGAGGGCCAGGATGTGGTCAACGCCATCTGCCAAGGCGACAAGATGGTCAAGGTGACCATTGCCGAGGACGCGCCTGCGGCGAATGCGTGACAGGAGCCCGTCTCGGCTTTGGAGTCATCATCGATGCGGATTTCGTAAATCAGGCGCAGACTATTGAACGAGTCCGGAGTCGCGGCGATGAAAATGCTCTGCATCACCGATCTGCATGGAGACCACAGGATGCTGGAACGCATCTTGCTGGACGCCGGTCCTGCGGATCTGGTATTGCTTGGCGGTGACATCACTCATTTCGGCACTCCCAACGTTGCCGAAGCCGTGGTGCGACGTCTTCAGCAAACGGGCGTCAAGGTTCTGGCCGTTGCCGGAAACTGTGACTCGCAAACCATCGACCAACGTCTGATCGAACTCGGCGTTTCCCTATTCGGACGCGGTATCCAGCACGGGCAGGTGGGGTTCCATGGAGTTTCTGCGATGCCCCCGTGGCGCGGTACGATGTACGAGTTGACCGAAGAGCAAATCGCCAACGCGCTGTGCGACGGCGATGCCCCATTGGTCGAGGCCCCCTATCGCGTCCTGCTATCGCACTCGCCGCCGCACGGGACGTCTTTGGACCGCACGCGACATGGCGATCACGTCGGCAGCACCGCCGTACGAGAATTCATCGACCGTCGCCAACCCTCGTTGGTCGTGTGCGGCCACATCCATGAAGGGCGAGGTGTCGATCGGTTGGGCGATACGCACGTCGTCAATTGTGGTCCTGCCAATCGAGGCTGCTACGCGCAGGTCGAACTGAATGCCGGCTTTGAGATCCATCTGCGCTGCCTGATTTAAGCCGGGGACCAACCAGCCGTCCGACACCGTTATCTTCCATCGCTCGTGTTCGCCGCCGC
Organism: Planctomycetaceae bacterium; assembly: GCA_007121535.1. GTDB lineage: Bacteria > Planctomycetota > Planctomycetia > Pirellulales > Pirellulaceae > SKKK01. The sequence continues at coordinate 8,097 of SKKK01000088.1, read as the reverse complement.
TCGTTTGCTGCAGGGCGTTCAAGTGGTTGATGACCAGCATGGATGAGGCTCATCTACGTACTGGTTGTTTTCACTCGGAATGTTTGGTAATGTCGGCGCGAACGGATCGGCGGTTCACGATACTGTGACGATTACGCAAAAACGAAGGGCTCGGCGATGAAGGGCGATGATTTCTTGTTGGTCAAAGAGGTTGCTACGCGGCTGCGTGTGGCGCCCAATACGGTGCGGGCCTGGGCCGCGGCCGGGAAATTGCCCGAATATCGCCATCCAGCCAACAACTACCGGCTGTTCAAGCGGGCGGATGTCGAGGCGCTGTTGCAGGGGATCGAGAATCCGACACCTGTCGCCGTTCCACCTAAACGAGCAAAGCACCCGAAGTGAAAGACACGTCGTGCTGGCCAAGTCCCCGACGGTGGAAAACAACCTGGTCCGCTTCGGATTCCGCTTTGACCGCAGTGGGGCGCACCTGGCTCGTTCGATGATGCTGGACGACCTGCGGCGGCTGCTGGAACATGTGCCAGACACTCAGGCCACACGCGCGGAGTTCGCCCGTGCCATTCTGGACGAGAATTGCTTGGGGAAACGTTCGGCTCAAACGCGGGCACTGTCCCTGCGTCACTTGACGAATCTGTATGCACTGGACCCCCAGGTTCCGCTTTTTCAAGCCCTGCGGTATCTGTGGTCGCGCGACGCGGACGGGCAACCGCTGTTGGCGTGCCTGGTGGCTTACGTCCGCGATGCCGTGCTGCGTATGAGCGCGCCGTTTGTGCTGCGGATGCCACCGGGCCAGGCGATGGCACCCCAGCAGCTCCGGGACTACCTGGACGCGCAAACACCCGGTCGATTCAGTCCGGCAACGCTGAAGTCCAGCGCTCAGAACGTGGCCACCACGTGGACACACGCCGGGCACCTTCAAGGGTCTGTGAAGAAGATTCGGGTCACCGTCCAACCCACACCCGGCGCCGTTGCTCTGGCGCTGCTGCTGGGATACATGGAAGGCACGCGAGGCGAACTGTTGTTCGAAACCACGTACACCAAGCTGCTGGATGCGGCCCCCGAACGTTGCATGGAACTGGCCGAACAGGCGTCCCGTCGCGGCTGGATCGTGTGCAATCGCATCGGGACGGTCGTCGAGGTGCGGTTTCCCCAACTGTTGACGACCCAGCAGCAGGAGACAATCTGTGAGTAAGATCAAGCGACTTCTCTAATCGTATGCGTCGCATATCCAGGTGCCCTGGCGCGAGGTGGCGGCGGCCCAGCGGGTGATCTTCTGCGTGTATCCGCAAGCCGACGAATTGCGGCTGCGTGCCAGGATCGAGGAATTCGAGCTGGCAACGAAAAACACGGGACACGGCTGGCAGGTGTTCGATCTGACCGATACGTTCGCTCGTTGGTTGACCAGCCGGCGTTATGCTCACAGCTACTTCAACAAGCCCGAATTGATCGCGTCGATCCTGCCCAAGTACCAAGACTACCTGGTCGCCCAATTCCGCGACTTCCTGGTGCAAAGCAATCCGTCCGACAACGACGTGGTGGCGTTGACGGGCGTGGGATCGCTGTTCGGGTTGCTGTACGTTCGAGATGTCGTCCAGAGTTTGTCCAGTCTGGTGCATGGTCGCCTGGTGGTGTTCTTTCCGGGCAGCTTCGAGGACAACAACTACCGCCTGCTGGACGGATACGACGGTTGGAATTACCTGGCCACGCCCATCACTCCCGACAAGGACATCCTATGAAGAACCGCGAAATCTACACCAAGGACCCGTCGACCCGTAAGCTGGTCAACGAGGGTGTCGCCAACGTCAACGACGATCAGAGCGACGAGGCGATGGCGGTGCTGCGTTACGAACTGGAAACATTCGTCTGCGACGGCCAGTACGCCAAGGCGTTGGAGATGATCCTGGAGGCGTTTCTGAAGAACATCCACCAAGCCCAGCAAGCGGCGGTTTGGATCGCCGGTTTCTTCGGATCGGGGAAATCGCACCTGGTCAAGATGCTCCGCGCCCTGTGGATGGACATCGTGTTCCGGGACGGCGCCACGGCACGCAGCATCGCGGTGCTGCCCAAGGTGATTCGCGATCACTTGAAGGAACTATCCACGGAGGGCAAACGCCACGGTGGACTGCATGCCGCGTCGGGCACACTGGGTGCCGGGGCCAGCGGCAGCGTGCGACTAGCCCTGCTGCGGATCGTGTTCAAGTCGGCGGGACTGCCGGAACAGTATCCGCTGGCCCGCTTCGTGATGTGGCTGCGTCACGAAGGGATCTACGATCAGGTCCGGCAACGGGTGGAATCGACGGGCTACGATTGGCAAGAGGAACTGGACAACTTCTACGTGGCCGAAGGTCTGCACGCGGCACTGGTCCACGTCAAACCCAAGCTGTTCGCGTCCGTGTCGGCCTGCGTCGAATCGCTCAATAACCTGTACCCGTTCGTCCAAGACATCAGCAGCGACGAGATGGTTAAAGCGATCCGCCAAGCCTTGATCGTCGACGGCAAGTTCCCGCTGACGCTGATCGTCTTGGACGAGATCCAGCAATTCATCGGTCAGGACACCCAGCGTTCGATCGAGGTCCAGGAAGTCGTCGAAGCCTGCTGCAAAAACATCGGCGCCAAGTTGCTTTTCATCGGCACCGGCCAGACGGCGGTGACCGGCACGGCGAATCTCAAGAAACTGGAAGGCCGCTTCACCCGCCGCGTGGAGCTGTCCGACGCCGACATGGACGCGGTGATCCGCCAAGTGATCCTGGCCAAGGATCCCGGCGCGGTCCAGCCGATCGATCAGATCATGCAGACCAACCTGGGCGAAATCTCCCGTCATCTGGCCGGCACCAGGATCGCTCATCGCCAAGATGACATCACCTTCTTCCCGCACGATTACCCGATCCTGCCCGTCCGCCGCCGTTTCTGGGAAAACACTCTGCGTGTCTTGGACCAGACCGGCACCGACAGCCAGTTGCGCAACCAATTGAGCATGATCCACAAGGTCATCCAAACCAATCTGGACGCGCCCGTGGGCCATGTGATTCCGGCCGACTACCTGTACTTCGATTCGGCCGACAAGCTGCTCCAGGCCCGCGTGCTGCCGCGCAAAGTCCACGAGCGGACCATGAAGTGGATTACCGGTGACGATGACCAACGGCTGATGGCCCGTGCCTGCGGGCTGGTGTTCCTGATCAACAAATTGGCCGGCAGCAACAACGAGATCGGCATCCGGGCCGACATCGATATGCTGGCTGATCTGCTGGTCGAAGACCTCGCGGCTGGTAGTGGCCCGTTACGGGCGAGATTGCCGGCCGTACTGGAAGAATGCGAACTGCTGATGCGAGTCGGTGATCAGTACCGGATTCAGACCGAGGAGAGCGCCGCTTGGAGCGATGATTTCCTGGCGGCTCGGAACCAACTGGCCAACGAGTCGCATCGGGTCGAAGCCGAACGGGACGACCGTATCCGGCACCGGTTCGGCCAACTGGTCAAGAAACTATCGCTGCAGCAAGGCGACGCGAAGGAAGATCGGAACATCCACCCGCTGTTCGATGCGGCGTTGCCTGCCGATGCCAAAGACAAGGTCTACGTCTGGGTCCGCGACGAATGGTCGATCGACGAGAACTCCGTGCGTGCCGAGGTGCGTCAAGCCGGCAACCAGTCGTCCACCTTGTTTGTCTTTATCCCCAAGCGATCCGCCGACGACCTGTGGCACCAGTTGATCGACTGGAAAGCGGCCACGGCCACGCTGGAGAAACGGGGCGTCCCGAACTCGCCCGAGGGGATCGAAGCCCGTGCTGCAATGGACACCACCCGCCAGACGGCCGAGGGCAAGATCCGGGAACTGCTGGACGAAGCCTTCTCGGGGGCTCGCGTGTTCCAGGGCGGCGGCAGCGAAGTGGTCGGCAACGACCTGCAGGACATGATCCTGGAAGGCGCGGACAAGGCGTTTCAACGCCTGTATCCTCAATTCCCCGTCGCCGATCACGAGGGCTGGGGCAAAGTGTACGCCAACGCCAAGAAAGGGGCGCCCGACGCCTTGAAAGCGGTCGGTTACGAAGGCGAACCGGCACAGAACCCCGTCTGCAAAGCCATCCTGGCCCACATCGGACCTGGCAAGAATGGGGTGGAAATTCAAAAGCATTTTGCTGGAGCACCGCATGGCTGGTCCGGCGATGCGATCGACGGAGGTTTACAGGTGCTGCTGGTCGCCGGGCTGATCCGGGCCGCCGACGATCGGGGCAACCACCTGGACCCGAAGGCTTTGGATCGGCGAGCCATCGGCAAAGTCTCGTTCAAAGTCGAATCGACGACCGTCACTACGGCCCAACGCATCCAGATCCGCAAAGTCATGCAGCGGCTAGGCGTGTCAGCCAAGCCGGGCGAAGAATTGGCCGCCGTGCCAGCCTTCCTACAACGGGCACTGGATTTGGCCCAACGAGCCGGCGGCGATGCCCCGCGTCCCGAGCGGCCCGATACGTCGGCGTTGGAGGACATCCGCCTGGCCGCCGGCAACGAACAACTGCTGGCCATCTACAACCGCCGCGACGAATTGAAACCCGCCTTCGACACCTGGGAAGACCGGGGGACGCGGATCGAAGCCCGCGAGTCGGCTTGGAACCGTTTGGACACCCTGCTGCGCTACGCCCAGCCGCTGAAAGAAGCCGAGGCGTATCAGGCTCAGGCCAAGAGCATCCTGGACAGCCGGTTGCTGCTGACCGATCCGGCGCCCGTCATGCCGATGGTGCTGGCGCTGGCCCAATTGCTGCGCGACGAACTGAACGCCCTATCGGACCGCTACGACGGGGAATTCGAACGCGGCTTCGAACTTTTGGAACCCGATCCCAACTGGCAGCAATTGGAGCAGGAGCAGCGACATTCGCTGTTGGAACAACAGGGATTGACCCTGGCTCAGAAACCGAGAGTCCGAGTCGAAAGCGACGCCGAGATCGCTTCGACCCTGGCCAGCATCTCCATCTCCAGCCTGCGCGACCGAGTGGTCGCCATGCCCAGCCGGTTCCAGCAGGTCCAGCAAGATGCGGCCAAGTTGATGGAACCCAAAGTGGTGTTCGTCTCGCTGCCGCGCCGCACACTGAAGACGCCCGACGAGATCAACGACTGGATCGACACCGTGAAACAGCAACTGCTTGACGCCCTGCAAGACGGCCCCGTCGGCATTCAATAGCAAGTAGAAGCGGCTTCCAGCCGCTTGTATTCCCGTACATTCAACGCTGAACAGTTACAAAAAGAAGAGAAAGCGGCAGGATGCCGCTTCTACGAAATGGAACGCAGCATGAAATCGCTCGACAAATCGCTTCGCAATCAACTGGAACGGACGGTCAAAGAAGCTCGCGACGAGGCCGAGGCGGCGGCCCGATCGGCGCTGGGTCATCTGGGCGTGGGCGACGTCAGCGCGCCGGGGTATCTGTCGGCTGCAGACAAGGATCTCCGCCGCCGGTTGCGAATTCACGGGGCACAGTTGGGCGACGAGCGGGATTCGAAGAGCAACAACCCCGCGGTGGGCAAGCAGCAGACGGAGCGACTGGTCGAAGAGGTGGCCTACGAACATTGGCATCGGATGTTGTTCGCCCGGTTCCTGGCCGAGAACCATCTGTTGATGTATCCGGACCCGGTCGAACCGGTGGCCGTATCGATTCAGGAATGTGACGACTTGGCAGCCGACGAGGGAGCGCGCAACGGCTGGGAATTGGCCGCACGGTTCGCGGCCGAGATGCTGCCCGAGATCTTCCGCCCCGATTCGCCCGTGTTCGAGGTGGAATTGCCGCCCGAAGGCCAGCAGCAATTGCAGCGAATGCTGGCCGAATTGCCCGTCGAAGTGTTCCAGGCGGGCGATTCGCTGGGCTGGGTCTACCAGTTCTGGCAGGCCAAGCGCAAGGACGAGGTGAACGCATCCGAGGTCAAGATCGGCGCCCGCGAATTGCCCGCCGTGCCCCAGTTGTTCACCGAAGACTACATGGTCGAATTCCTGTTGCACAACACCCTGGGTGCCTGGTGGGCGGGGAGGAAACTAACCACAGAGGACACAGAGAGCACAGAGACCGAAAAGGAACTGCGAAAGAAGGTGGCGCTGCCCGGCGTCACCTGGGATTACCTGCGGTTTGTGCGCGAAGAACCTATGCAGGATTCTGTCGCTGATCCCTCCGTGGTCTCTGTGCCCTCTGTGGTGAAATCCCCCTGGCGTCCTGCGGCCGGTACGTTTTCCGGTTGGCCGCAAACCGCGGCTGAAATCCGTGTGCTGGACCCTTGCATGGGCAGTGGGCATTTCTTGGTTTTCGCGCTGCCGATCCTGGCGGCGTTGCGGACCGCCGAAGAAGGTTTGTCGCCGGCCGACGCGGTGGATGCCGTGTTGCGGGACAATCTGTTCGGGCTGGAGATCGACCCGCGGTGTACGCAGATCGCCGCGTTCAATCTGGCGTTGACCGCGTGGCGGATGACCGGCTTCCGGCGTCTGCCGCCGTTGAATCTGGCCTGCACCGGCATCGCCCCGCAAGCCACCGAAGACCAATGGGTCGCGCTGGCCGAGCAGTCGGGCCACCCGATCACGGTGCTGTCCCGGCAACCGATCGAAAACGGATTGCGCAACTTGCACCAATTGTTCAGCGATGCCCCAACCCTCGGCTCGCTGATCGATCCCAATCAACTGCCGTCCGACATGTTCGCCGCCGACTACGAGACCCTGCAGCCCTACCTGGACGCCGCCCTGAGCGCCGAACAAGACAACGAAGAAGTTCGGGAACGAGCTGTCGCCGCTGCCGGGATGGTCCAAGCGGCCGAACTGCTGGCGGGGGAAATAGGCTGGTGGTGACGAACGTGCCGTATCTGGGTAGGGGGAAGCAGAGCGATACGTTGAAGAAGCATCTGGAAAAACACTATCCCGAAGGCAAAGCGGATCTGGCCACCGCGTTCGTGCAGCGGTGTTTGGAGTTCTGCCAAGTAGAAGCGGCATCCTGCCGCTTGGGCGCCGACGACACCGCAGCCAACAAGCGGCAGGATGCCGCTTCTACGTTCGGCACCGCGGCCATGGTAACACCGCAAAATTGGCTTTTTTTGACGAGCTATGCGAAGCTGCGCAAGATGATGCTCGTGGAACGAACATGGAATCTTGTCGCTCGCTTGGGGCCGGGAGCGTTCGAGACTATTTCTGGTGAAGTTGTGAACGTCAGTCTCTTGGTCTTGACCCACCTCTCAATGAGTGCGTCGTCCGTTACCAGTGGTTTGGATGTGTTGCGCGCAAAACAGCCGAACCAGAAGGCAGCCCTCCTTCGCGGCACCGAACGTCAAATGGACGAAGCTGCCGCAGGATCGGTCGCTGTGATTCCACAAGCAGCGCAACTTCGGAATCCCGATGCTGTCGTGCTGACGTCCCGAATGGTGCAAGGCGATTTACTCGCTAAATATGCAACTAGCATTGAAGGGTTGTCCACGGGGGATGGGGATCGCTTTGTTCGACGGATATGGGAATCTAGCCCAATTTCCCATCTCTGGGCTCTGTTCCAAGGACCACCTCCAGCGACGATGAAATTTGGTGGGCGCGATGGGATACTCTATTGGGAGAATGGCGAAGGAGAACTCGTGCGCTCCAAGAGTGCAAGAGGGCAAGGGCAAAGTGCGTGGAGCCAGTGCGGTATCATCGTTGGCCAAATGAGCACTGTGAAATGCTCAATCTATACTGGTGAAATCCATGACAAGATAACCGGTGCGATCATACCCCATGAAGAAATTTATCTTCCGGCAATTTGGACTTTCCTTGAATCAGACGAGTACAACGAAGCCCTTCGGCGAATAAACACGAAGCTCAACGTCGCGACGGCTACGCTGGTCAAGGTTCCCTTCGACCTCGCCCACTGGCAAAAAGTCGCTGCCGAAAAATACCCCAACGGTCTTCCAGAACCCGAGAGCGACGATCCGACACAGTGGCTGTTTCACGGCTATCCGGGCGGGCAAGTAGAAGCGGCATCCTGCCGCTTTGCTGATTCCGCGAACCGCTCGAAGGCAGCTACGGGGCAGGATGTGGAAGCGGCTTCCAGCCGCTTGACGGATGATACGCGGCAGGATGCCGCGTCTACTCTGCAGGTCGCGGTCGCCCGACTGCTG
>SKKK01000393.1 GCA_007121535.1 Planctomycetaceae bacterium | reverse complement strand
TTGACACTGGTCCTGGAACGCTCCAGGATCAACGCGATTTCCTGAGTCGGCAGTTCCTCGACGTAATACAGCCACAGCGCCGTCGCTTCTTCGCCGCTCAGCACCTGCCGCGCTACGTCCCCTAGCCGCTCCCGCTGGTCGTTGACCGCCAACTGCTGGTCGGGCGGCGAGTCCCTGGCGATGGCGGTTTCCAAGGCCTGATTGTCCGCCGGTACGCGAAACCGTTGGTGGTGGTTGATGGCCATCCGGCGAGCGATGATGAAGACCCAGGTCGAAAAACGCCAGCGCGGATCGTAGCGATGCAGGTTCCTGTAGACCCGCACCAGCGTTTCTTGCAACAGATCTTCTCCATCGGCGCCATGCCCGCGGAAACGGAACCAATCCAACAGTGGGACCTGGTACCGGCGGCATAGTTCTTCGAAACACGCCGCACAGCCCTGCCCGGCGCGGCAAACCAACTGCTCGTCGGTGGACTCGGCTATTTCGACGCTGGTCAGTCCCGGGAATCGGCTGTCGGCCTGCTTTCCTACTCGATGCTCCTCTCGCTTGGCCAGGCGCGGAATCTTTACTCCCCGGACGGGTCAAGGAGCCCAATCCAAAACCGTCCGGATAACCGCCCAGACTTCGTCGGCCGGTACGGTACTCCGGGCATCCACCCTGTTTTCCGATTGCGTGATCGTGATGCCCTTCAGCAGCCGGTCCCATTCCGGTTCGGCGCCAAATTGCAGCAGGGCGGGGGCACGGACTCCCTCGAGCACCACCCGTACCTGCTCGGCGATTTCGTCGGACGGAACCTCCAGCGACAACTGGCTGAAGCTGGTCTGTTCGTGTTCTCCGTAGGCGATGTGCAAGGAAGTACAATGCTTGGTCACGGGACTCTGTAGCGGCAGCGTGGCCTCGTTCAGACCGGCGGCTCGAAATAAGAACATCGTGCCCGGCGAGACGGTTGGCGCCGCCAGAGGATGCTGGGCGGCGATGGCGGGCGATCGGCCATCCAGCACATCCAGGGCCGCCATCACGCGGGCATCGGTCTTGGCGAACACCAACACGTCGGGCCGAAAGAAACCGCAGGTCACCGGTCCGTCGGCCTGTACCCAAGCATGCCAGACAAACTGCCCATGATTGCCCGTGCGGTACTCGGGCGCCTGTCGGACCTTTTCGACGAACCGAGCCCGATCCACCGCGGCGTAAACGATCAGCACTCCGTCCGGCGAACCCAGCGTAGGACCGTAGGCCAGCACCCCGGCCAGATCCTGAGCCGGGTCCATGCACATCTGATCGACGATCGCGGCGATTTGAGCTTCGACGTCCTCCCACCCGCTGAGTTCCCGCTGCCAGAACCGCTGCATCACCGACGACTGGCGCATCGCGTCGCCATCGACGTGAACCAGCCAATTGGCATCTTCCGCCACATGTTAGGGGCGGAACGGTTCCGCCCGAGCGGCACTGGCCGCGATGACGGCCAAAAAAGCTGTTCCAAGCAGGGTTTTCACGGATCACCTCGGGGTTGCTGTTCTGAATTCGTGACTCGGGAACGTGGGAACGGTCCAAAACCATCGGATCAAAGGCAATATACCGGGACCGGCGTGGAACGGTTACCGGAAAACAGCGTTTTTTCCAGAGACCGTTAAGCGGTGCAAGCCACGGCGTCGGGAGTCGTTTTCGGTCAGCGGCGCGGTAGGTCCCGCGCGCCGAGCGGGACCTGATTCTCCGGCAGGCACTGAGATTCCCACCGGGTCCCGCTCGGCGCGCGGGACCCACCGGCCGTGGAGCCGGGAGTCGATTTCGGGCAAGGATCACCCTGATGGATGACGCTTTGCCCGAAACCGAATCCCGATCTGGGGTGTTCAGCTAGACGGCAGAGAGAAAAAGTGAAAAAGAGAGAGGAGCAGGTGGGAGACGGGACGTGCAGGTAGTTTCCAAACCAGGCTCGCACCGGTGCAAGACCGGTGGGGAGCCAGAGCACGATGCGAAAAAACTTCGAAATCGGGCCAGAATGCGACAAACTGAACACACCACTCCCGCCCCCTTCCGCCGGTCCCGAACCTTGTATTTACGATGAAACAGGCAAAGTTGCGTACCGTCCATTCCACCCATCGCTCACCGCCAGCCCCCCCAATGGGCAGCGACCGATGAACGTATTGCCGGGCCAAAACAAAGAGGCCTAACCCCTTTGATCGGCCAACCGGTGAGGCTCAAGCAGTCTGTTGGCGAGCAATCAGCGCTCGCACCTTGGGCGCCAGTTCGGTTGGAACGGCCATCCAGGTCGTTCCCTCGGCCTCGCGGGCGGCCTCAATTTCGGCGAACTGCTCGTCTTCGGTTTGGTTCTCGTAATGCGCTAGGACTTCGCGCACACGCTCTTCGTCCCAGCCCGGTGGAAACTTCTGGGTGGTCATCGCGGCTTTCTCCGTTGTCGGCGGCGGTGGGCAATTTTGCCTTCCCACGCAGTTCGTAGGCAGTAATCACAAACACGCTTTCGGGATCGTCGTCGGGGATGTAGATGACCTGTAAATACCATCCCGCTGCAGTCTGGCCCAGCTTGATCCTGGAATTCCTTGTCCCCGGGAGATCAGGCTAAAGCTACGATCACACGACAGATCATCTTTCATGCATGCTACGGCAAGACGGCGTCTGAGGCAAGGCCCGGCGGCGTTCGTGATTATTCCGAGTGGGCGAAAGAGGAGGCAGGTCTAATCTACCGGAACGGCTCGTGGGATGCTGCAAACAAATTGGACTTGTTCTCTGTTTCCCGTTTCCCGCCTGGGTACTCAAAACACCAACAGAAGTGGCCGCAATATCCGCGCATGACGATACTGAGCGTCCCCGCCCCCTCTTTCTGCTGCTGTCAGGGAATGACAGGGGGGGCGGACAGCGGGTCAGGCGGACAGGGGGTCAGGCGGACAGGGGGTCAGGCGGACAGGGGGTCAGGCGGACAGGGGGTCAGATCTGGTTTAGTCGAGCAGGCGAACGAATCCCCCCAACTGTCGTCAAATAGCCGCGAATCGTGTAAACCAGATCTGACCCCAAGTTACAAGTTACACGTGCGGGAGACGCGCCGCCAAAGTTGGATTAGGATTGTCGGCAGGGGAGTGCGGGCAAGCGAATTGGGGCAAGGGAATTCCCGACAACGCTGCGGGGGGCAAGCAAGTTTTGGGCAAGGAAATGAAGAATACCATCCGATGCGGCGCGGCTTGTGTTTCCTGAGCCTGGCAGTGGTGGGGCTAGCCCTGGCGTGTTTAGTTTGTGCGTGTCAAGGCCACTTGGTTTGATCCTGTTTTTGTTGCGGCCTCGCAGCGTACGATGCCCCCGGGCTTGCCCGTGGGAGACTCACGTTCTTCGCTATGTCAGCCTTAGACGCGCCAAGCGGCCGCAGTAGCGGCGTGCGTAACGATCCGCCCGGACGAGCCGGGGGCATTCGAGGAAGGTAAAGATCCAGCGGGCAAGCCGGGGACATTTGGACCGTGCCTTGACGGAACAGAAATCGGCATACGAGAGAGTTCGAAATCAAGCGAAAAAGCGACAATCAGAACACGCCAGAACGAACCCCTTCCCTAACACGTCGGTCAGCGGAGAAGGAACGTGTTTCTGATCATGCCGGTAACCGCTGTGGGTGCCCGCCGGTATAGGAACGGGGGCGATCGCGTCTTTTGGCGTGGGTTTTCGGGGGTGGAAAACCTGCAATCGGTTGCCACGTTGTCCTTGCAAGTCTGGACCGAACAATGCGTGCTGCCGGACGTGTCCGCGTGCATCAACGCTTTGGACCAACCACTGCCGATGGTGATCGATTACAAGGACTTGAAGACCGCCTACCGGAACGACCCTGCGATCGGTTCGGCCCTGGAATGGGTCGGCCAGGAAACGGGGTTCGAGCATTTTTCGGACCAAGCGCTGAAGGCCACCGCGTACGATTGCCTGGCTCGGATTCCCGGCGCCAAAGACCCGCGGCAGGCGGGGATTCTGCGAGAATCGCTGAATCGCAATACGTCGAACCACGAGCGGTATCTGTTGACCGATCCGGGCACGCTGCGGTTCCGGCCCGGCTCGAAGACCCACTTCCGCAACCTGTACCTGGCGGGCGACTGGATTCGCAACCAGGTGGATGTGCCGACGATGGAGGGAGCGATCTGCTCCGGGTACACGGCGATAGAGGAACTGCTGAAGGAAGTCTGAGATGAAGCAACCAACCGATCGAGACCAAGATGCCGACAACCTGAATCGCCGTTCGTTCCTGAACCGAGCGATGGTGCTGGCCGTATGCCCGGCGTCGTTCAGCGTTACGACACGGGAAGGGGTCGCAGCCCCATCGCCCTGCGATGACTGCACACAATGTACCAGCCGGTTCTGCCGTTTCCGAGTGGTCGACTTGGCGAGGGAAACGTAACGATGAGTGGGATGCGTGAAACTGTCGGCGTTGTGGTCTTGTTCACCAGCCTGGCCGCGTGGGCGGCTGAGGCTCCGAGCCCGGCTGGTAATCCAGGCCTGCAATCGACGGAAC
>SKKK01000363.1 GCA_007121535.1 Planctomycetaceae bacterium | reverse complement strand
TGGGCGGATTTCGACAAGTCCGGCCGAGTCGATTTCGGCGATCTGGCGTTCTTCGCGCCCAATTTCGGCAAGACTCGGCTGGCAGTGCAATCGGGCGAACAGACGCTCGTCTTCCCGTCCAGCTTCCCAGACGCCTGGCGCAACGGTGCCAGCGGTGGCGGTGCGGGTGCAGCCCTATTAGCCCACGGCGAAGGGGAAGCATCGGAGGTTGGTCTTAGGAAGGTGTCATTCGACGATGGACACCAAGCCCGAGCGTTGCTTCAGCCGTCGGCCTTGGCGGTGGACGAAGCTCACGCGGCCCTGCAAGCGGAACGCTCAGCAAGTCTGTCTTGGCACCATTCGAACCTTGATGGCAACGCCCGCCATGGTGCCTTCGGAGCAGAACGCTCACAGGGTTCTTTGTTGGGGACCACCGCGAGACGCGAAACTCAGCCGGCATTGTTGTTGCGTCACGAATCGCCCGCGAGCCTGTACTCCCGAAGCGACAGGCCGAAGGTTTCATCCGACGAGTCACCGAGGCGTCAATTCGACGACTGGGAACCGTTGCACGAGATGCTGACATCGCTGGTCGATTCATCGGATGGCCGGTTATTCGACGACCTTTCGGACGCACGCGATGTCCTCTTCACCCAGATGGGCCGCTGAAGCCACCGCTGCCCGCGCGTTGTGCGGAAAGGTGACAGAACATTGTGGCCAAGACAGACCTAATGGAGACGGGTCTCTTTTTTGGATGAAGGAGTTTTTTTGTCGGGAATGACTCTCGTCTCCAAGAACTTTGGAACTGCGTGCGCAACCAAAAAGCCAGTGACCGGCTGGACACGGTAGTGCTGTCGGCGGGGACGGATTTGCATCCTTCGAGAAAAGACTGTCGGGTTCTCATGCGAGCGGCAAGGCGCAAGCCGCCGGTTTGTTGGTAGCCTGAGTCGTTTCCTGGGGATTGCAAGTGGGAAGGGAAGCATGTAGACTGAATGCCATGAAAACACTTACGAAAGAACTGTGGCTGGATGTGCCGCAACGGCGGGCGATTGTGTCGTTGCATCGGGAGGTCGAGCGGTTGGTGGCGGAGAGCGGGGTGCAGGACGGGATCGTCTTGGTCAATGCGATGCACATTACCGCGTCGGTCTTTATCAACGACAACGAATCGGGATTGCATCACGATTACGAGGTGTGGCTGGAGAAGCTGGCTCCGTTCGATGCGTCGCCCAGCCGCTACCATCACAATCGAACGGGGGAGGATAATGCCGATGCCCACATGAAACGGCAGGTGATGGGACGCGAAGTCGTGGTGGCCATCACCGACGGCAAACTGCACTTGGGACCGTGGGAACACATTTTCTACTACGAATTCGATGGCCGTCGCCGCAAGCGGGTGCTGGTAAAGATCCTGGGTGAATAGTTCGCTGGAGCGTTCGAGCCGAAAAGGAGAAGATTCGTGAAAAGCAATCCGGTTGTCTGGTTCGAGATTTATGTCGAAGACATGACGCGAGCCAAGGCGTTTTACGAAGCCACGTTCGAAATAAAGCTGGAAATGATGCCGGCTCCGACCGAGGAATTGTCCAAGGAGGCGAGCATGGAAATGTGGAGCTTTCCAATGGACAACGATGCGGCGATGACAACGCCAGGCGCCAGCGGAATGCTGGTGAAGATGGAAGGCTGCACACCTGGCGGCAGTGGCACGCTGGTCTATTTTGGCTGTGACGACTGTGCGATGACGGCAGCACGAGCGGTCGAGCATGGCGGTCGTGTCGTCAATGAAAAGATGTCGATCGGCGAGTACGGGTTTATTGCGTTGGTGCACGATACCGAAGGCAATCTGATTGGCCTGCACTCCATGCAGTAAGCGATGTAGCAGTGAATGCACGAGTAGGCTACCCCGTTCCCGAATTCGAACTCCCGTGCGCCGACGCTCGCGACGAGAATCGACGCTCGATCCGATTGCGGGACCATGCAGGTTGCTGGCTGGCGCTGATGTTTTATCCGCGAGACTTTTCTTTCGTTTGCCCGACGGAATTGACTTCGTTCAGTGCTCGCTGCCTCGATTTCGCTCATCGCAATTGCGATCTGCTGGGCGTCAGCGTCGATACGGTGGCTTTGCATTGGGAATGGTTGCAGACGCCGCCCGCCGAGGGCGGATTGGGGCCGATGCAGTTCCCCTTGGCATCCGATCCCGATGGCCATGTCTGCCGGGATTACGGGGTATGGGTCCAGGAAAAACAGGTCGCCATGCGGGGGCTGTTCCTGATCGATCCGGATGGAGTCTTGCAGTACAAGGTCATCCATAATCTGAACGTCGGTCGCAGCCCGGACGAGGTGCTACGGGTTTTGGATGCCTTGCAAACGGGAGGTCTCTGCGCCGCGAGTTGGACGCGAGCCGATGGGACCATCGACCCGGAGCGAGCGCTGCAGCCGGGCCGCATTTTGGGCCACTATCGCATCCGGCACCACTTGGGTGGCGGCACGTTCGGCACGGTCTTCGCCGCCTGGGATCTGCGGCTGGAGCGGATGGCGGCGCTGAAGGTATTGAAACGCAACGTGTTGGAATCGCGGGATGCGATCCTCGCCGAGGCTCGGGCGGCGGCCCGGGTGGATCATCCGCACGTCTGCACCGTGTATTCGGTCTCCGAACAGGATGGGCTGCCACTGATCGCCATGCAATACCTGGAGGGGCGAACGCTGGCGGCCTTGATCGAACAAGGGTTGTCACGTGATGACGCAGACGTGCTCGCCCGTCAGATCGCCATGGGTTTGGCCGCCGCTCATGCCCAGCACGTGGTGCACGGCGACTTGAAGCCAGCCAACGTGATCGTTGGCCACGATGGCCATGCCTCGATCCTGGACTTCGGCTTGGCCGGTCAATTGCAAATGCCCGCTGATACGAGGGACCAGGTTTCAGAGCAGCGGGCGACGGTCGCCGCATCCGACGATTCGGCCATCGAGCCCGATCTGGACGAAACCTTGGACCACCCGAGTTCGGACGCCACGGGTCCGTGCGGGGTCACCGGTACTCCGGCGTACATGTCGCCCGAACAGGCGGCTGGCAGGTGTCCCACGGCTGCCAGCGACGTGTTCATCTTTGGCTTGATCTGGTATGAGATGTTGACCGGTCGATCCGCACTGTCTGCCGATTCGGTGGCAAGGCTGCTCAGACGGCTTCGCACGGAAGACATAGGTTCGACATTGGTGGACGACATCCCGGTGGCGGACCGCCCGTTACTTGTCGAAATGCTGCACCGCGATCCTGATCGGCGACCCTCGATGGAACAGGTGTTGGACCGATTGCCTGGTCTGGATGCAGCCGTCGTACGAGGATGATTTCGTGGCAGGTCTTGCGTCGGCAGAAATCGCTCCCAGGCCGAGGACGCCGCTCGTCCGCTTCCAATCGCCCGCTCACAGGCTCGGATCGTGTTCCGCTTCGTCCAGCAGCTCGCGTACTTCGCGACGACTGACCCAATAGTAACCGACCCCGATGATCGCGATCACGATGGTGATCAAGCGATAAGCCAAAGCCACCAAGATCCCATCCGAACGGGGAGGATCCGGAATCAGCAGATACAATTGGTCCATGGCCAATTCGAACGTTCCCAAACCGGCGGGGGTGAACGGCAAAGCCCCGGCAACCATCGACAAGGGAACGATAATGAAATGCGAGGCCAGGGACGGAGCATCCTCCAACGCCGATGCTGCTGCCATGAACAGAGCAACAGCGAACAGGCCTTGGACCCCCAAGCTGAGTACCAACACGACCGCTACCACTCGGGGTCGGCGACGATAGACTTGAAGAGCAACGATCAGTCGACCTAACGTCACGCCGACTCTCGGCAGCCGACCGGCCAACTTCAACATCAACTCGCTGAAATGCGGCGGCACCAGCACCAGGAACATGCCGATCAAGCCGATCATGGTGGCCAGCAGCGTCAGATTGCAGATCGCCGCGACCAGAGGCGATTCGTAGCTGGGCCGCGCAATCACGATCGCCGCGCTGGTGATGACCAGCAGCGAAACCAGCCCAACCACCCGATCGATCAAGACCGTCGCCACCGCCTCCGTCCGTCGCCCCGGTTGCTCGTGAGCGACAAAAACCGCCTTGAACAGATCGCCACCCACGCTTCCACCAGAAACAAAGGTCAGCAAATACCCCAAGAAACCCAGTCGAAAGGCGTCTGCCATTCTGAAGGAAAGGCCAAGTCCCCTCACAAGGAGGTACCAGCGACAAAAACTCAGGCAAACCGCCGCGAATGCCAGGACGAACCCGCCGAGCATCATCGGCCAGTCTTGCTGGTCGTACCACAACCGGGCCACTTTTTCCTGGTCGACGCTTCGCAGCAGCCACCCGATAATCAGCAGAGGGATCACGTATTTCAGGATGGTGACAACGGTCTTCTTCAATAGTTGACTCCGGGTCGACGAAACGAATCGTTCTAGTGCGTTGTCCAGGCGAAATCTTGGGGTCGCGATGGGTGAGCGGCACGGCGCTAGCCGCCGGCGGCGTGCAGGACCGGCG
>SKKK01000211.1 GCA_007121535.1 Planctomycetaceae bacterium | reverse complement strand
CATATTTTGAACGCCATCTGCCAAAACTGCAACGCTCCTAGAGTTCATCTGGCCCGCTTTTTGCCGCTTTCCGCCATTATTCACTGCCTCTAATAATTGCAGCCCACCTACCCGGCGGGGGCGCAATTGCGCTTTTTGCGGTATTCCGGTATGTTTCCTGATGCAATCATCGTTGGGGCGGGAGTGCGGCTCTTAAGAGTCTTTGGGACTGACTCATCATTTCCCGATGTACTCAGCAGATATGCCGCTAGCCCTGTTTTATCACTGTACCGTTCTAGAGCGCATCAGGCAAGCGATGCGCCTTGATTCAGTGCGCTCGACCATCCAGGACTGGTCCAGACGAGCCGGTTGCGTTGTGAAAACCCTTTGAGGTATAATCGTTTACGGAAACGCCGCTCGCTCGTTCGATGCCGTGGCACGGCGTTTGCTTAGGGGTAGGAAATCCATTCTAAGCGGTTTGCAAAACTGTTCGGTGCGGGATGATGGGTCGGCGCGGGTCTGGTGATGAATTGGGCGCGGGTCTCTGCTCCCGCCGAAAGCGCCGACCGCAGGTCTCGCAGGTTTGTTATGTTTAGGGATTCCAAGTGCAGTGAATTTTGCCCACCTTTTAGGTGGATGCTTCGAGCCGTGGGGAATTAAAGTGAGCGAGGATTTCAGTCGAATCTTCACGCTGATCTTGCTGGCAGGCGGGATGGGCTTGGCAGCTTACTGTATCGCCTGTGCATTACATGTATGGGGGGTTAGAGGTGCCCGCTGCGCGGAGCACTGGAAGCGACGCAGATGGCTTTACTGGTTCGGAGGGGCTGCGGTCGCAAGCAGCTTGCTGACGGCGATTGCCGGGATTGCGGTGCAATTGATGCTGAATCGCGAGGGGTTACTACGTGCGAATGGTTTGTATACGGTTCGAGCACGTCAGGAGTGGCCGGTCAAGTCGATTGCGGACGAGGAGAGGGTCAGTGCGGGTGCCCTATTGGTGAGATTTCATTCCCCGGATCGCGAAGCGAATCTCCAGTCGCTCCGCCTTAAGCTGGATACCATCGAGTTGCAGCAGAATCAGCTAGATGCCACCCCATTGGAGCTTGATCGCGAACTGATCCGACAATTGACAGACACGATCGGGGAGGCCCGGTACCGTCAGACGAACCAACATGACTTGCAAATGGAATCCAGTCGGGTGTTGCGCGAGCTGGCCCGGGAGAAACTAGCCCGCCGCGACAGTCTGCTTCAACTGCGAGAGCAAATCCGTTCGCTTCGCATCGAGTTGAAGCAAGCGAACTATGAGAACAGCCGTCAGCAGCAGCGTGTTGCCCGTGCGTCGGCACTCAAGGAAAAGTCGGCAATTTCCCAGGACGAATATGATGAGATCGTCAGCGAGGCTCAGATTGCCGGGGAGGAGGTCACTCGCCATGAAACCCGCTTCAACGAGCTTGTTGCCGCCCACCAGGAATTGGGAAACCTCCTGCAAGACATGGTGGAAGTGATGCATGGGCAGTCCCAAACGTATGCTCTGCAATTGGAGTCGCTCGAGGAAGAACTGGCGTTGCTGGAAATTCGGCGAGAGGTATTCGAGAACAAGCTCGAAGCCGACCGTGTTCGGGCTGCTCGCCACCGCCAGGTGCAGGGCAAGCAGTTGGAAATGGAGGTGCTTCAAACCAAGGCGGCGCTCGACGCCATCGAAAGATCGCTTTGCATCACGGCGCCGCATGCTGGACGTATCCTCTGGCACCACCCTTCTCCCAATACGGTCAAGCCCGGAGATCCCTTGGTAGTTTTGACCCAGGAAGATGGTGTGCAGGCCGAATTCCGTCTTCCGTCTTGGGAAGCGCATCTTCTAGCGCAACAAGACCAAGTCATCCTCCAGCTTGTCGAACCGAAGACCGAGGTGGGAGAATTGAAGCGACGCTTCATTCAGCGACGTTTCATCGGCAGCCCGCTTTCCATCCGGGTTCTGCCCGATGATCCAGGTTTTTCTTCGGTGGCATTAGCCTGTGATGTCCCCCCCGACGGCATACGCACACTGGCCTCGGGGGATGAGATTGTTGCGCGACTGATTTGGGTGGCACCGTTTTATTTCAATCCCACAATTCAGATCGCCGCTGCCTTTCTATTGCTGGGGGTAACCTGCATTACCGTTGCGAGAGTCCAACGTAGTCCGCAGGGCACCGGCGTCACTGAAACCCAAACGCCCCTGCTTCCTCTTACGCCGTTGACTTTCCAAGAAGCAGGAGCCGACGAAGTGATGCTGCACCTGTTGGGCTCGCAACTTCGAGAATCCGTTCTCTCAAGAGAGTTGGACGGCTCGCTGGTTGCGGCGGCCGAGTGGGCGTTGGATCGACATCATGCCAGAGCGATCCGCCTGATCCAGCAGGCCATGGGGGACGCCGACGCTCTCGTGACGCAATTGGAATCGTACGGCGAGCAATTCCTGAGGGAGGGCGACGACATTTCCGATGACGAATATCACACGCAGGCTGCGATGTTGCAAAGGGTCGTCGCCATTTTCTCCATCGTGATGCCGGAGAATACGGTGAGGCGAGTCAAACGCCTGCAACGAAAACTGGACGACGAGCTGTTGCTGTCTGCGATGTAAGGCGGCTGATGATCTTCAGCCAGCGAACGATGAACGTCTCGACCCGGAACCGAAACACCCAGGCCCGTTTCCAACGCAACTTGCCTTCGCCAACCAACCGTTGGTCTCCAGAAGTTCAGCAACGTGAACTCATCCTGTTCTTGTTCGGACTGTCGTTTTCGCTCGGACTGATTGCTGCTGCGATCTATCAACTTTCCACTCTGCATGGGCTGGGCATCGAACCGCTTCGTGCAGCTCGATGCTTCTTGGCCACTGTCGCCTTGTTCTCCGGAAGCCGTTGGTTGGTCTTGTTTTGCTTCTCGTTCCTCGGTCGCCGCCACCACTGCCGAACCCGGCCTCAGCCGTTCACCGCTTGGCCAAAGGTATCCGTCCTGGTACCTGCGTACAACGAGAGCCAGACGATTCAGGCGGCGCTGGAGTCGCTGTTGGAATTGAATTACCCCGAATATGAAGTGTTGGTCATCGATGATGGCTCGACGGATGACACCCTGCTGCGAGCGAGGCGCTACGAGGGTGATCATGGAAAATGTACCGTCAAAGTAATTCACAAGAAGAACGGTGGAAAATGGAGTGCTCACAATGCGGGCTTCAAGCGGGCGCGGGGCGAACTGATTCTCTGCATTGACGCCGATTCGCGCCTGGATCCCCAGTCGCTGAAGCACTTGGTCAGTCGTATGGCGGATCCCCGGGTCGACGGGGTCGCAGGACAAATGCGCGTCCGCAACCGCGTGAACCTGATCACACGGCTGCAGGGTCTTGAGTACTTGATCGCCAATGGCTGTGTACGTCTCAGCCAAAGCTTCTGGGGCTGTGTTCTTATCGTACCAGGCCCTATTGGTCTGTTTCGACGCACAGCCATGGAGAACGTGTTCGGCAAGTACACCTCGGGCAAGAAAACGCTGGGAGAGGATGCAGGACCGTTTGAAGGAGACACTTTCGCCGAGGACTTCGACCTCTCGATGTCTGTCCTGTGTCTCGGCGGCAGCATCGTCTACGAACCGGATGCTTTATCCTTTACCAAATCGCCCGACTCTCACTTTTCTCTGCTCAATCAACGGTATCGATAGATTCGCGGATCGTTGCAAGTGCTACGGAAGCTTCTGGTGCGGACTTGCAAAGAGCCTCGTCTACTTCGAGCAAAAATCTTGTTCTGGATCCTTGCCACGTACGTACCCGACTTGCTGTTGTTGCCCTTGATCTACATGGTCTCGCTGGGGATGTTCTTTCTGCTGCTCGCCAGTGGGGTCAACGTGATTCCGCTCCTCGGCTGGTACGCCGCTTTGCTATCGTTGCAGCTCTTAGCAGCGCTGTTTTTCGTCTCGATTCATGGTGACGATCCAAAGTTGCTTGCCGTCTTGCCATTTTACAGTCTCTATACGGGATTCGTCCTTACCACTGCTTGGGCTATTTCCGTCTGCGATGAAGTGATGCGCAAGCAAATGCATTGGTGAGCATGAATTCAGTCTGATCTCGGCAACGTTCGGGGCGGTCTTGATCCTGTTCTTGTTGCGGAAGTTCGGGCGTCGGACATGACCGACGACCGCCGGCTTGATCGATTGGTGATACACGGCACAGCCGGGTCCCCCGGATGAATGATCTGCGAATCCGGCTCGAATCCAGAAAGAAACAGGCGCAATCCATTTGCTGCAGACGGGTTATCCTCGGCTTGCGCGGCAAGGCACACGCCAAGTTTGTTGGTGATCGCCATATTGATCGCGCCGGCGAAGGCCATTAGAATGACCGACTTCATCGGAACCAACCATGGTACCTTCCATCGTAATATGTAATATGCGGCACGCGTTCCGAACCGAGGGAGATCAGGACAATGACAAAGCATGTGTTTCCGGGAAGATTCGGCGGCCTTTGCAGCGTGGCGTTGCTCGGCATCGTGACGGGGTGCCTGCTGGTCGCAGCGCCCGCCGCACTCGGTGGGCCGCGGCTG
>SKKK01000609.1 GCA_007121535.1 Planctomycetaceae bacterium | reverse complement strand
GTCGCGATGAGTGAGCGGCACGGCGCTAGCCGCCGTTGGCGTCCAGAACCGGCGGCTAGCGCCGTGCCGCTCACAATCCGCATTTTTCGCCTAGACAACGCGCTAGCGCATTTTGAGCGTGCTTTGATCCGCTTGAACGTGGCGAGGTCAATCGGCGACCAGGTGGTCCAGTCTCAGGTCGTCGATGACTCGCCGTCGCAAATCGTCCAGATCGCCTTCCAGAAACCACAGCAACTGTCTGGTGGTAACTTGACCGCCAGCAGGCACTCGGACGCCCGAGTCGGTATGCAGGCACGTGAACATGGCATTGGTTGACACGGAGAATCCGGCGTTTTCGCCGGCTCGACCCGAACCGATGACCGTTCGGCCGTCTCGGGAAACGACCGCCAAAACAGCGTGGCGAACCGGTTCGCCCAATTCGGCCATCCGCGGACCGGTGATCCACCGCACGCATTCACCGCCTCGGGACAAACGCCGCATCGGGATGAATCGTCCGGCGTGATCCAGTACGTAGGTGCGCAACTGTTCACCGTCATAGTACTCGGGATGGTTCTGCAGGTTGAAACAGGAACTGGTGTGAACGTTCCCCTCCCGCCCGGTCTGATTGGTCATCGTGAAACGTTGCAGCACCCAGTCATCGCCCGCCAGAAACTCGGCGTCCAACCGCAGATCCTCCATGCGCATCTCGTAGGCGGCTCGTTCCGCCGAGCGGACGGTCCAAGTCATATCTGGAGTCTTGCGCCAAGTCATCATGCTGGTTCCGTTGAACAGGACGGTTTCCGGTGCGCTGAAGGCGAACGTCTCGTGGCCCAGATACGGGACGCGGATCGACAGATGTCGCGACGTGCCGCCCGGAGCGGCCAATGTGATGGGACTGGGGGCGGGCTTCGCCAGTTGTTGCCGCGCCTCCTCGACGCGCACGGCCTCAGTCGGATGTTGGGCGCCGACGACCGGCGGCTTTCGATCTGCGTCCAGCGCACAGCGGAAGCCCGTGAAGGTCGAACGCCAGCCCTCGTAGGCATACCAGCCGGCCGCAGTACGAAAGCTCAGCGGATCTTCGTGAAACCAACTGGCGCCTTTCATCAATTGGAACTGAACGCCATGATGGGGCCTGACATCCGAGACCCATTCGAGGGTCTGGCCGGTGAAGTCCTCGACGCCCATCGAGCTTCGTCCACGTTCGCCGCTGCCCACGAGTCGAGTCTCGGGGAGTTCCCAGAAGACGCGGCTTGGTGGCCGAGCCTTCCACGGGCCGGGCCAATCGTCGCCCCATGCGAACACGGCGTTTTCAGGGTGGCCTATCGCGCGTTCCCACTCTTCGGCACGGGGCAGACGCTTGCCTGACCAAGCCGCGTAGGCCGCCGCATCCCGACCACTGACGCCAACCACCGGATGGTCAGCATACTCGGCAGGAAAAACGCCGCCCCAGCGTCCCCACCACGACGGTCGCGGATGTTCTGTGGCGCGGACGAAGGCCAGGTACTGGGCATTGGTCACCGGATAACGGTCGATCCAGAAGGCAGGCAATTTCACTTCTCGACGGCTGAGATCATCGCCAAGCCAGGTCGGGTGGCAGTCGAATCGTTCCGCCAATCGTTCACGATCGGCCGCACTGGTTCCCACCACCGACTTTCCCGCAGGGATCAACACCATGGCGTGATGCCGGTCGCTGGCTGCTGCACAAGAGCAGACAGCAAGTGTCAGCGCAGTGAGCATCTTCATCTTCTGCCGCAGGAATCTGGCCTTTTGGTGCTGGCGGGTTCGTGACCCCGATATCATCGCGGCCAGAACGCTACCCACAATCAAGAATAGCCGATCACGCGTTATCGTATTCATCAGGCATCAATGCGGCTTGCGGTGAGGTTCGGGATTCATCCACCAATCTAACATTTTTGACCGGATTCAAAAACCGGATGCCCGTTGGAGTCTTCAACCGTAACGTTCGCGTGCGGTGCGCGCATCTCTATTGACCGGAATTCATTTCGTTGTCCGTCGTTGCCTTATCTGGCAGTTGCGCCTATTCTGAACGGAGGGCTGATCCCGGATTATTCATCAGGTTGCTAACGAATGATCCGGGTCGTTTTGACGCTTTCTTGACTGCGCCTTCAGTTGATCTGGGGGGATATAATGGGATTTTGGCTGATTTGGCTGATGCTTTGGCTGCCAACCGAGAATCACGGCGAGCCGCCGGAGAGTTCACCGAACGCTCAGGAGGCGATCGACCGGGCGGTCAGAGAACTGGGGGCTGACCAGTTCGCCGTGCGTCGCCGGGCAACGCGGTTTCTTTGGCGGCAAGGGTTGGCTGCCGAACCGGCGTTGCTACGCGCGGCGGAAGATCCGGACCGCGAAATTCGCTTGCGAGCGGAATTGATCTTGGACGATTTTCGCTACGGGATTTTGCCGGACGTTCCGGAAGAGATCAACGATCTGATCCGGCAGTTCCGCGGCGGCGACGCCCAGCAACGGCTGACCGCCCTGCAATCGATGGCCGACCGGGACGATTTCGCTCGCGTCCAGCATCTGATCCGTTTGGAACCCGATGGTGGCGTTCGCCGCACTTTGATGGTTCATTTGATGCGCAATCCGCGCGCCATCGAATATTTTCTGCGGCCGGGGCGGCTCGAGGAATGGGTGGTCGCGATCGGCGCGGATCAGGATGTCGCTTGGCGTCAGACGACCCTGGCTCAGATCTTGTTTTCCGAACCGATGATCCGGCGTTTGTCGGATCGTGGCGAGCTGCGGGTGCTGGTGAGCGTCGTTCGGCGAGAAGAGGCCGCCGAAGTCCGTCGCGCGATGCTGTCGCGGCTGTTCGAAAACGCGGCGGCGGTCGCGTCGCTTGTCCAACACAACCAACTGGATCTGTTGCTGGAACTGGTCCAACTGGAACCTCAGTTGCGTCAGCGATCCCAATGGATATTGCAGATCGTGGCAGCCCCGCAAACGATCAAGATCCTGGTCGAAGACGATCACTTCGAGGGATTCCTCGAATTCGCTCGAAAGAACGCCGAGCCGGAACAACAGGCGGCGTTGGTCCAACGCGTTGTCCAGCACCCGGATGTCGTCCAGGCGATCGTAAACGCCAGCGGCGTCGACGGGCTGGTTGACTTGGCGGCGGTCGAGGAAGATCCGGGGCAACGAGGCGTGTTGTTGGCCCAGATCGCGGGTTCCTCCGGAGTCCGGCAGGCGATGCAAGTGGATGGCCAACGCGATCTGGTCTTGCAGCTTGCCGCGAAACGCGAACCGCCGGCGATGCACAACCAGTATATGAAAGGCATCTTGAACACCGGTCATGGACACTCGCTTTTCCAGCAGCCTGACAGCCGCCAAGCCGTTTGGGAATTGATCGAGCCGGACCTGCCGGAGACGGATCTGGCCGACAAGGACTGGCGCGGCGAAGCCGTTTTTCGGCTGCTGACGATGTCCGGCGCCCAAGAGATCTTCCAGCAGGCGGAGCGGTTGCAGTGGCTGATCCGGTTCTTGGACGACCAGGTGACGGACGACCAGCGACAGCGGCTGTTACAGCGAGTGCTGGTCGATTACCGGCTGCAGCGAACCTTGAACGCGATCGAATACTTCGACCCGCTGCTGGCCGTAATCCGGAAGACGGCGGACGATCAGCGAGGTGTTTTGCTCGCGCGGCTGGTCGCAATGACCTCGGTCCAGCGCTTGGCCGATGCCGGTCAGATCGATCGCGTCCTGACGTTGGCTCGGGAGGAAACGGTCGAGCGGGCTCGCGTGGCTTACTTGGAAAACCTGTTCCGCAATCAAAGCGCCATGGCGTCGTTGATCGCCGCAGAACGTTATGACGCGTTATGGGAATTGCTGGAGCATCAAGAGAATACGGACCAATACGCGGCCCTGCGCGGCGACTTCTACAGCACCAGCGCCGTGCTGCACCGATTGCAGCAGCAGGAGCAGGTGGACACGCTGATCGAATTTGCCAAGCGGCAGACGGTTCCTGACGCCAGGCACGAGTACCTGGTGAAATTGTTCCGCAACCAGCAGGCGATGCGTTTGTTGATCGAAGGAGGGCATTTCGAGACACTCGACGAAATGGCCCACGCGGCGGTCGACCAGCACCAAGTGATCGCCTTGCGAAGCGCGTTCTATGGCAATTCGCACGTATTGAGACGAATGGCCGAGGATCAGCGGATCGATCTGGTGGTGGACTTCGCTCAACAACACTTGACCGGTAACAGCCTGCGAACCTTTCTTCAGACAATCTGCCAGCAAGAGATGGCCATCGATGCCATCGTCCAGCAGGATCAGTTGGATCGAATCCTGGTGCTGATCCAACAGCAAGCTCAGGATCATCAGCAGGCCCACCTGTTACGTCTGTTCCTCGCCGCGCCACGAGTGGTGGCCTACTACGGGGCAGAAGGCCGCTTGCACGACATGTTTTCGCTGATCGCCCGTATCGAGCACCATTCCCGCTATCTGGTTTGGGACAGCATGCTGCAGCGCTCGGAGAATGTCGAGGTTTTCCTGGAGCACGATATGTTGGACGACTTGCTGCTGCACATCGACCGTGAGCCTCAGGCGCCGCACCGAGGAATCCTCATGGGACGCTTGCTGACCCATCCTCCGATGATCGAGTATTGGGTTGCTCGCCGGAGCGTGGACAGTCTGTTCGAGTTGATCGACCAACACAGCGAAGAGCAAGCACGCCATAACCTGCTGCGCACCTTGTTCCACAGCGAAGCGGCGATCCAGGCCTTGCTGGCTGCCGGCGGTTTCGACCGTTTGTATCAGATGGCCTGGAGCGATGCCAATCTGCAACAGCGAGACCAGTTGCTGGCCCAGTTGTTGACCAATCCCAAGATGGTCGAGTACCTGGTGGCCGAAGACCGAGTCGATCGGCTGATCCAAGTTGCCGGCCAGCAGGGTGACGTGGAGATTCGCCGCCACGTGTTGAGCCACATCGTGGCCAGCCCGGAGGCCGTCGACGCCTTGCTGGACGAGGGCTATCTGGATCAACTGGTCAAACTGTGCCGTTTGGATCATGACGGCACCGCACGGCGGCAGTTGCTGGTGACCCTGCTGGAGTCCCGAGCCGCTGCCGAACTGTTGGCCGAAACCGAGGAATTGGGGCCGATCCTGCGAGAGATCTTGGGCGAAACAGACGACGATTCTCGGCGAGGATTCGTGCAATCGCTGCTGGCGCGTGAAGACATCCTGCCCATTCTGATCGCTCATCGCCTGCTGGCCCCGCTGTTGGACGCTGTCGATGAGGATGAAGATGAGCAGCAACAGCGTCGGGTGCTGCTGCCGCTGTTGAGGCATCCCCACACGGTACGCGAATTGACTTGCTTGGGCCGTATCCCGAAGATGATCGAGTGGATCGATCAGGAGGCCCAATCGTCGGATACTCGGCAGATCCTGTTTGGCATCTTGTCGAATTCGGTTGCCGTCCAGGCGATCATCGCTCATGGTGGGTTCGAATCGTTGCTGAAAGGAATCGGTCACGAACCGGGCCGAGTTGGGGCGGTTCAATTGCTGTCCAGTTTGTGGACCAACCCTTCGGCCGTGGCGAGCCTGATGGAGCAGGGACACTTCGATGAATTTCGTAGATGGATGGAAGATCGCCAGGACCCCCACGAAACACGTCAGTTGCTCCAATTGTTGTTGAACCGTGAAGAAGCGCAAGCGGCGGTGGTGCATCCGCAGGTGGCCGACTGGTTGGTCCAGTTGGTCAAGGAGGAAACCCAAGAGGGTTTCCGGCGTAGCTCTGCGACCGTTCTGTCTAGAAACTCGCGACTGCGCCAACACCTGCTGACCAACGGACATGGCGACTTTCTGCGAGAAGTCCTCGAATGGCTTCCTGATTCGTCTGATCGCCGCCAGCGAATCGACGAGCTGATCCTCGCTCCGTCCGGTTGGGTAGCTCACCTTTGTCAACGCGACAAGCACCAGATGGCGGAAGAACTGCTGAGGCAGCAGCTTACGGACGATCGCTCCCGCTGGTTGCATTTGGCCAACTTCTGGTGGGTTCATGGACGATGGGAACAGCAAGTGCAGACCTTCCAGCAGCGTTGGCAGACGCAGCGAGACCCCGACGATGGACAACAACTGGTATACCTGCACCGAGTCGCCGGAGATTGGGCTTCGGCGCATTCCATCGCCAAAGAACTGGAAGATCCGGAGCTGCAGCACACTCTGCTGATCGAGATGAGGCGGTGGTCCGATGCGGCAACCTTGCAACGGTCGCATCCCGACTTGCTACCGGTCCTGTCAGGCCGATCGCTCGCGGCAGCAGGCCCCATCGGGGAAGTCGAACGATTGGCGCAAGTCGCTGCCTGCGAGCGATTGGCTGGCGATGGTCCGGCCGCTTCCAACGCCATTGCGCAGATTATCGAAGTCGCCACAGCCAACCCCGACGATAACAGGCTGCAACGACGAAGTGTCCAGGCGTTGCTGGAAAACGATCACATCCCACAAGGGCTGGAGCTGTTGGACGAACGTGCCTCTTGGGAAGCTGCTTCGGTGCTTGCCGAACAGATGCGATTTCGAGAAGCGCTGCAACGACTTGGCTGGCAGGATGCCGTACCGCAAGACAAAGACTGGCTCCAGTCGTTATCCACCCGAGGCTACCAGGGCAACGCTCAAGTCATGGGCCAAGTCGAATCGGCATTGGCCATCGCTAAGTTACTGCATCAGGTGGGCAAGGTCGAAGCCGCCGTTGCGACAGTCCAATTGGTCGAAAGCTACAGCCGTGAACTGCCCGACGGGAAGGGTCCGAGTTCGCCGAGTTCGCTTTCCAGGCAATGTCTGGAACGAGTCAGCCCCGCTTGGTCGGCGATCGGAGAACGGCAATCTGCTTGGCGCGTTGCTGGTGAACTCACATCCCAACCGCCGGGGCAACCGCTGGTCTTCTTTCGACTTCATGGGCGACGTGCAAACGACACACAGTACCTTTGGCCCCTTTTTGCTCGAGCTTGGCCCAACCGTCCGGCCGAACGGGTGCTGGCCCAGATCGATGACCTGCTCCATCCGTCGCCCTCCGAAGATCCCGCGCACTTCAACAGTCTGATTCAAAGGCTGCTGGCATGGATCGGTTCCAATGACGCGGCGAGCGACGATGCGATGCGAGCGGCGTTGGCACGACTGTGCCTGCTGCGCGATGAGTTGTCGTTGGCGAGCCGGGTTATCGACGAAGCCGATCCGAAGCGATTGGGAACTCGGGCCATCCTGGCGGAGATCGCATGGCTCGAAAAACGATGGTCGGAAGCAGCCGAGTATTTTGAAGAGCTTTGGAAAGCCGATCATGATCGACTGGCCGATCTGTTCCTGGCCGGCGCCGCCCTGCAAGAGGCAGGATTGACAGAAGAAGCGGCACAGCGATGGCAACGGGTCCACCAGTTGGCGATCACCGGTCCGGACCGGCTACGACTGGCCCGTGACCTGCTGAGCTACGTCCGATTGGATCAGGAACTGGCGGAACGGGCAATGGAGCAGGCCCAGATCGTGTTCCGGATCGCCGGCCCCGGCCGTTCATCCTCGTATGAAGCCGCTCAACTCTTGGCCGAGCATTCGCAGGATGCCTCGGCCGAACAGGTGGCTGAATGGCTTGACTATTCCGCCATGCACGGATTGGACTCGTCCCCGAACCAACAGCCGTTGGTTAACACCGTACGTCGTGTGGCGCGAATCCATCTTCTGCGGGCGACCGCAGCCGTCGAAGCCGGCAAATTCGACAATGCGATGCAACACGCAGGGCGCGCATTGGAGGCCACGCCCGCTGATACCACGATCTGCGAAGAATTGGTCCCTCGATTGGACGCCGCCGACCAGCGACATCTGGCCGATGAACTGTTTGGGCGGCAGTACGAAATCTACGAGCAGGCGATCGCCGATTGGCCCGCTTCGGCCATGCTGCGCGAGAATCTGGCACGCTTGGTCGACCGTTGCAATCGGCGTCCGGAAAACCACAACCCGTGAGACGGGACGTGGGAAAATCGATCGACACCGATCCCACCCGCCCCTTGATTCACCGGTCCCCTGCTTGGTAAGCTCTGGAAATTTTCGTGGGGTTGCCAGACCGCATCCTTGTGACCAAGGTACGGATGGCCCGCTGAATCATTGGTATTCCCCACCGCCATACCCACCTTTTAGAAGCCAATTAAGGCCAAGACAGGGAACACGTGCCACGCCGAAACGACATTCGAAAAATCCTGTTGATCGGGTCCGGTCCCATCGTCATCGGACAGGCTTGCGAGTTCGATTATTCCGGCACCCAAGCGTGCAAGGCGCTGCGGGAGGAAGGTTACGAAGTCGTGCTGGTCAATTCCAACCCAGCGACGATTATGACGGACCCCGCAACCGCCCACCGGACGTACATCGAACCGTTGACATGGCAAATCGTGGAAAAGATTATCGAACGCGAACGGCCGGACGCGCTGATACCTACGTTGGGAGGTCAGACTGGGCTCAATCTGGCGATCGACTTGGATCGGCATGGGGTATTGGAAAAGTACGGCGTCCAGATGATCGGCGCCAACGCAGCCGTGATCGCCAAGGCGGAAGAGCGCGAAAAGTTCAAGGAAGCGATGCACGCGATCGGCTTGGAGTGCTGTGCCAGCGAGATCGTCACCACGATCGAACAGGCGAGGGCTGCCGTTTCGCGGATCGGGTTGCCTTGCGTGGTACGCCCCAGTTTTACGTTGGGCGGTTCGGGTTCGGCCATCGCTTATAACCGCGGCGAGTTCGACACGCTGGTCCAGCGTGGTTTGGATCAATCACCGATTCACGAGGTGTTGATCGAAGAATCCGTGCTGGGATGGAAAGAGTACGAGATGGAGGTGATGCGCGATCTGGACGACAACGTCGTCATCATCTGCGCCATCGAGAACTTTGATCCGATGGGCGTACACACCGGGGATTCGATCACCGTCGCACCGGCTCAGACACTGACCGACAAGGAATACCAGTTGATGCGGGATGCCAGTCTGGCAGTGATCCGCGAGATCGGCGTCGAGACCGGCGGTTCGAACATCCAGTTCGCCATTCATCCCGAAACGGGCCGCATGGTGGTGATCGAGATGAACCCGCGAGTCAGCCGGTCCAGCGCCTTGGCGTCCAAGGCGACGGGATTTCCGATCGCCAAGATTGCAGCCAAGCTGGCGGTGGGGTACCGCTTGCACGAACTGGCCAACGACATCACGCGGAAGACCAAGGCGTGTTTCGAACCCACGATCGACTATGTGGTCACCAAGATCCCCCGCTTCGCCTTCGAGAAATTCCCCGACGCGGACGATACCCTGACGACGCAAATGAAGAGCGTCGGCGAAACGATGGCGATCGGGCGAACGTTCAAAGAATCGCTCCAGAAGGCGCTCCGCGGTCTGGAAGTCGGCAGCTTCGGCTTGGGTTGCGACGGTAAGGATCTCTGGGGAACCGATAAACAGCCGTCGATCGAAGAGATCCGTGCCAAACTGTCGAAGCCCAACTTCGAACGCATCTGGTACGTGCGTTATGCCATCAAAGCCGGGTTGTCGATCGACGAGATCTACCGCTTGTCCTGGATCGATCCATGGTTCCTGGACCAGTTGGCCGAGATCATCGAGATGGAAGACCGACTGCGGGCCTTTGGGGACGTGTCCGAAGTGGATGACGCGACGTTGCGCCAAGCCAAACGTTTCGGGTTTTCGGATCGGCAGTTGGCGACGCTGTGGCAGACGACGGACATGGCGATCCGCGAAAACCGCAAGGCCCGCGGCATCGTCGCCACCTTCAAATCGGTGGATACCTGCGCGGCCGAATTCGAGGCGTATACGCCCTACTACTATTCCACTTATGAAGACGAGGATGAAATACCTGCCAAAGAGTCTGGCAAACGCCGGATCATGATCCTGGGCGGAGGTCCCAACCGGATCGGGCAGGGCATCGAGTTCGACTATTGCTGCTGTCACGCCAGCTTTGCTCTCCGCGAAATGGGCATCGAGTCCGTGATGGTCAATTCGAACCCGGAGACCGTCAGCACCGATTACGACACCAGCGATCTGTTGTTCTTCGAGCCGTTGACGACCGAGGACGTGTTGAACATCTTCGACCGGGTTCAACCCGACGGGGTGATCGTCCAGTTCGGCGGGCAGACGCCCCTGAATCTGGCGCGGGCTTTGGACATGGCGGGCGTCCCGATCATCGGGACCACGGTCGACACGATCGAGGCCGCCGAGGATCGTGAGAAGTTTGCTGCCATGTTGCGGAGAGTCAACTTGCAACAACCGTCCAATGGCATCGCCCTGAACATGAACCAGGCCCTGGACGAGGTCCGCAAGATCGGCTTTCCGGCACTGGTCCGGCCGAGCTTTGTCTTGGGCGGTCGCGCCATGGAGATCTGCTACGACCAGACTCAGTTCGAACGCTACGTGGCCGAAGCTTTCATCGCCGCTCAGGGCCAACCGGTCTTGATCGATCGCTTCCTGGAAGATGCCACCGAGGTGGATGTGGATGCGATCAGCGACGGCCAGGATGTCTGCGTGATGGGAATCATGGAGCATATCGAAGAGGCGGGGGTGCATTCAGGCGATTCGGCCTGCTCGATCCCGCCGTACAGTCTGCCGATGTCGGTCATCCAGGAGATCCGGGATGCGACCCACGCCATGGCTCGGCATCTGAAGGTCGTCGGACTGATGAACGTCCAATTCGCAGTGAAACGGGACGAGGACAGAATGGGCGTCTACGTGTTGGAAGTCAACCCGCGCGCCAGTCGCACCGTGCCGTTCGTCGCCAAAGCCACCGGCGTCCCGGTGGCCAAGCTGGCTGCCAAGGTGATGGCCGGGGCGACACTGGCCGAATTGGGAATCGACAGCGAACCGTTGCCGCGGCACGTGTCCATCAAGGAAAGCGTTTTCCCGTTTCGCAAGTTCGTGGGCGTCGATATCGCCCTGGGCCCGGAGATGCGCAGTACGGGCGAGGTCATGGGGATCAGCGAACGATTCTCGATCGCGTTCGCCAAGAGCCAGATCGCGGCCGGCGTCCAGTTGCCTCCCGAGCAACAGATCTTGTTCGTCAGCGTGACCGATCGGCATAAGGAACCGTTTGTCGATCTGGCGCGGCGATTGGTCGCTTTGGGTTTCCAGTTGATCGCGACCGACGGGACGGCCAACAGCCTGGAGTCTGCCGGGATTCCGGTATCCCGAGTGAAGAAGATCGCCGAAGGTCATCCGAATCTGCTGGATTACCTGATCGACGATCGCGTCGGGCTCGTGATGAACACGCCCAGCGGCAAAGGCGCCAGAACGGACGAAGGACGCATCCGCGCAGCGGCCGTCCAGCACGGCGTTTCGTGCATCACCACCGTCCAGGCCGCCGAGGCGGCGGTACGAGCGATGGAAGCGTTGCGGAACGAAGAGCTGACCGTCGAAGCCCTGCAGGATCGATTCCCGGAAACCGCTCTTCCCGAACCGCCGACCTCGACATGATCATGATCCCGCCAGCCCACGCCGCGAGGATGTAAGCTCCCGACCCCTTTCGCCCGATTCCACCAAGAAATATCTGGCCCGGTGCTTACCCACCACAGACACGGCTGGCGTGCTCCAATCTGTTGTTCAACTGGAACTTTAACCGACCACCCGAACCGGAAAAAGAGGGGTGGCGTACTAGTGTTTCTCGAACCAGGTTTGCAGTCAGAGTGGTATGTTCCAGCTAGTCATCTGTAGCGGAGCCTCAGTGGCAATCAGACGAGAACCGTAGAGATAAGTAGCTATCTGCAATCCGGCGCGCACCGCGACCCGTGCCAAGTCCGAATGTTCCCTCAGACAGCGGCGCACGAACGCAGTCGAAATACAAGCTTAATGATGGCTGCGAGCGTTCGGCCGTAACCAAAGTCGTATGGGGCTCTGAATCGAATGGGGGCGGTCGGCAGGGTTCGCAATGTCAATAGATTGGTGGTTGGCACCCAACGCCCGGCACCCAACGCCCGGCACCCAACGCCCGTCCCGGGGTTTTTCGAGGCAATAAGCGCCGATTGGCAGAAAAATTAATGGCAGAAAGGTGCCCCGGCGAGACGGGGCGCGGCACCGCGGGCTCGGCTATTTTTCTGCCCAGTCTTCCCGATGAATGACCAGGATCAGGCGGCGGGGACGGGAAGACGCACTAGCCGGCCAATCACCCTTCCGCCGATGCGGGGTCGGCGGCGAGGCCCAGCACGCAACGGGGCCAAATCGGCGTCGGCGCTACGACGCGAGCACGTCTTTCCAGCGTGATCGGTCCCCGTGCATCGCGCAAGAGATCTATTGAAAGAATCGCCAAAAAGGTTCCCGTGCCGTGAGCATGGCGCGGAACGCATCAGAAACTCGCATCAGACTGACAAAACCAGCCCACTTGGCGGTCATCAGCTAGAGAGAAACTACCTGGTTAAGAAGCCACACCAGATCAGCGCCCGTTCCGTCGCCCCCCCCGGACCAAGAAACGGACCACTTCACACAGCGAGCCTTTCTGGCTTAGTTCAACGACCGGCATCACGGGGCGGCCGGAGTGATGCTTTCACTGGATTCCGCACGTTTCGGCCGCTCCCGTGCATGCCTTAGTTTGCCGTTGTTCCGTTACTAAAGCATCGTAGGGCTAGGATTCTCAAACTCAGTATTCAGCATGAATTCGCGAAAGGTCTCACTCGGTCGTTCGAACTCTGACGGGGCAAGCAAGACGAGAGTTACGATATCAGCCTGGATTGAACGAGGCAACGCGTCGATGGACGGTTCAACGATCTTGTCGCGGTCTTCACGAGGGATGGACTCAAATCGTTTGTCAATCACTCGCACACGAAGCGAAGCGGAGTTGTATCGATACGCATCAACCCTTTCAAATCCAGCTTTGCGCAGGCTGTCCTCGACCATTCTGGATTCATCTGTCCGTTTGTCTTCCCAGTTGGATACATGTTTTGTTGTCATTATAGTTGGCCTTTCACCCAGTCGCGGATTTCAACACAAGTCCGCAGGAAGCCCTTAGTTTCGCCTCGAACGCGCCGTCCTGTTTCGTAACGTAAGTCAATAGTCCAGTCAAAACGCCGCATTCTCTTCGCCAACTCCGGCGTCAAGCGAACGCCAAGCGTTCGTAGTTCCTGCAGCAATGTCTCCGGTTTATGCATTGTAGCTCCAGACGAGATTCGAAGCAATTTCCCAGGCCGATCGGCGGGAAGGGTCTTTTCCAGAATCAATGCTTTCAGCGAGCATTCAACGGCGTATCCGCCGACATATTGGGCATCGAGCGTCAAATCGGCTGCAAACAACGCTTCAGCCGCATTGAGGCGTTGCTCGGCGACTTTCAGGAAGTCGTGACTTGTCTTCGGCTGCATTCTTCCAAATCGCAAAAGCAGTGGTGGGTCTTAGCGGCGAACGACCCGGATAACGAGGCGGCGGTCTTGAGGCCAACCACCGGCAGCCGACCCTAACCGCCGCTCTCGTTCATCCGTTAGTTATCGTGCCTACGTCTTGAGTCTCCCGCGCGGACACGCGATTTCCAGATTGCGGGATCCCGGTGACCATGAAACACCGCGATCACGCTCACCCAGGGTTCCTCGAACACGTAGCAAAGGACGTAGGGGAAGCGTCGAATGAGAGCCTGTCGAACGTTCTTGTAGACGACTGCGTGCAGTTCCGGCGTCTCGCGGATGCGTTCGAGCCCGGCGTCGACACACGCGATGAATTCGTCACCCAGGCCGGGACGTTGGTTCTCGTACCACCGGTACGCTTCAGCCAAGTCGTCTTCCGCTTCGGGCTCGATTGCCAGTTGGTACATCATGATTCGCCGACGATTCTACGCTTCACATCGTCCCAGTTTGAGCCACTCGGGCCCGATGACTGACGGCGTGCCAGGCGCCGATCCAACTCGGCCTTTTGAGCGCTCGTGAGCTGGAATTCCGCTTGATCCTCGGCAATGCTATCCCAAATCTGCTCAACCAACGCCATGCGATCCGGGACGGGCAAGTCGCGGATTTCGGGGGGTACGGTCAATTGGCTCATTCGATTCAACCTCACGCGTTCTGTTTGTGATTTGGGCCGCCACAACCCATGAGTATAGCCACTGGGCCCCGAAAGGCCAACCGGTGCCGTCGCACCGCCACATCCTCGACATGACTGGAAAGCCTCGAGCGATTACGACCGGGATGACCACACCGCGGACCCCAACCGCCGCTTCGGTTCATCCCTTAGCCATCTCCCACGCCTCCGTCTATTGTTATTCGGCGATTCGGTCAGACACGAACACGTTTCATCGAGTTGACCGTTGACCGGAAGAACTTCGCGAGTTCTACGGTTTCCGAAATTGGTTGTCGAACGCCGTTGCGAAGCAAATTCAGCGACAAGCAATCGCTGTACATCGGGTCCAAGATGGTCGAATAATTCCTCGATTTTGTGTCCGCGTTTGTTGGGTCGACTTGTGATCGCGTCGCAATCCACACCGAGCGTATCGAGTTGATTGTGACGCACCCAGTGGGAATCAAGTGATTTGATGTAAAGCTCGATCGCAAAGACCGCATTCACTCTCATCGCTTGCGGTCCGGAACGCGGAACTGCGGCGTAGAGCATCTCTGCCGCGTGACAGAATTGATCCGCAATATCTACGACGGTTGAATCGGGGATTTCGCGTTCGACGGACATGGTAGTCCTCCGCGATGATCGAGTGTGCGACGCGTCAAGAGCGCCACGGGTTTGAGTCCGATAACGTTACCGATCACGCGGGCGGCGCGCGTGATTCAACCATGTGCGAGGACGTCGCCGCCGCCTCGCGTGCATCGGATTGTTACGATTTTCCGTTGCCCACAGGAGACGACCCGCCGTGCCATGCGTTCGACGGTTGCCCTGCGGGCGGTTCCTCGTTCTTACGTCGCCATCATGATACACGGTGGCCCCATGGAAGCCCAGTACGCGACGCCATCCATCCCGATCTGGCCCCGCGAGCGAATCCGTCCGGTCCCGTGCCATCGGCGATTCGGTTGGCCTTGCGGCCGACCCGTCTTCGCGTTCCATGCGAACGCCCGTTGACGCCGCGAACGGACGTCTCGTTTTAGCGTCGGCATCGGAGTTGACGTTCCCTCGGCGACCAGCCCTTCTCGTCGCCATTCCGCCGTTCGCCGCGCCGCGAGGGATCGTTCGGTTTCGGCCCCGTCGACGACCGTCCGCTTGGATCCGTGGCGGTCGGGTTTGGATCGTAACGACCAAGCTGACCGGGCCGCCGCCAATCAGCGTTCCACTTGAATTCGACCAGATCGGCGGCTCCGGGCGAGTAGGGTTGGGGCTCTGCGATGTAGGACGAGGTTTGTATTCCCCGTTGCCACCCGTTTCCTCTGGTGGTGTCACAATATTTCGTCCCTGTCGATTGCTCCCAACCCCCTCT
>SKKK01000414.1 GCA_007121535.1 Planctomycetaceae bacterium | reverse complement strand
CGTGGCCACTTCGGCCGCCGACGTCCAGTTGGGCCCCTCGCCGTCCTCGGCATGGTCCGCATCCCAGACGGCGCCGGCCGGATTGACCGTGATCTCGTAATAGGCATGGTGCTGGGTTTCGGGTTCCGGGGACACCATACGCAATTATCCGGGCGTTGCCTTCTTCGACCCTGGTCTCTGGCGGCGTAGCACGCGGCCGAGTTGTTTCTCCAAGCGCGCCTGGAAATCGTCGTCTCCGAGGGCTCGGCCGATACGCTCGTGTTCGCGGAACACGCGAATCTGCTGCTCGGTCGTCGCACTGTTCAGTAGCCGTCGCCAATCGCGGGCCAACGCCAGCATGGGGGCGACCTTCCCCAGCGAATCGTCGTTGCCTTTCAGGTGGGCTCGCGCGCTGCTCCAACGCTGGCTGACGTGACGCGGCACGCCCGGAATAACCACACGTGTTAGTCGAACCATAGCCTGATCATAACAAAATGCCCTCAAGTGGGTAAGAGTTACGTATGGTGTCACCGGAACCGAAGAGTTACGTATGGTGTCCCCGGAACCGCAGAGTTACGTATTCCCCGGAACCCGCTAACATTTCGGGTTACGAGAAGGGCCAGTGTTCGCCCAGAGCCGTTCGTTGCAGTTCGGTGAGCTGCGTGATGCCGTGTCGAGCCAAACGCAGCATGGAATCCAGTTGGCTTTGATCGAAAGTGGCTTCTTCCCCATTGCCTTGGATTTCCACAAAACGTCCCCGGCCCGTCATGACGATATTCATGTCGACTTCGGCTACCAGATCCTGTTGGTAATCCAAATCCAGGACCGCTTGGCCGTCGACCCATCCCACGCTGACGGCCGCCACGCTGTCGCACAGCGGGAAACACGTCGGATCGGGCAGGTCGGGGCGAATCGCGTTCAGCGCGTCGATCAGGGCGAGCAGTCCACCGTTGATGCTGGCCGTGCGTGTCCCGCCGTCGGCCTGGAGCACATCGCAATCGACGGTGATCAACCGTTCGCCCAAGGCGTTCAAATCCGCCACCGCTCGCAGGCTTCGCCCGATCAGACGTTGGATCTCGGCCGTGCGGCCATCCAGTTTGCCGGATCGTTCTCTCGGCTTTCGCGGCTGGGTACTGCCGGGCAGCATGTTATATTCGGCGGTGATCCACCCTTTTCCTTGTCCGGTCATCCACGGCGGAACCTTATCGTCGACGCTGGCGGTGCACAGGACGACCGTCTGGCCGGTCTGGTACAGCACGCTGCCGGCCGCTTGCCGGGTAAAGCATCGTTGGATCCGAACGGGTCGCAATCGATTCTCGGTGTGGCTCACGATGCGGCTCCCAGCAACCAAGTCAGCAGGCCTTTTTGAGCGTGCATGCGATTACCCGCCTGCCGGACCACGGCGCTCTGCGGACTATCCAGCACCTCGTCCGTCACCTCTTCGCCTCGCCGTGCGGGCAAGCAGTGCAGGAAGCAAGCGTGGGGCGCGGCCTGCTGCATCAGCGCTTGATTGACCTGGTAATCGGCAAAGGCCTGAACTCGCTCTTCTCGTTGAGCTTCCTGCCCCATGCTGACCCATACATCCGTATAAACCGCCGAAGCGTCTTGCACCGCTTCGATCGGATCTCGGGTTTCGAGGAACTGGAATTGCGGATGCTCCAGTTGGACATGCTGGACGAACGCGGGATCGAAGTCGTAGCCGGGCGGCGAAGCGATGGCGAACCGGACGCCCGAACGGGCGCAACCCAGCAACAGGCTGGCAGCCACGTTGTTCGCGTCGCCGATATACGCCAACTTTTGGCCGGCCAATTCTCCGTGGATCTCGCGCATCGTGTACAGATCGGCCAATGCCTGACAGGGGTGCGCCAGATCGGTCAGGCCGTTGATCACCGGACAGGTGGCGAGTTCCGCCAGACTTTCGACGGTACGATGAGCGTTCGCG
Source organism: Planctomycetaceae bacterium (assembly GCA_007121535.1). GTDB lineage: Bacteria > Planctomycetota > Planctomycetia > Pirellulales > Pirellulaceae > SKKK01. Next base: position 37,641 of record SKKK01000414.1, on the reverse strand, counting down.
CGGCATACCAGCACGTCGACGTATTGGCTCAACACTCGCGAGAAATCCGAGAGCGCCTCGCGTTTCCCCCAACCGACATCTTCGCCCAGGAACAGGCTGCTGCCGCCCAGTTGGCCCATCCCGGCCTCGAAGCTGACGCGAGTGCGAAGCGAAGGTTTCTCGAACAGCAAACCCATCACGCGGCCAGCCAGCAACGGCTTGCGTTGGCCTTGCTTCCATTGCGTCTTCAGTTCCTCGGTGATCTCGAACACACGCTGGATTTCGGCCGCCGTCAGTTCGAATAACGTCAGTACGTGTCGCATGGCAAGTAGATCCTTTAACTGGATGTCATTTCGCCGAGCACCTGGCTCAGGATCTCGCAACCCTGTTCGGCCTGCTGTTCGGTCAGGTTCATCGCGGGCAACAGACGCAGTACGTTGCCTTGCGTGCAATTGATCAACAGATGCCGCTGCATGCAGGCCTGGACGGCCGGAGCGCCTTCGACCGTCAATTCGATGCCGATCATCAAGCCCAGCACGCGGACTTCGCGGATCAATTCGCACTGCGAGTGCAACGTTTCCAGGCGTTGCCGGAAGACTTCGCTGATGCGAGCCACATTGTCCAACAGGTGCTCGCTTTCGATCATCTCCAACGCCGCGATTCCGGCTCGCGCCGCGATGGGATTGCCACCGAAAGTCGCCGCGTGCATCCCGGGCCGCAAGCTGGGCGCGATATCACGTCGGGCCAGCATCGCCCCGCCGGCGATGCCACCACACAGGGATTTGGCCAGGGTCATCACATCCGGCTCGACCCCGAAGTGCTGGTAAGCAAACCAGTGCCCCGTGCGTCCGCAACCCGACTGGACCTCGTCGAAGATCAACACCAAATCGTGCTCATCGGCCAGTTCCCGCAATCCGGCCAGGAATCCGTCCGGTGGGATGCGGACGCCGCCTTCGCCCTGGATCGGTTCGACCATGATCGCCGCCGTTTCGTTGTCGATCCGCTCGCGAACCGCGTCCAAGTCACCGAACGGGACGTAGACGAAGCCGGCCATCAACGGACCAAGCCCCTCGTGATATTTCGGTTGTGCGGTGGCGGCGGTCGATCCCAACGTGCGGCCGTGGAAGCCACCGGTGAACGTGATGATCTTGTACCGCTCGGGCGGCGTGTGCAGCCGAGCCAGCTTGATGGCCGCTTCGTTGGCTTCGGTTCCCGAGTTGCAGAAGAAGGCTTGGGCGTCAAAGCTGCGTTCGCACAGCATCTGCGCCCAGCGCCCTTGCTGTTCAATGTGCCAGGTGTTCGGCACGTGGATCAACGTCGCCACCTGCTGCTGAACCGCCCGGACCACGGGCGCCGGACAATGCCCCAACAGGTTGCAACCCCAACCCGGAAACAAATCCAGGTACCGCTGGCCCTCGCTGTCCCACACATAGGAACCCTCGCCGCGCACCAGGTTCACCGGGTACCGAACGTAATTCGGGATCACGTATCGTTCGAACAGCCGGATGGTGTCCGCTGAAGGTAAAGGATTCACGCTTGTCACAAAAACTCCGCTGGCTGGAACAAAGACTGGAACGATCCAAGGAACACAAATGGCCATGGTCGCAGGCAGGAAACCTGTGAATTATTCGAGCACGATCTCCGTACCGACGCCGCTGGTCGTGTAAACCTCCAAGAGCAGAGAATGGCGGATACGACCGTCGATGATATGAATCTTGCGCACCCCATTGGTGAGTGTTTCGATGCAAGCCTGGACCTTAGGAATCATGCCGTCGCCGATCAAGCCTTCCCGGACCAGCCGACGAGCCTCGGCAGCATTCAGTGAATGGATCAGCGAATCCGGGTCATTACGATCACGCAACACGCCGCTCACATCACTCAAAAACACCAGCTTCTCCGCCCCCAAAGCCTGGGCAACCGCCATGGCCGCCGTATCGGCGTTCACATTCAACTTCTCGCCATCGGGCCCCAGACACAAGGACGGGATCACCGGCACCTGGTCCGAATGGCAGAGGTTGTCGATCACCAGACGATCCACCTTCGTGACCTGACCCACGTGTCCCAGATCGACCGGCTGACCGTGCTCGTCGGTCAATTGCAAACGCTGGCCGAACAATACGTTGGTCGTCCGAAAATTCAAATTCATCGCGCGACCGCCCAACTCCTCGATCCGCTGGGCCAGGTGTTCGTTCAATTCATAGCCCAGCACCCGCTCGACGATCTCCAACGAGCGATCGTCCGTATAGCGGCGTCCTTGAATAAACCGAGGCTCGATTCCCGCCTGGTCCATCGCCCGGCTGATCGCCTTGCCGCCGCCATGCACGATGACCGGCCGCATCCCAACGGTCTCCATGAACACGATATCGATCAATACGTGCAGCAGCGCTTCCGGTCGCTCCAGCACGCTGCCGCCCAACTTGATCACCGTCACTTTGTCGCGGAATCTCCGAATCCAGCCCATGGCTTCGATCAGAGTGTCCGCTTTCGCAATCGCTTCTTGCACGTAGAGGACTCCGCATTCGGTACGACAATAGCATCAGGAAAACTCGTCAGTTTGACGAGCGCAACCGAGTCTGTCAACGCGAGAGTCAACCGATCGGTTCATCAGAAATACCCGCGGCAGGCACCGAGCGGATTGCGAAGCATGAAAGTAGCTCGCATGAGGCATCAGCATGCACCCGTTATTGGTTGATGCATGGGGATTTCTTTGGAGTGCGGTGGGTCGACGCCGCTTTGGCTTTGCCTTTCTTTCCCAGCGTACTTTCATCAGCTATCGTGCAAAAGGCTGGGCTTCCACAGAACGACGGGACTCTTTAGCGAAAGTCCGCCGGTACCGGCAACGTTACCCGGCCGGTTGCTGCCCATTGGCAACCACGAATCAGGGTGGTGCGGAAGCTTACATCTTGCATTGTGTCGGTGTCGTGGCCCAAAAGTTGGACGAACACCCGTCCCTTGCCAAAGTCCACCGTCCAAAGCACCGGTTCGTTCTGTTCGGTTTGCGGAGCGTAGCCGGTGGCCAATACATGAAGCCCTTCGGCAGGACCACGGGCGGCGAACCATAATTCGTCGCGGACCTGCCATTGTTGAGGCAAACCGTGGACGATCGGATGGTCGCTCCGGACGGTCACTTGTATCGGCTCGATCGGACCATGCCCGGTATTGGGGCCCTCGCCTTTGGGCGTGCGAATCACGCGGCCGGAATCGTCGACCACCAAGCGATCGCCTCGTCCTGCGTTGCCCCAACCAAGTCCGACCATGCGAACGTAATCAGGCAAGTGCTCCATGCCGGCCGTCGCGGCATGCACCGCCACGAACCCTCCGCCCGCAGCGACCCAGGTGGTCAGTTCGTCAAAAAATCTGGTCGGCGCCGGCGCTCCACCGATGTCCGTAAAGTTACCCACGACAACGTGCACGCGGTCCAACGGGACTGTGAACTCGTCACGCTCGGGTCCTTCCGCCGGCACGGTCGCTACCTGGACGGTGAAGCCGCCATCTTCAAGCATCGAACGCATCAACGGCGTGGTCGCTCGCCAGTCATGGTTGTTCTGACCATCGACGATCAACACCTTGATTCCTGCCGCTTCCGCGCCATCGATTTGCAGCGCGAGCAGTAACAAGTGGCTACCGATCAAGCCGATTACGGACACAAGTCGCAGCAGGTTCATCTTCCGAAGCTCCTTGAGGGCACGTCGTTTGGGCACGATTTGTACTATAAGGCAACGACGATGGCAAAACAACATGGCACCCTTGGCCACAACGCGCGAATGGTTGTCCACAGGCCAACGTCAACGCGGCAATTCACCGGGGACCGGCTTGTCTTCAATCTTCAGGAAACGTTCCAATGTCTGCTCGATAAAGATCGCCTGCTCGCATTTATCCAAACCTTTGACCAGCGTTTCCCGGCCATTGTCCAGGATCATCTCCACCGAGTAGGTCACGCTGTCACTTTCTCTGCTGCGCTGGACGTGTTCTTTGCAGTAGAGTTGCTGGATTGCGTGCGACGGCACGGACTTGTTTCCAAACCATGGCAAGGGGCCGTGGTGGACGGTCAGCGTCCCTTGGCCAACACGGATGACGGTCTGATTCACGAAGCCGGCGACCGTCGCGTACACCAAGCCGATGCCAACGGCCGTATGCAGCAATCCGAAGAGGGACATCAACCACATGCCTGTTGACAGCGCGATGGCATGCCACACCACCATGAAGCCATTCCAGAAGACGCAGAAGAACGCCAGAAAGAACATTATCGGTGTAAACCAACGGCGACGGATCTCCAGCCAGTACCCTTGATCCAGCACCTCGAACTGCCGAGGCATTGCCACCGGCTCGCGCGGACGTTCGCTGCCCGCCGAAGCGCTGCGTGACGGGTCGGCGATCGCAAACACCGCGTCGCAATGCGGACAACGCGCGATCAACAACTGCATCGATAGATTTTCCGGTCGCAGCGACGCTCCGCAGTTCTTGCAGCCCAGTTCAATCAGTTTCATGGCCTTGGCTCTCTGGCAATCATCCGTTTCATTCGCACCATTATCTCGTATAGCGGCATAACTCCTGCGGCCATGCCAACGCTGCAACTAGCTCGCATCAGATCGGTCCTTCCTGGCAGTCCAAGTCCAAAATAGATCGCCTGTGGCGCTGACCGATTCGGTGGGGAAACCCAATTGTTCGACCAGGTGACGCATCTCGTCGATTGTCAAGGCGGCGCACAGGCATTCCGTGAAGCGCTGGCGTTGCGTTGGGCTGAAGTGGGCTGCCCTCGTTTCTACAAGGTGTTGCAACGCGGCTGTATCCTCTGGGCGACAGAAGTCGCGGAAGAAGATCAGGCCGCCCGGCGCGGTGACTCGGAGCGCTTCCTCCAAAGCCACCAGTGGCTCGGGCAACGAATGGACCATCGCGTTGCTGATGGTCGCCGAAAAACGATGATCCTCGTACGGCAATCGCACGGCGTCCGCATGATCCAACTGGACGCGATCCGTTACCATGGCCATTTCGATGTTATAGCGACCGATGTCCAACATGCTGGTCGATCGGTCGACCGCCATCACGTAACAGTCCAGGTGGCGGCGGACCAATTCGATGGGGATTTGGGCTGTCCCCGTCCCCAGATCCAGGATCTGTCCGCGAAATTCGCCAGCGGCCATCAGGTCGTCCACAAACGCTTCAATTTCCGCCGCGCGGTCCAAATTGTTGTATTCGACCGCATGGGACAGTGAATCAGACAGCTCCAGGTCCAACAATCTAGGGAGCATGTAGCACTCGTCTTAAGGGGATTCACGTTTAACCGTCAGCCGTAGGCGCACGTTCGGGTTTGGCGCGGCGACCGGTGGCTAGCGCCGTACCGTTCAGGGACCGGTGGCTAGCGCCAGGCCGCTCAGTTTCGAAAGACTATCATATCGCGAGGTCGGGTGCCATGCGTTGACGACCCGAGTCGCTGTACGATACACTTAGTCCGTTTAGAAGGACTCGATGGCTCCGTCGGCCGCCCGTAGCGACGGAGGTTCGATCGAGATGGTCCTTGGATTCACCATCGTTATTAGGAGAGAGAGCACAGGCATGCCCCAAACCAGCGACACCTCGATACAAGACTTGGCCATCAACACGATTCGCACCCTGTCGATGGATGCTGTACAGAAGGCCAAAAGTGGGCATCCCGGCACCCCGATGGCTTTGGCTCCGGTGACCTACGCCATCTGGCAGCATGCCCTGCGATACGATCCGGCTCATCCTTGGTGGCCGGCTCGCGACCGTTTCGTCTTGTCGTGCGGGCACGCATCCATGCTGCTGTATTCGATCTTGCACTTGGCGGGCGTCAAAGCGGTGGATCGGTCGGGGCAGGAGCAAGATGGTTTGGCGATTTCGCTGGACGACATCAAGAATTTTCGGCAACTGCACAGCCCCTGTGCCGGGCATCCTGAGTATGGCGAAGCGGCGGGGATCGAGACGACCACGGGGCCTTTGGGCCAAGGCATCGCGAACAGCGTGGGCATGGCGATGGCGGCCAGATGGTTCGCCGCGCGTTACGATCAACCGGGGTTTTCCCTCTTTGATTACGATGTGTACGCCCTGTGCAGCGACGGGGACTTGATGGAAGGCGTTGGTTGCGAAGCGGGCTCGATCGCCGGTCACCTGAAGCTTTCGAATCTGTGTTGGATCTACGACGATAACCGCATCACGATCGAAGGCGATACGGAACTGGCGTTCAGCGAGGACGTGGCCAAGCGCTTCGAAGGTCTGGGTTGGAACACGATCTGTGTGGAGGACGCCAACGATCTCGATGCTATCCAGGCGGCATTGAAAGCGTTCAAGGATTGCACGGATCGCCCGACGTTGATCGTGCTGCGCAGCGTGATCGGATACGGTTCACCGAACAAGGCCGGTTCGCATGACGCTCACGGAGCACCGTTGGGCGAAGAAGAAATCCGCTTGACGAAAAAGGCGTACGGCTGGCCCGAAGACGAGCATTTTCTGGTCCCGGACGAGGTGACGGAACACTTTGCAGAAGGCGTAGGGAAACGCGGGCACGAACGGCGCGAGCAATGGTGCCAGCAGTTCGCCGAGTATGAAAAGACCCATCCCGAATTGGCGAAGGAACTCAAGACGCTCTGGGATCGCAAGTTGCCGGAAGGTTGGGACGCCGCATTGCCCATCTTTGCGGCGGATGAAAAGGGCTTGGCCACCCGAGTCACCTCGGGAAAGGCGCTCAATGCCGCAGCCAGCGCCATCCCCTGGCTGATCGGAGGTTCCGCCGACCTGGCGCCATCGAACAACACGTTGCTGAAGTTTGACGGTGCGGGCCATTTCAGTGCGAAAAACTACGGCGGTCGCAACCTGCATTTCGGTGTACGCGAACACAGCATGGGATCGATCTGTAACGGCTTGGCGCTCAGCGGCCTGCGACCCTACGGAGGGACCTTCTTCGTTTTCACCGATTACATGCGACCGGCCATGCGGTTGAGCGCCCTGATGCGTCAACCGGTGCTGTACGTCCTGACCCACGATTCGATCGGGTTGGGAGAAGACGGTCCCACGCATCAACCGGTCGAGCATCTGGCGGCGTGCCGCGCGATCCCCGGCCTGATGGTCTTCCGTCCGGCAGATGCCAACGAAGTATCCGAGTGCTATCGGACGATCCTGTCGATCAACGATCGTCCCGCCGCGTTGGTTCTGACCCGCCAGAATCTGCCGACACTGGATCGAGACCGATGCAGCGCCGCGTCGGGGGTTGCCGGGGGTGGGTATGTGCTGATCGACACCGAGCACAAGACTCCGCAGGTCATCTTGATCGGTGCGGGCAGCGAATTGGCGTTGTGCGTGGCGGCTTGGAAACTTCTGGCCGATCAGCACATCGCCGCTCGCGTGGTCAGCATGCCCTGCTGTGAGTTGTTCGACGCGCAGGATCAGGTTTATCGAGATCGAGTCCTGCCGCCCGATGTCACGGCGCGCGTCGCCGTCGAAGCCGGAGTCCGCATGAGCTGGGACCGATATCTGGGGAATCGAGGCGTCTTCGTGGGCATGAACTCGTTCGGTGCGTCGGCGCCCTATCAACAGTTGTTCGAGCACTTCGGGATCAACGTCGACGCCGTCGTCAAAGCCGCCAAGTCGCTGCTATAAGCACCCGGGCAGAGATTTCTTGGTGGAATCGGGCGAAAGGGGCCGGGAGTCGTTTTCGGGTAAGCCGCGCCCCCTATGGGAAATCGTTGGCCGAAAACCATAAATTCAACTGCTCAAGAACGCCAAGAGCCCATTGCCCGCGCCGTTGCGTCCCGCAAGGATATTGTATTCCCCTCGGTGGTCAGGGAAACAAACCGCGAATGAGTTTGGCTTTCGCCACTCGGTCGATCCCTTCGATCAGCGCGGCCGTGCGGACGTCGATCGAGTCGCCTTGAGCGTGGTTCAGCACTCGTTGAAAGGCGCCGGCCATGATGGTGTGCAATCGGTCGTTGATTTCGTCCAGGGTCCAGGTCAGGTTCTGCGTATCCTGAACCCATTCGAAGTAGGATACGGTCACGCCGCCGGCATTGCCCAGGATGTCGGGGATGACAAAGACACCGCGTCGATCGAGGATCTCGTCGGCCTCCAGTGTTGTCGGACCGTTGGCGCCTTCGGCCAGCAATTTGCACTGAATCCGTTCGGCGTTCTCTTTCGTGATTTGATCTTGCAGTGCGGCGGGTACCAGGATGTCGCACGGCAATTCCAGCATTTCTTGGTTGGTCAATCGTTCTCCCAGCGTACAGCCTTTCAGCGAGCCATGCTGTTCGACGTACTCGGAAACGGCATCGATCGGCAGGCCTTGTGGATGGTAGAGTGCTCCGCTGACATCGCTGACAGCGAGCACGCGGGTTCCCAGTTCCGCGAGGAATCGGGCGGCGTGGCTTCCCACGTTGCCGAATCCTTGCACGACCGCCGTCGACTGGTCCAGCTTCATCCGCAGATGCTGGGCGGCCTCTTGGATGGCGAACACCAGGCCTCGACCGGTCGCCTCTTTCCGCCCTTGCGAACCGCCCAGGACGACCGGTTTTCCGGTTACCACGGCCGGGACGGCTCGTCCCACCTGCTGACTGTACGTATCCATCAACCAGGCCATGACCTGCTCGTTCGTCCCCATGTCCGGCGCCGGGATATCGCGTTCGGGGCCGATCATGTCGATGATCTCCATCGTATAGCGGCGGGTCAGCCGCTGCTTTTCGGCGCGCGATAACGCCGTGGGATCGATCCGAACGCCTCCTTTCGCGCCGCCGAACGGCAAGTGCATCAGGGCGCATTTCCAGGTCATCCACATGGCCATCGCGGAAACTTCTCCCAGATCGACATCCTCGTGATAGCGGATACCGCCTTTGGTGGGTCCCATCGTCAGAACGTGTTGGACGCGGTAGCCGATGACGGTTTCCACGTGCCGATAATCATCGCGGCGAAAAGGAAGGGTAACGACCAGCGTTCGTTGCGGGTGTAACAACCGCTCGCGGATGTTGTCGTCCAACCGCATGAGTTGAGCGGCTTTGAGAAACTGTTGTTGGGCCAGATGAAACATGGGCGATCGGAATTCGTCGGCTTCGGCACGACGACGGCGAACGGCATGACGCACGTGTCGGATCAAAGCCTCGCCATCCAATTCGCTTTTCACCAGATAGCTGTGCGCACCGCACTGGACGGTCTGAGCAGCAGAGCACAGATCGTCCACCCCGGCCAAGACGATCACGGGCAAACCGGCAAATGCGTTTTGCAACCGGCAGAAATCGTCCGGCCCCTGGCCGCCGGGAACGGCGGTATCCAGGAACGCGATATCCGGGCGAGTCGTCCTCAGCCGAGCCAGCGCCTGGTCCATGTGTTCGACCGAATCGATGCGAAAACGCACGGTGGAGGAATCCGTGAGCAGTTCACCGAGCTGTTGCGTCTCCGGTGTCGATGGGGCGATCAACAGGGCGTGAATGGAGTCCATGCTTGTTCTCCTTTACCAATAAACGGCCGTTCCAGAGATCCACTCGCCGGGTGAACGAAGACGCAAAAGCCGTCTTCGCGCGCTGACGTCTACGAATTCTAACCCGTCATCTTCTGCCAACAACCGGGGATACCGGCGATCGCGACGGGACGCGGTCTACCCCCGGGCATTGGTTGGCAGTAAAATGGGAACCAATGTAAATTGAAGGTAACGATGATCACTTCCATGGAGAGCGTCTGCGATGACGGTTCGAACGCTTTGGCTACTAACGCTGCTGGTGCTATCCGGTGTTTCGTACTGCCCAGCGATTGCCCAGTTCGGCAATCGGCTTGTGTACCTGGACGAATTCGCGGATCCCTACTACGTCGGACTCGATACGGCGCGGTTGATCACGCCTCAATGGGTGGGCGACGAGGACGTTCGGACGGTGATCGTGCTGTCGATCGATGATCTGCGCGATCCGGAACGGTTCGAGGCGTTCTTGCGACCGGTGCTGGAGCGACTCAAAGAAATCGACGGTCGGGCGCCGGTCAGTTGCATGGGAAATCAACTGGACGTGCAACATCCCTTGTTGCGGCAATGGATCGCTGAGGGCTTGAGCATCGAACCACACACCTATCATCACCCGTGCCCTTTGCTGCAAAAGGATGATTTCCAGCGTGCCAAGAGCACCTACGACCTGTGTGTCGACCAGATGTTCAAGCTGCCCGGTCCCGGTCCGGTCGCTTTTCGGATGCCCTGTTGCGATTCGATGAACTCGATCAGTCCGCGTTTCTTTGCCGAGATCTTCAACAAGACGACTCCCCAAGGGAATTTTCTGCAAATCGATTCGTCCGTCTTCCAGTTGTTTACGCCCGACGATTCGAGTCTGTCGTCGGATATTTTGTCGGTCCGGGCGGGCCGATCGCGTTTCGACAAGTACGTGCCGCGCGATCGAGGCTTTGTGAACTATGTCGAAAACTATCCCTATCCCTATGTCATCGGCCGTTTGTGTTGGGAACTGCCGTCGACGATTCCCGACGACTGGCAGGGGCACAATCTTCAGCAGCCGCATCATCCCGCAACGATCGCCGATATGAAAGCGGCCATCGACGCGACGGTCAGCAAACAGGGCATCTATGTGCTGACGTTTCACGCCGGTCAATGGATTCGCAACGATCAGGTCATCGAGCTGATCGATCATGCGATCGACCGTTATGGCGATCAAGTCACGTTTTTGAACTTTCGCGAAGTCTACCAGCGGCTGACGGAGAATCTGTTGGGCGGGCAAACTTTACGAGCATCTTGCGGCGGGGATCATGGCGTCCGCGTGCTGGACGTAAACCATAACGGCTTCATGGACGTGGTGATCGGAAACGAAAACGTGCGTCAGACGCGGATCTGGTCGCCGGAAAGCGGTCGCTGGACGGTCGTCGATTTTCCCGCGTCAATCGTCGCGCTTGATTCCCAAGGCGGCCGTCGTGACTGCGGGGTGCGATTTGGCGTGCTGCAACCCAGCGGTTATGCCAGCGTTTTGGTGCGCAACGAACAGGCATCAGGGCTTTGGCATTTCGACGGCAAAGGCTGGATCGAGGATCCACACGGGCTGAAGGGCCTGGAGCTGGACGGTCCGATCTATACGTCGATCGAAGGCAAAGATACGGGTGTCCGGATGCGAGATCTGGACGGAGACGGGATCTGCGAGTTGATCGTCGGCGGTCCGCAGCAGCAGGCCGTGTTTCGCTGGGCGGGTGACGATGGCTGGATCCGTCTGCCTTTCAGCTTACCGGCGGGAACTTCGATCGTCGACGATCGGGGCCGCGATGCGGGTCTGCGCTTTGTCGACATCGACGTGGACGGCCACGCGGACGTCGTGTTCTCCAACGCCGACCGCTACTCGCTGCATCGATTCACCTCGATGCTTGACGGGTGGGGGCAAACGATTCGCCAAGGCACTCGACCCGACAGCGACGGAATCCCGATGATCGTCCGCGCTGACGGGACCAATAACGGCGCCTGGTTCGCTTTCCATCACATGTGGGTGCAGAACGAAGAGACCGGGGCTCGGTTCACTCCCAGCCAGACAGAGAGCCGTTCCTATCAGGCATTGCTGGAGGGTCCGTGAATGATATGAACCGACCGGTGCAAGGAGGGTTAAGCTTTGTATGAAAAGGGGCAGAGTCGGGCACCAAACGGTTTTCGTCCCCACCGGTCCTGCACCGGTGGAAACGGGTTTAGAAACCAAAGGGGCGCCCGGGAAAAGGGGAATTCAGGGTGGGCCGCTTGGTTTCCAAACCTCCCTCCGCCGGTGCAGGACCGGTGGGGTGGCACGCTGCTGGTTTCCAAACCTCCCTCCGCCGGTGCAGGACCGGTGGGGTGGCACGCTGAGAACCGGGTAGTCAGCCCCCCTTTTCAGATAGAGGCCAGGATATGTTATCCTCACGGATGGTGATGGGACGTCGATGGAACGTGGGTTGTTCGCCTGTGGGAACGCACTTTTTTTGGAGATTTTGTCATGGTATGCCGTGTCTCGTTTGCGCGTCGGTATCGTCTTGGTGTTGGCATCGTAGCCGTCACCTTTTGTTTCGGCCTGATGGTCACAGCGGTCGGGGCCAACGATCGCCCGTTTCGCGCCGGTGCGGCGCTCAGCAACATCACGCCGCCGCTGGGCGCCTTGCTGGTCGGCGAATGGGTGCCTCAGCCGGCGGTCCACGTCAACGACCAACTTTGGGCTCGCTGCCTGGTTCTGGACGACGGCAGTCAACGGCTGGCGATCGTGGTGGCGGATAATCTGGGATTCTGCCGCGAGGTGGGCGATGCGGCTCGTCAATGGATCGAGCAGGAAACGGGCATTCCTGGTTCGCACGTAATGCTGGCCGCTACCCACACGCATTCGGGCCCCAGCGCCCGTTCGCCTCGGCGTCTGGCCACCGACGAATTGAACGAATACCAACATTTCCTGGCTCGACGCATGGCCGATGGCGTGCGCGTGGCGATCAACAACCTGGCGCCGGCTCGGATCGGATTCGGCAGTGCGGAACTGCCGGGCGACGTGTTCAATCGCCGGTGGTTCATGGAGCCGGGAGACCATCTGAGGAATCCGTTTGGTGGGATGGACCAGGTGCGAATGAACCCGCCGCAGGGCAGTTCGGCGTTGATCCGGCCCGCCGGACCGACGGACCCGGAGATCGCGTTCCTGTCGCTGCAAACGGTTGACGGTCAACCGATCGCTTTGTTGGCGAATTACTCGTTGCACTACGTTGGCGGCATTCCGGCCGGGCACGTGTCCGCCGGATACTTCGGAGTCTTTGCCGACCGTATCCAAAAGTTGCTGGACGCTGATCGGCTGGACCCGCCTTTCGTGGGCATCATGTCCAACGGGACCAGCGGAGACATCAACAATCGGAACCACAGCCAGCGAGGCGAACGTCAAGCCCCGAATGAGGCGATGCGAGCGGTGGGTGACCGAGCCGCGCAGGCCGTCTTTCAGGCTCATCAAGACCTCGAATTCCACGACCGGGTTTCCCTGGATGCCCGCTACGATGACGTGGAGTTGGCGGTACGCAAACCCAGCGAACAACTGGTTGCCACGATGCGCAACGTCCTGGCAAGACCCGAAGGCGAGCCGGCGTACCACAGCCGCGAACGGAATTATGCGGACCGGGTCATCCGCCAACTCGAGGCCCCGGACCATGTCTCGGTACCCGTGCAGTCGTTGAGGATCGGACCGCTGGGCATCGCCGGTCTGCCGTTCGAGGTGTTTGCGGAAACCGGTTTGGAGTTGAAGGAACGCAGCCCCTTGAAACCCTCGTTCACCATCTCGTTCGCCAATGGCTCTTACGCCTACTTGCCCACCCCCGAACAACACGAGCTGGGCGGCTACGAAACGTGGCTGGGCAGCAGCCTGGTGGAAGAGCAGGCATCGGTCAAGCTGGTGAATCGTCTGTTGGAGATGTTCCGGGAGGTAATGCCGTGACGCGAATGCGAAGCCCTGTCGTCTGGAGCATTGGAGTCCTCGTGCTTCTCGGAGGGCTGGCGAGAGCTGCCGAGAACGACCCGGGCGGCTCGGCGGTCCCGGGTCGTTCAGCGCCAGGTTCCGATTTGCCGGGAACCAACGTGGCCTTGGGGGCGAAATACACGTTGTGGCCGGCGCCGAATTACGTGCATTGCACCGACCCGGACGACGCGATTCAACTGACCGACGGCCATACGACGACCGACTACTTCTGGACTCAGACCAGCACGGTCGGCTGGACCAGCGCGGCCTATGCCGTGATCACGGTGGACCTGGGGCGGTTGCAGCCGATCTCGGGCGTCTCGTTCAATACGGCTGCCGGAGTGGCTCAAGTGACCTGGCCCGCGGCGATTGGGATCCTGACCAGCGACGATGGCCAGACCTATCGCTATGCGGGCGATCTGGTCGAACTGGACCGCCAGGCTCATGGCCCCTTTCCCGACGGCTATGCGATTCGCCGTCTGGCTACGGATCGGCTGCAAACGCGAGGGCGTTACGTGCGTTTCGTAGCGATTCCTCCGGCCGGTGGAATGTATTTGTTCGTCGACGAGGTCGAAGTCTTTCGCGGTCCGGATGACCTGCTTTCGCAGCCGCCGGCGGGTGAAGTGGTTGGCGAAGTGGCGGACTTGTTTATCCAGTGGCGCAGCCGTGCCGCGTTGACCCAGCGATTCCAGCGTGACGCGGACGCGTTGGAGGCTCGATTGCGCGAAGCCCAGTTATCGGACGAGACGCGACGGAACGAATTGCTGACCGGGTTGGACGCAGTGCGAGCCCGGTTGGAACCGGCTGCGATGAAGGTCGACCGTTCGTTCCGGGCCGTGCTGCCCTTGAACGAAACGCACCGGGAACTGTTTCAGCTCCAGGCCGAACTGTGGCGAGCGATGGGGCATGATCGGCTAGTGGTCCACGCTGCCCAGCCGTGGGATCCGCTCGATCCGTTTGCACCGCCTGAAGGTTCGGGGCTTGAAGAAGTTCAGGTGCATGCCATGCGAGGCGAGTATCGGGCGGCGGCGGTGAACGTGTACAACGCGACCCGGGAACCGATCGATGCTTGGCTTGACTTCGAGGAACTGCCCGACCACATAGCATCCGATGGCGTCACGGTCTACCAGGTCGATTGGACCGATACGGGACGCGGTGAGCCGGTCGCAGCAGCCTTGATGGAAGCCAGCCGATCCGACCGAGGCTGGAAGATTCAAATCCCAGCCGGACTGGTCCGCCAAGTCTGGCTGAACTTTCACGTCCCCCGGGGCGAAGCATTCGGATTCGCGGGACAGCATGCAGGCAGGATCGTACTGAAAAGTTCCGTCACCGGACGAGCCAGTAGTGTGCCGCTGCGGCTGAACATCTACCCGATTGATCTTCCAGAGCAACCCAACTTGCTGCTGGGCGGCTGGAGCTATACCAACGGTCGCGGTTCCTATGGGATCACACCCGAAAACCGGGCTGCGTTCGTTCGGCATTTGCAACGACGGTATGTCAACGCCCCCTGGGCGACTCGATCCGTGTTGATGAACTACGAGTTCGTGCCCGATGATCCTGACCGCATCCGCTTGAACACCGAGGAACTGGATGCCTGGCTGGCCGAGTGGCCTGATGCGCGGCGGTACATGGTGTTCCTGGCGATCGGCGATTATTCGGGGGCGTCCCGAGCGGGATTTGCCGGCGCGGCGTTGGGTACTGCGGAATTCGATCGGCGGGTGGGCACGTGGATCTCGGCCTGGGTGCGTCACTTGCGATCCAAGGGAATCGAGCCGGATCGGTTGGGTCTGCTGATTCACGACGAACCGCACGAGGGCAGCGATGTCCAGCCGTTGATCGCCTGGTCGCGTGCGATCCGAGCGTCCGAGCCCGACGTGCGGCTGTGGCTGGATCCGGCCTACCGCCAACCGGCCCAAGCGCCCCCCGAGGTCTTCGAGTACTCGGATGTGCTCTGTCCCAATCGGCCGATGTGGCTAGCCGGTGGTGACGTCTTTGCCGATTTCTTTCGGGACCAGCAGCAACGTGGTAAGGAACTACAGCTTTACTCGTGCAGCGGCCCCGCGCGACTGCTGGACCCCTATGCCTACTATCGATTGCAGGCGTGGCAGTGTTGGCAGGAAGGAGCGACGGGCACGTTCTTCTGGGCGTTCGGCGACAACAGTGGCGCTTCTTCGTGGAACGAGTATTTGGCGCGATCCGGCCCGTACACGCCCCTGATGCTGGACGACGCCCGCGTGGTGCCGGCCAAGCAGATGGAGGCGATTCGTGAAAGCGTCCAGGATTACGAGACTCTACGAATGCTGGAACAAAAGATCCAGCAAGCCGAGCGGGTCGACCCCAACGATCCTGCGATTGCGGCCGATCGACAATGGCTGACAGCGGCGGTCGCCCGCGTGCTGAACGCCGACGGCGTCACGAAAATGGACTGGCACGAACCCAAGGACCGCTCGTTGGCCGATGCGGTCCGCGTTCGCGTCTTGCAGCGTTTGGTCGCGGACGATCCGTGAAGGATCGTGGCCCAACAGGTCGAACTCCGCGTGGCGTGCTGGCCGAGATTATCGATGCTCGTGAAAGGCCAAACGCGGGCTGACGCCTGCAGCCAGAGTAGAACGGAATTCATTCCTTTCGGAACGGACAACGGAATGAATTCCGCTCTACAACCTGCCCACACCGTGCGCGAACGTTACGACTGAAGGCTTTAACGTGGCCTCTCACCGCCACCGCATCCGAAACTCGAAATTCAAAATCGGAAGCAGATTCAAAATCGGAAACTCAAATCTCCGGCGGAAGGGGTCGGGCGTCGTTTTCGGTCGAGCCGGTTCCCACGTGGTCAATCGTTGGCCGAAGACGACTCCCGACCCCGTTACGTCAACCATGCAAGGCTACGTGGAGTGGCAAGATACCTCTGGCCGGGTGCCAAGCTCGGCGGGTGGTGCTTGCTTGGGGTGTTGGTTTGCGTTACCATCGATTGGGTTCGGTTTCTTGCCACGACCGGAGAGGCTGTGAAAAAATTGGGACAGGCACCTTGGCGATCCCCGTTTTCCACGGTTTTCGCAGTCTCCGTTCGGAGCCAACCCCATTTTTTCACCGCCTCGGAGGATACCCATGATGATCCGACAACGAAGAATCTTTTGGCTGACCGCAGTAACAACGCTCGTTTCCCTGGCACTGGGCGGCGCAACGTCAGCGGTCGACGGACGCGAGGTTTGGACAGATCCCAACGATCCCACGCTGCCGGCGGACGTGCGAATCCAGGGCGAGTACGTCGGCGAGGATCCGGAAGGGCAGCGACTGGGTTGCCAAGTGATCGCGCTGGGCAGCGGTAAATTCCATGCGGTCATCTATCCGGGCGGACTGCCCGGCGATGGCTGGGACGGGAAGAATCGAAGCTTGATGGACGGAAAAATGGATGGCGAAAAGGCCGTCTTCGTCCCAGCCGAAGGCCCCAAGCAGTATCTGGCCGGTCCGCCTGAAGAATTCTCGGCGACGCGCCGATTTCCCCCGCCCGGACATCAGCCGTATTCGGCCGTCATCGAAGGGGAGAAGCTGAGAGGGAAAACCGAGCAGGGACAGTCGTTCGAGTTGGCCAAGGTCCATCGCCAAAGTCCGACGTTGGGAAAGAAGCCTCCGGAATCGGCCATCGTCCTGTTCGACGGCTCGAACAAAGATGCATGGCGCGGCGGACGCTTGGACGAAGAAACGGGGCTGTTGAATACGGATGGAAGAGACATCCTGTCCCGCGAAAGGTTCCAAGACTACTCGGTGCATCTGGAATTCATGCTGCCCTATCGCCCGTACGCCCGTGGGCAAGGTCGAGGCAACAGCGGCTTCTATCAGGTGGATCACTACGAAGTCCAAATCCTCGATTCGTTCGGATTGGAAGGTCTGCACAACGAGTGCGGCGGGATCTACTCGCAACAGAATTGCCTGATCAACGCCTGCTTGCCACCGCTGGTCTGGCAGACGTTCGACATCGACTTCACCAACGCCCGGCGCGATGAGGATGGCAACAAGACGAAAAATGCCGTCATCACCGTCCGGCAGAATGGGATTTTGATCCACGACCAACTGGAGATTCACGGTCCGACGGGAGGGCATCGCTCGGAGCCCGAAGGGACGCCGGGTCCGCTGAAGCTACAAGGGCACGGCAATCCACTGCAGTTCCGCAATATCTGGCTCGTTCCCAAAGAATGATCAGGACGAGGCGGAAGAGCACTGTGATTTGCCGTCCTCGAACCGATCGGCCAACCGACCCAGGATCTGATTGATGGCTCCATCGCCGGTCACGTTCGTCGCCGTACCGAATCCGTCTTGAGCCATGTATAGCGCGATCATCAGCCCTACCGCTGACTCGGAAAAACCCAACACGGCGGTCAGAACGCCTAACGCCGCCACAATCGCGCCGCCCGGAACTCCCGGGGCGGCGATCATGATCAACCCCAGCAACAACATCGCTGGCAACATCTGAGTCAGCGTCGGTAGGTCCAAGCCCGCGTGCATGGTCATTACGGCCAGCGAGCACAGCACGATGGTGATCATGCTGCCCGACAGATGGATGGCAGCGCAAACCGGAACCGCAAAGTCCACGACGTTTTCGCGTCGGCAATTGTTCTTGACGCAGCCAAGCGTTACCGGAATGGTGGCGGCACTGCTCATCGTCCCCAGCGCGGTGATGTACGCAGGCAGCATGTTTTTCAGCAGGACCAGCGGGTTACGCCCGGCGACCAGCCCGGCAATCGAATACTGGATCAGCAGCCAAGTCCACTGGGTGATCAGGACCATCCCCAACACAGCCACGAACATCCGTGCCGTATCCCAAACCGCCTGACCGGCGGCCAATTCGGCGAAAATACTGCCCACATAAAAGGGCAGAATGGGCAGCACAACGGCCCTGATCGTCAGTTCGACGATCCGCTTGGATTCGTCGACGAGGGTTTTCAACGTCGCCGCCCCGGTCCAGGCGATGCCGATCCCCAACAGAAAGGCCGTGGCCAGGGCGGTGATGACGTCCAACGGCGGAGCGATTTCCATACGGAAGTACGGCTCCAGCGGATCGACCTCCTGTACCGTCCCCTCAGGCGACTGCAGCATCGGCAGCCCGAACATGCCCACCGAAAACGCCAGCAGCCCAGCCAAAATAGTGGAGACGTACGCCAAGCCGACTGCAGACGCAAGCAACCGGCCCGATGACTTGCCGAGGCCGGAGATGCCACTGGCGATGAAAAACAGGATAATGAACGGGATCAAGAAACCGATCAAACTTCCCAGGATCACCTTGATGGTAATCAATACCCGAACGATGGGAATCGGGGCTACCCAGCCCAGAAAGGCGCCGATTACGATTCCCGCGAGCAGACGAAGGATCAGTTTCATGAGGTTACATTTTCTGAAAGCGGAAATGGGGACGGTTTACAGGTGGACGTATCCAATGTCATCGGCTACCGGACCGAACAAGTTTTTTGGAAGACGCGACGATGCCCTTGTTTGACCGATATCTGTTCGCCGATTATAGCGGTGGCGGCGAGAATCATCACGCTCAGGGAAACATCCGTCTGTACCGCTGCACGCTGGACGGTGAACCGGAACGCGTGGTGAATTCGGTGAAGGCTCGCCAGACCGACCTGCCGCAGAATTTCAGTCGCGATTCGCTTTTCGTCAGGGTTCGACAAGAATTGGACGAGGCGGCGGACGCGGGGCATCGCGTGCTGTTCGGATTCGATCACCAATACGCCTGGCCGCCTCATCTGCGGCGTCTTGCGGGCGTCGCGGACTGCTCGTGGCGAGAGGCCTTGTTGCTGCTGGATTCGGGCGACTTCCAAAGGGGCTTGCCGCCGCTGGACATCCCCCGGCGTTATTGTGCGACGTACAATCATGCTTGTGGCGCGGACGTTTTCTGGAGCCCGTTAAACGGAATCGCGAAGAAGTACGGGATTCCCCGCAAGCCGCTTCATCTTCCGGCTGCCGAACGATTTCGCTTGACCGAATTGGTCGCGCCGGTGCAAGGTCGTTCGCGTCCCAAAGCGGCTGACGCGGTCGGCGGCCAGGGGGCCGGGATCGTCGGTGGTCAGACGATTTGCGGTTTGCACCAGATTGCCCGGATGCTGGGCGATCCGGCCATCGCCTGGTGGCCGTTCGACGGCTTCGACATCCAAGCGGAAGCGTTCGCCGGCAAGCACGTCGGGATCGAGATCTATCCGTCAGCCTTCCGGCCCGCCCACGTCGCTCGGGATGACGATGCCGACGCCTACCACAGTTGCCTGTACCTGCGCGACGCTGACCGCGCCGACGAGCTGCGAGACTTGGCCGTCATCGCGCCGCCGACCGATCTGCGGGATCGCATTCGGAAGGAAGGCTGGATTGTCGGCATGGACCCCGGAGGGCTGGTCGATTGACCGAGCTAAGAAGCGGCAACAGATTGGCTTGGGAGACCTACGGTCGGCGGTTACGACGTTAGCCGGCCAATCACCCTTCCGCCCAGGCGGGGTCGGCGGTGAGACCCGGACACGATACAATGCCACAATGCCGCCGTCCTTTGGGCTCAAGTGAGAACCTCAGAAAACGCCAAATTTCCCTGCGGGTTGACTCAGTCGGCAGAAACTTTCCGATTCAATTCCCTCTGCAAAAACTCGGGCAACCCGTGAAACGCCGCTTGGTACGTGGTGCTCAGCGGCGCGGGGACATAGTGGTCGGGCGTTAGGAACAGCGGCATGTCGGCTAAGTCTTCGCCGACGTTTCGATGTTCCAGGTACGCCTGAGACAGCGAGTCGGCAGCATACGAGGCCAAGGTCAGGCATTCGTCGGACGGCAAAATGTAAGGCTGGTCGTCAAACTGTTCCCAGATGGCAGCGTGCACTCCATTGGCATCGAAGCGACCCGCAGGAAACAAGTCGATCAACAGCACGTGTATCCCTTGCCACAACGCCGCGCAAACCTTATCGACGAACTCGACAACATGCCTTTCCCGATCCTTGTTGGACGGCGACAGGATCTCGATCAAGGCAACGACCTGATGACCGCTAACGTGGCGGATCGTCAATGTCCGGCGACCGGCGATCATGCGACCGCCGTGCTGTTCGGGCAACGAGTAATAGCCCGCTGGCAAGATGCCCCCGTTCAGCGTTTCGCTCAAGTGCGTAATCCACGCCACGTGAAAAGCGTGCCAGGTTCCTGCATGGACCGATTGCCAGTCATGGATCGCCATCGCTTATTCCCCGGAATCAGCCAGTGGGATCGGCACCGGGAATTGCCGGTTATCCAGCGCTTCGCGGCGGAGGATCTCTTCGGCTTGCCGGATCAGATCGCTACGTTCGGCTGCCAGGTCGTTGGCTTCACCCAGGTCGCGTTCCAGGTCATACACCTCCCACGGGCCGGGTTTCTTTGTCCGAAGTCCCCGGCGAATCACCTTGTAGTGGTCGATACGAACGGCGACTTGGCCGCCGTATTCGGGAAACACCCACACCATCGGTCTCCGCGACTCGGGCACCACGCCTTCGGTCAGCACGGGCCACAGATTCTCGCCGTCCAAACCTTCGGGTGTCTCCAGGCCGGCTGCGGCGCACAGCGTGGGGAACCAATCGGCGAAATAGCCGGGTACGTCGCTGACGGTACCGGCCGGAATCTGTCCGGGCAGACTTACGACCAGCGGCACGCGAATGCCGCCTTCGTACAGGCTGCCCTTATAGCCGCGCAGCCCTGCCGTACTGTTGAAGAATTCGGCATCCACACCCCCGACGTGAAAACGTGGATCTTGAGGACGAGGAAGTGTGGTGCCGTTGTCGCTGGTGAAGATCACGAGCGTATGATCGGCGACGCCCATGCGGTCCAAGGTTTCCATCACGCGACCCACGTAGCCATCCAGATCGGCGATCATGGCCGCATAGCCGGCTCGCGGGCGGGGATGAGGCAGATAGCCGCATTGGCCCCGATATACCCGGTCATCCCATTCCTCGGGAAACCGTTCGACCGATTCGCGCGGCGGATGCATCGCCACGTGCGGTTCGATGAACGGCAGGTACAGAAAGAAGGGTCGCGTACGATTCTCTTCCAGAAACTCGATCGCCCGGTCGATCATCAGCTTCGGGGCATACGTCTGGCCGATCCAGTCCTCCATCCGCACCGGTCCCTCCGGTTGCCGTTGATGACCGGGAATCGGAGGATCGTTGATCGGGATCCGCTGGTCGTTGTCCCACAGATGCGACGGGTAATAGCTGTGCGCGACGCTTTGGCAGTTATAGCCGAAGAACAGGTCGAATCCCTGACGGTTGGGATCGCCCGTACTGCCGACCGGTCCCAGCCCCCACTTGCCCATCGCGCCGGTGGCGTAGCCGGCGCGTTGAAAGACCTGAGCCACGGTCAGGGCGTTTTCGGACAACGGGTACTGGCCTTCGGTGAATTCCGGAAAGGCCTTCGGAGCCCGGAAGTTTCCTCGTATCTCTGCATGCCCCGTATGCAGCCCGGTCATCAGCACGCAACGAGCCGGAGCACAGACGGGCGCGCCCGAATAGTGTTGGGTGAACCGCATCCCCTGCGACGCCAGACGATCGATGTGCGGCGTGGGGATCTTTTCCTGGCCATAACAGCCCAATTCTCCCCAGCCCAGATCATCGGCCAGGACGAACACCACGTTCAATCGAGGCGGTTCGGCGGCCGATGTCGCACCGACGCTGCCTGCAAAAAAAAGAATGACGGTTCCGATCAGAAGTTTCCAAGTCATGGGATACCTTTCTACTGCTATCGTTGCTGGTGGCGTTACGCTTCCTGGCGCCGGTGCCTTTCAAAAGGAGAACTCGTCGATGGGTAGCTCTCACCACATCGACTCGATCATTCGCAAGGTTTCTTCCACCAATTCGCGGCCACCTTCGGGGCCGATCGCCGTGCTGGCGGGCACCGCCCCGTAGGCGCCGCCCGCCACCGATCGCTCGGTGGGGACATACGTGCCCGTGCCAGCCAATTGGACGACGAACGTCTGGACCGCGCGGCTGCGTTGTTGGATCTGCACCCCGAAATCCAAATACAATTCGAATGGATTGGTCGCCATGGCCATGTCGCCGATACGCACGACGTGGATTTCGTAAGGGATCTTCGGTTCGACCTGCTGCAATTCGAAACGTTCCCGGACCCCGATGCCCCGCATGGTCCTGCGATAGGCTCGCGTGATGTCGGTGTACCACCGCCGCCGGTTGCGGATCTCCGGATCGTCCCGGAGGGCCTGGCGCATTTGCTCGTAACGCCCTCGCCATTGCTCCGATTCCGCCAAGGCATCCTGAACGTCCCGCTCGGAGATCAGGCGTCGAGTCAACTCGATCGATTCGACGCGATGGACCAGCGGCGGATCCCACTCGATGTTCTGCTCGATCGTCGGCAGCACGGAAGTCACCGCGTCGGCGATGCGAACCGCGATCTCCTGGCGGCGGTTGCGTCCGGTCAAACGCTCCATTCGCTGTTCGGCGTTCTCGCCTTGATTGCGCCGCCCGATCAAATGCGGCGACTGGTCCCCCGAGGCGGCTGTCTGAGGCAGTACGAACAGATCGTCGCCCAATCGCTGTCGCAGTTCCACGCGGGTATCATGCCAGAAATCGGCGCTGATTTCATAAATCGATTCGCTCACCTGGGATGGGCACGCCACGTTGATCACCACGCCCGTCAACCGTTGCTCGGCATCCCAGGTGTACAGCAAGTGAACGCTATGGTCTTCATAGCCCTCGATGTGACTGAAATCCGGCCGGTCCGTTGCGCCATACATCTGCGATCGGCCGGACGTGTAGGCCGTCAGCCGGTTGTGACCGACCACCGCGTGCCCCAATCCGAATCCAACGCCGCCCGGCTGGCGCTTGTTCCATGCTTGTGTGACCGCTTCGGCGATCCGTTCGGCAGCGAACTGGCGATAACGTTGACCGGGCATCGCCTCGAGTTCCACGCCCCAGTCAGCCCAATCGGCCGGCAGATCCCAACCGTGCTGTTCGGCGACCGCCGCGTCCCGCTCGATCGTCCGGCTGCCGAAGGCCGGCGCCGAGTGGGTATGGGTGGCGAAGAAGAAGACTTTGGTCGGTTCCAGATCCGGCAACTGCTGGGCGAGGTGTTCGCGGATTTCCTCACGCAGTTGATCGCTGACCGACACCAGATCCACGCTGACCATGACCGTATAGTCTCGTACGCCCTCGGGCCCGACCGATTCCAGAGCCAAGGCGGTGGCGGTCACCGGATCCATAACGCGCTCCGAAACACGGGCGTGAAACTGGCCTCGCAAAACAACCGGCTGGTCGGGCGTGATATCGACCGACGCCCAACCGATTCGCAAGCCACTTGCCGAGTCAGCGTCTGCCAACGCGGCAGCCGGAAGGTTCACAAGCATAACCAGCGCCGTACAGAAGATTCGCAGTGAAAGATTCATCATGGGGGTCTCCGTAGGTAGCCAAAGTCCACAACGCGACAAACGGCAATTGTAACATCTTGGCTACGCGATGGGGCAGTCCCCCCATGGGTTGCTGATGTCCGTGAGCCGACTCACTCATCGATTCTTTGATCTCCTGTCCCTCGTCGTTCAGCCGATAACGAAATCTGCGTCGTTCAAGTCGCCGTTGGGCAAGAGACAGGACGGCCGTGGCGGTTGCCGAATAGCACAGCGGCGAAGCCATCAAGCCCATTCTTCGGGGTGACACAAAACCATTTTAACGCTTTCGTGCACACTTGACTGCTTTATAACCACATCGTAAGATGAGCCATTGGTAGACGGATGCCCTTGCGTGTTGAACGCGGGGGGGGACGCACGATTTTTGGCGGAATGCTGGATGGGCCATCAAGGGGCTGTAAAGGGCATTCACAAGTGACGAAACGAAGGAGGACGGTCATGGGCGCAGGCTGGGTAATTGTTTGGAGCCTGTTGGCTGCCACTGAGGTCTCGGCCGAAACGTGGCCGGGGTTTCGGGGCGACGGCAGCGGCATCACCCCGGCACAGAATCTACCCGTGCATTGGACGCCCGAGGAGGGGGTTGCGTGGCGAACCGCCGTAGAAGGCTACGGCCAATCGTCACCAGTCGTCTGGAAGGATCGCGTGTTCGTGACGTCGATCGACGGTCCGAAGCAGGAACGTGGCTTGCTGCATGCCTTTGGTCTGGCGGACGGACAACGCTTGTGGACTCGGGAATTGACGGCTACGCAATCGTTGAAGAACATGTTTCGCAACAGCCGGGCGGCGTCGACGCCGGTGGTCGATGGCGACGGTGTTTACGTCTTGTTTGCCGGAGGGCAACTGGCCGGTTTGACTCACGACGGTCAGATCCGATGGCAGCGATGTTTGGTGGAAGATTACGGTGAGTTTCGGAACGGTCGTGGGCTGAGCAGTTCGTTAGCCCAAACGGAGCACGCGGTCATCGCCTTGGTGGACCACGATGGTCCGTCGTACGCCGTTGGGGTAAGCAAGCAGACGGGCGAAAACCTGTGGAAGGCCGATCGGGGGACTCGCAGTTCCTCATGGTCCTCGCCCTTGGTGGCCCCCGGTCCGGGGCACCCGCTGGTAATCCTCAGTTCCAGCGGCACCATCGAGGCTCTGGATGGGGAAACCGGTCGATGGCTCTGGGGCCTGAGCGGGTTGATGGGCAACCACGTCCCGTCGGCGGGCTTCTCCGGCAACCGGCTGTTCGTCGGTGCGTGCGAAGCCGAGCATATTCCGATGAACCCACGGGAAGTCAGTCGTTCGAACTGTAGCCTGAGGTTGACGCACACAGAAGGGAAGACGGGAGTTGATGTCGTGTGGAGGGCGCGCCGAGCCGTCTCGTATTACTCGACGCCGCTGGCGTATCGTGGCGGTGTGTACTTTGTGAACAAGGTCGGCATGTTGTACTGTCTGGACGAACAGACGGGCGAAGAGCTTTATGTGGAGCGGATCGGCGGGCACTGTTGGGCTTCGGCGATCGGCGCCGGAGACCATGTGTATCTTTTCCTGAAGAGGGGCGAAGTGGTTGTGCTCAAGGCGGGACCGGAATTCGAAGTGGTCGCCGTCAATCGGGTCTGGTCCGAGGACGAGGATATCGCCGAGGAACCGGTTTCGCCATTTCCGGCCAACCTGCTGTTTTCCAAGGACAAACCGTTGGATCTGGACAGCATGGGCGAGGGGTTGCTACGGCGAATCTTCGCCTACGGCGATCCGATCCTGTACGGCGCAGCGGCAGTCGAGGGCCATCTGCTGTTGCGGACCGGCGAAGCACTGATCTGCATACGAAGCGATTGAGTACCGCCATGCCCCCCCGGGCAAGGTGCCGTCGTCCCGCTGGCTTTCACCAGTTAATCGATGTGGCGTCGGCTCGAGCAAGCCGTTACCATGTGGTCCTCGCCCGAAAACGACTCCCGACCGCGTAGCCTACCAACCAATCGAATCCGACATCTGTTGTCTTGCCGATCCTAATCAAGAGGTTCCAGAAACAGCTCCGAATAATAATGTACCGGACTGGCCAATGCCGGGATGGGTCGGTCGGTCAAACGTTGGATGCTCCAAGCACAAGCATATCCGACGCTGGTGTAGATGCCATCCGGTTCGCTGAAGGATTCGAGAACGGGTAACGTCTCGATGGCGCGCATGCGCCCCAACGAGATGGCAGAAAAGCGGCGGACCACAGGGTCCTCCGGGTTGTTGATATCCAGATCGCTCAACCGATCCACGAACGCTTCGACCAGATCGCTGGGGGCCTGATCCTCGTGCAAATACCCCAGCGCCCAGATCGCCGCCGACCGGGACCGCGAGATCGTCAGATCCATGGGGATGAAGGTTCGCAGCAGTTCGTCTGCGGGTTGGTATCGCTGCAGGCCGAAGAACTCGAATAGATGGGCCAGTTGGTCGTCCAAATCGGGCTGGCCGCGTACAAAGCGCAACAGTTCCTGGCGTCGCCCGTACCGCTGGCGAGCGATCTCCAGCGCCGGGGCCAAAGCACGATCGGCGCCCAATCGTCGCAGACCCCTTGCGGCGATGACATAGACCTCGGGCCGGTCGTGCGACAACAGCTCGATCAGACGCTGGACAGCCTGATCGTCTTCCATACCAGTCAGCAGGATGACACTTTGCTCCAGCACTTCCCATCGCGGATCGTCGATCAACTGCCTACCGATCCGGAGCACCTGCTCGCGCCACTCGGGCGACTGAGCCAATTGCTCCAGAAACCGACGAACGTCATCGCGCAAACTGGGGATCGGGTCGCCCATCAGTTGGCCAAGACGTTCCAGATTCTCAGGGGCCGGACAGGCGGCCAATGCGCGGGCGACCAGGCGGCGGATGTTCACATCGCCTCGATCCAGCAGCGCGTCGGCCATGGGGATGATCGATGGCGGATCGAGTTCCAAAAGTCGTTCCAGAGCGATGGCGGCTACGGCAGACTGATCGTCGTCGGCGATTTGGAGCAACAAATCTTTCGCTTTGTCTGACTCGTGCCGGCGCAGCCAATGGGCGGCTACCAGTCGGTCGACCAACGGGGCGGGTGATCGACGGGTGAGCAAGTTGTTGGCGGCCTCTTCCAGTCCGCTATGGCGGATCTGACCCAAGGCGACGGCGGCGGCCAGACGCAGGTCGACCGGCTGATGAGCGTCTGCGGAGACCTGCCGCACGTCGTCGGCGGCCGCCTGATCGCCTAAACTTGCCAATCCTCGAATCGCCAAGATTCGGCGGCGCCGATCGACGCGATCGTCCGCGACTCGAGTTCGCCAGGTTTCGATCATCGGCGGGTACTCCCACCGTCCCAACGCTGGCTCGACCACCTGGGCCATGTCCAAGCCATCCGACTGGGCACGCTGGAAAAGGGCAGATGCCGCTTGGTGAGCCTCCAAGGTCACCAACGCCTGGGCAGCCGTCAGACGCACGATTCGCCGATCATGCTGGACCAGGTTCTGCTCCAGCGATTCGATCGCCCCTTCCAGCCCTTCCATTCCTCGATGATGAGCCCAGACCAGCATGCGTTGAGCCTGCTGGCGCAGATCGCTTTCCGACGATTGCAGCGTCGCGATCCACAGCTCCAAAGTCCCGTCACGAAAACGGGCGATCGGTTTGGGCAATTCGATCCGTGGATCTTGGAACATGACGTAATCAAAACGCAGTTCGGCCGCAGGGTCCGCCGTGGCGGGGGAGGCCAGAAAGGGGACGATCACAAGGTTCAGCATCCCGATCCATCGCCAAGCGGCAACGCCCAGGACGCTCTGCCTTTTCGTCATTCTTCGGTTGGAAACGACCATCGCGATTCTCCCGGATGATTCGGTGATTACGTAAGCGGCACGGCGCTAGCCGCCGTTTCGTGAGCGGCACGGCGCTAGCCGCCGTTTCGTGAGCGGCACGGCGCTAGCCGCCGTTTCGTGAGCGGCACGGCGCTAGCCGCCGGTTCGTGAGCGGCACGGCGCTAGCCGCCGGTTCTTTCGCTGAACGGAGACCGATGGCCAGCACCATGGAACGGGTGGCTAGCGCCATTCCGCTCGGCTACCTTTCTGCCGATTCCTAATGTCATTCCATTCATTGGGGCCGAGTCAATTGGTGGGTACGAAGGATCACCAGGGCCATACAGATCATCGACGCACAAGCAGCGAACCACCAACTGGCCGGAATCAACGGATATTGTTCGAAGCCGGGCGTGCGAATCACCGCCAGACCGGCTGCGATCGGGTTCATCGTCAACGCGGTAACGACCGTCCCATGTCCGAACGGAGCGTCCCGCAGCAGCCAAACCAGCATCGTTCCGCCGCAGAAGAACGCCAGCACGGCGTAAGCGCTGGCGGTGGCGGTCGCAGTACGGTTGAACAAACTGCTGCACGCCAGGCTCAAGGCGATCGCGAACACCCCGGTCAGAACCAGACTGATCAGCACTTGGCGAATCTGCAACCACATCGAGGGTTCAATGTAAACCATCACGACATAGCCAGGCAGGGTGGACACCAAGATCAGCAGCAACGGCCAGATCACGCTGGCCAGTTTGCCGATCAGGATCCGCGAAGCGGACAGCGGCGTCATTTGCAACAACTGCCAGCCGCCGCTTTCAAGCTCGGTGCTGATCAGACCGGCGGCCAGCGCGGGGGTCAGCAGCACGATCAAGGCGCCTTGCAGCAGCACCATCAGCCCACCGATCGCTTCGGGCCCCCAATCCATCGATCCCAAACTGGCAACGTACGTCAATCCCAGCGAGGCCATCGCGCTGATAGCCGCCAGACGGATCATCCAATGCATGCGGCCGAACCGGCGGCAGCGAAATTCCTTGACCATCACCGGGTTCACCAGCGGCGTGATCGTCAACTTGCGGCGCTGCGGGTCGACCAAGAATACCATCCGCCGCAGCGTGCGGATCAGCCAGTGGCGTTCGTCGGTGATCAGGCCCTGCGAATGGGCTCGATCGAACAAGCGGTGATTCAGTCGCAGCAAAGTCAGACCGGCGAACAGCCCCGTAGCCGCCAGCGAGTAACTGATGAAGCGCCAGAAAACGTCGTCGGCCGCCAGCAGACCTTTCGAGCCCACGCTGCTGTGTCCCAGCAGGTGCATCACCGCTGTGATCGGTGACAGGCAGCGCAGGTGTTCGGCCGCCGGCGCCTTCCAGCCGCCGGTGCCCTGTAGAAAATAATGGGGCCCCAGCGATAGGACGGCCATCAGCAGAACGCCCCCATAAGCGTAACGCAATGCCGCGTCGGTCGACGGGGCATACGTGCTGACCAGCAGCGCCCAAGTGGTGTATTGAAGGGCAACCAGTAACAAGATGGCGTACAGCGGCAACAGTTCGCTGTCCAGCGAGATACCACCCATCGCGTAGCAAGCCGCCGCTGCCGGCAGACTGGTCAGCAGCAACACCATGACCAGCCCCAGGCTGCCGATCAATTTCCCGACGTAAATCGACCAGGATCGAAGAGGCGAATTGAGCAGCAGGATCAGCGTGCCTCGCTGTTTCTCGCGAACGATCGACGTGGCGGGAAACGCCGGGGTCAGCAGCAACAAGGCGCCCAACAATCCGTAACCGAACAGCCGGAACACCTTCTGGGCCGATGCGCCACTGAGATCGACTTGTGCGTCGGACGGCCAGCCCAGCAGCACCAACGCGGAAAAGGCCGCGGCTGCCGCGATGACGGATGCGGCGGCACGGCGGCGGCGCATCGTGCCGATGAATTCGCGTTGAACGATCGGATGGGCAGGCACCGTGGTTTCTCCTTTTCTATTGTATGATCGGATCAACGCCGATCCGGCGAACTCTTTGTCGCGTCACGCCGCCTCGGCCTCGTTGCGTGTGACCGTCAAGAACGCGTCTTCCAGATCCGACACAACCGCACGGAACTGCGACACACGAATTCCGGAAGTGACCAACAGCGTCAGCACCTCGCCCAGATCCTCATCCGGCCGATCCGTCTCGAACCGCAAGATCGCTTCGGCTTCGGACGGCACCACAGTCGCTCGGTCACCCAGCGCTTGGGCCAGCGTCTGCGCGGCCTGTTGGAACTGAGCGTGGCCGGGCAACTGGACTTCGATCAGCCGTTTCTGACGGACCTGCGTCATGATCTCGTCCATCGTCCCGCTGGCTCGCAAGCGTCCCTGAGTCAGGATGGCGACCCGATCGCAGATCCGCGACAACTCAGGCAGGATATGGCTGGTCACGATCAGCGTCTTGCCCATCGCGGCCAACTGCAACAGCAGTTCCCGCATCTCGATCCGCGCTTGAGGATCCAGACCATTGGCCGGTTCGTCCAAGATCAGCACTTCGGGATCGTGCAGCAGCGTACGAGCGATCCCGATCCGCTGCTGCATGCCGTGGCTGAGCGTTTCGACGAACCGATCGGCCATGTAGGTCGAACCGGTCGTTTCCAACACCTGGTCGATCCGTTGTTTGCGTCGTTGCCAAGGAATCTTGAACGCCGCCCCGAAAAAGTCCAGATACTCGCGGACCCGCATATTGTCGTAACTCCCGAAGCGGTCGGGCATGTAGCCGACCAGATGCTTGATCTTGCGAGCCTCGCGGACACAATCCACGCCCGCGATCCGTGCTTGGCCGGCCGTCGGTCGCGCCAAGCCGACCAGGATCTTGATCGCCGTCGTCTTGCCCGCTCCGTTGGGCCCGATAAAACCCAGGATCTGCCCGCGTTGCAGCGAGATCGACAACCGATCCAAGGCGACGAATTCACCGTACTTCTTGGTCAACGCCTGCGTTTCCACTACCGTTTCACTCATCGCCAGCTCCCGTTGAAATCGCCAAGTCTGGTCTTACGGATCGGCAAATGAGCGGAACGGCGCTAGCCGCCGGTTTTTTCGCCGCACGGGTACCGGTGGCTAGCGCCATTCCGCTCACTGGGGACCGGTGGCTAGCGCCATTCCGCTCACTGGGGACCGGTGGCTAGCGCCATCCCGCTCAGTTATTTCTTTGCCGATCCTAAGAGTGTCCGCATTGGATAGGTGATCAGTCAAGACCTGATCACAAGGACCCGGCCAGATAATTTTTTGGTGGAATCCGTCGAGACGGGTCGGGAGTCGTTTTCGGGTCACCCGCTTTCCATGTGGATGATCGTTGTCCGAAAACGACTTCCTGCCCTCTTGTCGAGCACGCGATCAATCTCCAAAGGTGGGGTTATACGGACGAGGCGATGAGGCTGGACGAGTTATAATGCCAGAAAAAGGGAGGGACGGTCCGCGTATCACGCCATCAATTCATCCCAACTCGACACGATCAGTAGCCGCTCGGTCAGATCTTCGAGCCGGTCGATATCACGCATCGCTTCGATCTGATTGCGAATCGTCTCGTCCCCTTCCCCAAATCGCCGATGCCCCAGCCGTAGGATCGTGCGATGGAGTTCTTCGACGCGTCCCTCTTCACGTCCCTCTTCCAAAATCGCCTGAAAAGTCACTGATTCTCGCATGGCTATCGACGCTCCTTGAAAAAGTTGTCTCACTTCATCCGGGCTTTTCAATCGCAGCCCCGTCAAAATGTATGCTGCAGTCATCAGCCGATCCGCCTGTCCGGCCGACTCGCGCTGGAGCCGCTCTGCCAACTGCCGGACCACCGCTGCCAAGCCGTCCTTCAAACCAAGCGTCTCGGGCAACTTGCCCAACACCGCCAACGGCGCCGTTGCCAGCGAACTGCGAAGCAACTGATCGGCAGGGATCTCCCATAGCCGAATGACCTCGAACCGGAAATCCATTCTACCACGTTCCGGGCGAGTGCCATATTGTACGCGGCCGGTCATATTCGGATGCACCGCTTGCTCGCGAAGCAACAGTACAATGCTACGGACCGGCACCTGATATTGACGGTGTAACAACACATTATACGCCAGCACATCCAGGTGCTTGGTGGCCGATGGCCCAGCCTGCGCGTCCAAGTGCAAGATCTCAGCCATCGGATCGCCGATCCCGAACACGACATCCGCAGCCGTGGTGACCGTGGACAGATCCACGTTCAGCACCGTGACGGCCCGGGTCGTAGGACCATCGAACCAAGAGACAAAATCCGCCGGTCCCACCGCGGCCAAATCCTTGATCGTCGCATCATAAGGTTTCGACACGAGCATTTCTCCCGTAGAGCCATGAAAGCCGAGTGGCATCTATCGAGCCCGCTCAGTTGGGACCAATAAAGCCCAGGATTTGCCCGCGTTGCAGCGAGATCGACAACCGATCCAAGGCGACGAATTCACCGTAATTCTTGGTCAACGTCTGCGTTTCCACGATCGTTTCACTCATGGGCTTCTCCCGATCCCATGGTTGTACCCGCGACTTCCAACTGGACGCGTTCAATCTTCCAGACCTGTTCCGCGACGGTGCCCGTCTGATCCTGAATCCCGCTGACGGCCAGACCGATCGTCAAACGGCCCCGATCATCCAGCGGGGGAAGCGAGTCGCCGGACAACGGTACGTTAATCACCCCGATCGGATTCTGGATCGAATCGATTCGATGGATTTGCAGATCTTGCATGCGTCGGATCTCCAAGGTGCGATCGGGGGCAGTCACGTGCAAGGTCAGCCGGCCTCGGTCCGGTTCCATCGGCAGCACGGCCGTGGGAATCTGGAAATGCAGCCATAGCTCGGATCGGACTCTGGACGAGATCCACTGGCCCCGGTGATGGTCATACAACGGCGATGCCTCGTGACCTTCCGCCATGCTGGTGACTCGCAGTCCGATGAACGGCGACGGGATGACGACCGAAGCTCCGGAGCGCGCCGGCCGGATGTTCAGCGGGATCGCCCATAGGGCGGCGCCGACGGGCCGTGCCGATGCGGGAAACTGGAAGTCCATCTCCAGCGGGTCGCTCCAGCCCAGCAGTAAAGGACGTGGAACAAGCTGCCCGCCCACGGAATCGGAACTCAGCAACTTCTCCAATGCGGCTTGGCGACGACGTTGTTCGTCGCTGAGCCACTGACCGGCGACGTAGCGACCCGGCGGCAGTACGTCTGCGGGTCCGGCGACCAGATCCGCGTTGTCGACTCGCACCGCCAAACAGGGCGTACCTGGAAGGACGATCACCATGTCGGTCAGTGGCAACGGTTCGTCGACCCAGGCGGCAACGAGCCCTCGCTGTGAAAACGTGCCTTGCACGGCCAGCCGTTGGTCCAGTTCGTCGGACCATTGAAAGTCGGCCATCCACAGGCCGGCGGTGGGGCGGAGATTGTCCCATCGCCATCGATCCAAGTCCGACCATACCATTCGCCGCATGGTGCCCACCACCGCGTTTTCATCCGGATGGAACACCCCGCCTCGCATCACTCCGCACACCGGGACGTTCATCGCCGGGTCGTAAAAGGCCAGCAGGCCGCTGGCAAGCACCTGGTCCGCTCCGTCCGATACTTCCAACAACTGCGCCTGGCCCACTGTCGACGGTACGGCTCGTTGAGCCTGCAACCCCAACGCTGCTAACGGGATGGTGGCAGCGGCTGCCAGCAGCGGCGCGATCCAGGCGAAGTGCTCCAATCGCCGTCGCCACGCCAGGCCGACGCCGGCCAACAGCAACGCTCCGCAGAACAGGCCCAACAAGGTGCTGACCGACGAACGGGACGCGATGCGGTAGCCGATCTTCTCCGACAAATAGTCGCGAAAGATGCTCGGCTCGCCCAGCGGCGACCGGTCGTTCATCAGAAGATTCATCGACTGCAAGTGCTCGTTCGGCCAGTAGTCACTCATCCGCGTCGCGTCCCAGGATGGTCGTGCCATCCGAGGCTCTTCGATCCACGCGCGGGCATCCAGTGCGGTGACCAGCACTCGCCCGCGGCCCACGGAACCTTCAAACGCCGCCGGCCAACCGTCGACGGTATGCGTCACGTGCAAGTCGTCCACCAGCACCCGCACGAAATTCACCGGTTGTTCGTAAACCACCGTCGACATCGCGGAAACTCCCTCGCGCGCGTCTTGGATCGTCACTTCGTGCAATTCGACGCGATCCACCAACTGGCAGGCAAACGACTGGCCCAGCAGCTTTTCCACGTTGACCGGATCGACCCGATCCAACATGACCCACAGTTCGCCACCGTTGTGCAGCCACTTGCGAAGTGGGCCGAGGATGGCGGCGTCGCTGGCGAAACGGTCGTTCCACAGGACAATCTGGTCCAACCCGTCCAGCAACTCGGGCAACGGCGGCAGATCTCGTATTTGGATCGGTATCATCCGCCGCTGGAAGCCACGCGAGGTGCGGTAGGCGATGGCCGCCTCGTAGGCATAGTCCACCTCGCCCCAACGGAACTCCTTTGTTTCGTCGACAAAAAAACCGCTCAAAGGCCGATCGTGATTGACTCGCAGCAGTTCCGTATGCTGCACCCCCTCCTGCTCGCGACGCAGAACCACTTCTCTGCCGCTTCGATCATCGATCAACAGACCGTAACAGGGAATCGATTCTCGGTTGGATGGGACGTGCGGCAGTTGGACAGGAATCCAGGTCCGCCGCTTCGTGCGTGGTGGTATGCCCACCCGGCGAGCAAACTGGATGTCGGGATCCGGCGAAAAAGCGCAAGCGGCCAACACTTCGACAGGCTGGTCTTCGGCATTGATGATCTCGACACCCACCACGCCCCAAGCCCCCGATACGTACTGATACAAGCCCGCAGGGACGCCCAGTTGTCGGAACCGGATCGGTGCTGTTGGTTCAGTCGCCTGAACGGAGTGCGAGGCCAGTACGATTCCTATCAGCAAACCGTGGACGACAAGATGGAAGAGCGGACGGAGCCCCATCGAATCAACCCCCTAGCAAAATGACGTCGAACCTCTACCCGGTGAAATCGGCCTTTGCTGAACCAGTTGGCCTTGGCATCGGTCGAATCCCGTTGCTTCTGGAGGCGTCTGGAAAAAGAGAGGCAATGACGCCGCCAGAAGCCCGTACTATAACGATACGCCGGGCCTGACAACACCCCCCGGCACGAAAGGCGAGAAGATTTCTGCCACGGCGTCCGTCAAGCCACACCAACGAAAACTGGGGGCGGCTCAAAACAGCGGGCTGAAGAAGACGGCGTTCATCAGCAGGCCGTTCGGTCCGTACCAAAACGAACGGAAGTTCGGATGGTCCAGGAAGATTGCGATGCGGCCTTGGCCATGACGTTGGGCGACGACCGCCGCACTGCCGGAAGCTCGCTCGAGTTGTTCGTCGGCCATGTAGCCGCTGAGCAACGGTCGGTCCAGGTACCGCCCCACGTTGGTTCCCGGCGACGTCGAGGGCTCGTAAAACGAGGTGTGGCGACGAAACAGAGGCAGCGTTGCGGGCACACCGTAGGCGATGGGGTGCGTCACGTCCAGACGAGCGGCCAGGATCGCGCCGCCGATCCGTTGCGCCGCGCGGGCATCTCGCAGTTGCTCGTAAGGCAGGTCCTGCAATAAAGGCGTCTCGTCGAACGGTTTGGACTCCAAGACGGCCAGCTCGTGCTGGACCAGCCAATCCACCGAGTTGCCCAAGGCGATCAACCGACCTCCGGCTCGGACCCAGGCATCAAGGGTCTCGGCGTGCAGGCCGCTGTACGATCCCCCGGCAAGAATCAGCGTGTTGTACTGGTTCAAGTCCGCTCGACGTACTTGCGAGGCGTCCAACAAGCTGACGGGGATTCCAAAACGCTGGTCGAACAAATGCCAGATCGGACCCGCTTCGGTGGCCGTCGTACCGTCGCCGGTGATCAACGCCAAACGCGGCGGGTCGAGCACGCGGATCGACGCGTGGCTGCCCAGATCCGGACCTTCCTTTGTCAAGCCCGTATCCAGTGCCCAGACCGTCACGTGGTCCTCCTGAACGACCTGTTGGACCAAGGCGTGTAGTTCGTCCGGCGGCAACGGCTGCTGGGCGGCGGCGATGACAATCGAACCACGCGGGAACGTTCGGCTCCGCCCCTGGTGCTGGACGGTGATCGGCCGCGTCGTGGCTCGGGTGCGGATCCCAGCGGCTTGCAGCTTGTGCAACGCTCGCGGGGCAAAGTACCGCCCCCACGCCATCACGTAAGCATGTTCCGCTGCCCCCCCGACCACCCGACCGCCATCCAGTTCGATCGGATCTAGCCGCGAGCCGAGATACGGGGTGGGGTCCTGTGACAGTTCGCCATGCCGCAGCCCGTACGCCAACGGCAGCGTCCAGGTCGATACGTCGTAGAACACCGAGTCCTCGTATTCGAGCGTCCGTTCCATCAGCGTCTTGATCAAACGGAATTGAGGCTGGTCCAACGGCACTACGTACGCGCCGCCCTCGCGGAACGTCTGGCCATCGATTTCCAGTTCACCCTTCAGTTCGTGAACATGGATTCGATGCTTCTGCAGCAGTTCCACCAGCAGTTGGGCTCGCGTACGGTCCGGGTGCAGCGCGATCACATGCGCTTTGACCGGATACTGGGCTGCCAACACGGATCTTTCGGCGAAGAAGTCGCGCTGGTATTGCAGCAGGGACGGGCGCATTTCCACGACGGCTTTCAGCAACGACAACGACGTAGCCAATTGGTTGCGGACCGTGTGAGCGTAGGTCAGTTCGCCGTTGGCCGTCTGCCGACGCAGGCCCCGCGACGAGGCCTGTTCGAACAGGATACCGACCGCCCCGGTCACGTCGGGGTAAGTCGAGCCTTTGCCGGGGAAGAAGTCGTCGAACGTCTCACCCGTGTAGTACAAGGTTCCCAGCCGGTCCAAGGCGCGGGCATGAAACTGGGCGATATCGGCCGTCAATTGCTGGTTGCGAGCCGGGATGTTCGGATTCACTCGAGTGGGCACGCCCGGTTGAAAGAAGTAATGAGCGTCGGAACCCATTTCGTGGAAATCGCCCACGACCTGAGGCCGCCAGTGATTCAGGATCTCCAGTCGACCTTGGCCTTCGGGATGCAGTACTGTGAACCAGTCCCGATTGGCATCAAACCAGTAGTGGTTGAAACGGCCACCCGGCCAGGGCTGCCGATGCTCACGGTTCTGCGGGTCGGCGACGGGCAACGCGCCGCGGTTCTGGTTCACCCAGGTCACAAAGCGCTGATGGCCGTCGGGATTCAGCATCGGGTCCAACAGCAGTACCACGTGATCCAGTACCTGGTCGACGGCCGGGCCTTCGCCTGCGGCCAGATGATACAGCAGCAACAATGCCGCCTCGGGTCCGCTGGATTCATCGCCATGGACCCCGTACCCTTGGTAGACGACGGCCGTTTGATCGACCAATCGATCGACGTTCACCCGATCGGGCATTTCACTGATCCGCAGGTTCTGTTGTCGAATTCGCTCCAAGCGCCGGTGATTGGCCGGCGAGGTGACGATGGCGTAGATCAGCGGTTGGCCTTGGTAGCTGCGAGCGTAATCGACCAATTGAACTCGATCGCTCACCCGGGCGATGGCTCGGAAATAAGCTTCGATTTGGTGAGGCTGCGTGTGGCGATCACCCACGCGATGCCCCAATACCGATTCGGGTTTCGGGATCTCGTCCCGGTAACGAGTCACCCCATCCAGCGGGAAATCCATCCCGAACGGCAACTCTTGAGCCGACAGTTGCGTAACCACCAAGAACAGCACAAACACCAGTAAGGCCGACTTCGTCATATCAGAATCTCCAAGATGGCTGTTGCAAGTGAATCCATTACGATTCTAATTACGCTGTCCCGCGATGCAAGCGATTAGTCATGCGGCCAGATATCTCTTGGTAGAATCGGGCGAACGGGGTCGGGGCGAACGGGGTCGGGAGTGGCGTGTTCAATTTACGCCTGTCAAGGCCAATTGGCGTGCTGCCGTTTTTGTTCGCGTTCCGCCACCGCGCCGGCCCCCACCGGTCCTGCACCGGTGGCGGCCAGGTTTGGCAACCACCGCGCCGGCCCCCACCGGTCCTGCACCGGTGGCGG
>SKKK01000018.1 GCA_007121535.1 Planctomycetaceae bacterium | reverse complement strand
AAGATAAGGACCAGATCATCGAGTACGACGTGTCGGAGCAGAAGATCTATTCCTACCCCGCAGGGGACTACATTCAGACATTGAGCGAACGAACCAGGGATGAAACGGCACGAGACTTCGCGAGAGCGAAAGAACGCCAGCAGTTCATCTTGTTTATCAAGGACACTCCGAATCGACGCCTACGTTCCTACATCTTCGATCTGCCGTAGAAACCTGCAGCCACACGTGAGCCCGGATGAAGCTGACACCCGCCAAGATCCAATTTGCCTGTCGCCACGCATCGGTGGCGACTTGGTACTGCTGGCGGATCTCGGATCTTGCACAAGACACGGAGACGGTGACGACCGGATTTTCGGCCTGATCAGCAACCTGGTTTCGTTGATACCGGCTGATGCCCCGCTTGTAGTAGCTGGTATTCTCTTGGTGGGAGATCTTTTTACCAAGGATCTGCTATGCATTGATCCGCCGGACGGGCTTTCTTGGTGGGCCAGGCTCTTGTTCGGTTTGGCTGTTATCGTGCTCGCGGTGCATCATCTGGTCGGTTGGTGCATCAGCGTTGAAAAGCTATGGTCGCACAAAGGCGAATGTTCGTGCGAAAAACAGATCCGCCTCAGGGGAAATCGCTGATGCCCAGGGCATCGAGGTCGTGCATGGTCGTGGGCAGAAAGCAGGTGCCTTGCGTAAAGCTCTTGCCAAAACCGCTGACGCCAGCCCGGTGGAAGTAGAGTTCGGCCGCGTACCGGAGCATCGCCCGCTGCCGCTCGTCCCGGTCGATCAGCACCGAGTAGGCGACGCCCGGGCCGATCAGGTTGAGACGACTGGCGCTGCCGGCCTGCGAGTAAGGCGGGTTCCGGCAACTCGAGTACACAAAGCCGGGACGTTCTTGCTGGTCCATGAACATCTCTCGGAACAAGTAGGCCACATTGTGATGCAAAGTCTGACGCGTATCCTCGCGAGGCTGTACCAGATCGTACATCTTCAGCCCGCGCAACAGAACGCCGGTCATGAAAGGCTTCGAACCCCAGCAGCGCGGCGCATGGTCACACTCGTTGCCATCGATCCAGTGTCCCCAGAGTCCGCGTTCGGGGTGCTGTGTCCAGACGACGATGTCCGCCATCAGCTTGGCCGCGTTCAAATAGTACGGGTTCGCGTCGAAGTCATGGCCGGCCATCACCGCGACCATCGGCCAGCCGACGGTGCGTTCGGCTCCGTAGCGAAAGTCGGTGGTGTGATGGGCAAGCATGTCCGTGATCGTGCGGCCGGTCTCCAACAACCGTTCCTCGCCCGTCAGCGCATAGACGGCAAACAGACCTTGCGACCAGATGTGACCACCGCGATTCCCCGAATGCGTATTGAAGCCGCCCATGCCCTTCCAGTCGCTCGGGAAGTACCTCGCGGTGTGCCCGATGCAGTGCGTGTACTGAAAGCCGACGCGGTTGGGATCGGCGTGATGGTGGATGGTGTCCACGTCGGCGCTGTGCGCGGCAGAGATGATCGCTTGGTCCAGCATCACGCGGTTGCCGGTCCTGAGGAAATGGACCGCCAGCGCCCAAGCGGTGTCGTATTCGTTGTTGCCCCAGTTCCAGGTGCGTTCCCCGAACCAGTCGCCGTAGTTCATGAATCCGTATTCGCGTTCCCGCTGTCGCCGCGCCACGAAATCGTCGAACGCGCTGTCGAGCCTCTGTTCGTAGCGTTGGAAGCGGTCGGGATGGCGAGGCAGCAGCGTGTCCAGCACCCCGGTGCCGCAATAGTGCTCGGCAGTACAGGCCGCGAACAGCGGCGCACTCCACCAGTCTGCCGCCACGTAGCGGGCCGGATCGTCGCCGCTGACCTCGGGCGCGAAATCGACGGCGAAATCGGTGGTCAGACGCACCCCGGTTCGAATTTTGTAACGGCCCTTATCAGCCCAAAAGTACCATTGCGTCAGCGCATCGTCGTCCGCATCGGCGTAGATCTCCGCGGGCAACGGCGGCATGAGTTCCACGGTTACACCGTCGTTGGCGGCGCGGAAGCCCTTGGGATAAGTCTGCCAGAAGTCGCGGACGGCGATCGCCAGCGATCTGTCCTGCCCGGCTGCCAACACCCAGCCGTCGGCGCGATGCCCCTGGTGATCACCCAGCGTGAAGCGGAAGTCTTCGTCCTGCAGCAGCCTGCCGTCGGGGGCCATCGCAAGTGCCCGGCCGTCGCCCCCTACGCTCAGGTGCGACTCAGCCAACTCTGCCGGGACCGTCAGGCTCAGGCCTCCGATCAAATTCATCTCGGGCTGCAGCACGTCGTTCTCGAGGGTAAATACGGTGCGCACTGCGGCGCTGTCGGCAAAGAAGTGCAACCGGCACAGGTAGCGCATGTAGGCCTGTCCTTGAGCGTTGAGCAACCGGCCCCTGACCCGCAGAGTGGCTCGCTGCGGGCCGCTCTGCTCGACGACGATCTCCTCGGGGGCTTCCAGCGCCGAAGTGAAGACGAAGCCATTCGCGTCGCTCAGCTCGAAGCCACCTGACCCGTCGGCAGCCGGCGGCGCTGGTCTGCCGTTGACCGTCAGATCGCCAAAAGGCACGAAGCCACCCTCGCCCAAACGCCAGGTAAGCGGCCCGGTATGGACCTCGATTGGCGCAGCGGCAAGGCCCAGCGGGTGCGGGCCATCCCCCGCAGGCTCGGCCGCCCGGACGACGACCGGCTGTTTCGTGGCGGCCGTGGGCGCAGCGTTGATCTCCAGCGTGTACTGCGACGAGCCGGCCGGCGTGGTGCTGGCGGCAAAGTCCACCAACAGCCAGCGCACCGAGAGACCGTCCGGCCACCACGAGGTAGCCTGCGTCTGCACCGGAACCTCCCGGCCAGCAGCATCAAGCAGACGCACCGCAGACGGATCGCCCAGAACGCCCTCGGGCAGCGGAACGCCG
Organism: Planctomycetaceae bacterium; assembly: GCA_007121535.1. Lineage (GTDB taxonomy): Bacteria > Planctomycetota > Planctomycetia > Pirellulales > Pirellulaceae > SKKK01. Next base: position 1,638 of record SKKK01000018.1, on the reverse strand, counting down.
GAACGCACGGGCCACTCGGAGCGGGGCACGTCGGTCGGCTCGACAACGCTTAAGTCGATTTTCAACGGTTCGCCGCTGACCCCGCCAGGCAGTTGATGCGCGGCCAGATGCCCGGCACGGTCGCGGTGGACCGTGGTCCGCACGCGGGCCTGCTGCGCCTCGAAGTCCTCATGAGATGCCTCGACACAGGCGATCGCAAGCTCCCAAACGTCGCCCGAGACATCGGTCGGAAGCATCACATAGTGGCTGTTGACCCGTCCTCGCCCCGCAAGCTCGCCGGTCGCGCCGTCCGGCTCGGTCCGGTAGCTGACCAGCGCCTCGGTCGGCCGGTTGGTAGTCCATGCCACCATGATGCGTCCCGGCAGTTCCCCGGGCTCGTCGGGCAGATGCCACACGGCCAAGTTCTCGATCACCAGACGCGGCACTGCGGGAGTCTCCTTCGACAGATGCACGCTGTGAAAGACCACGCTGCTGCTGTGCTGAGCGCTGCGCACCTCGATGGGCGTGCCCTGTTCGAGCACCACGGGCTGTTCGCTATAATGAACCACGTCCCCCGGACCGCGGTGCTGTACGACGGTTCCGATCTTCTGGCCGGCAACCAGCACGTCCAGCCCGGAGAGGCCCATCGGTGAGGATGGGCGAGTGTGCCCGGCCTGCTCGCGGGCCAGCAGCGTCCGCCGGGTGCGCTGCAGTCCCTCGGGGTTGCCGCTCATCACCAGTCCCACGTGGTAGCGGCCAGCCACCGGCGAGCGCCAGACGACCGACTCGTCCTGACCGCCGACCCCATCGAAGTCGTCGTTCATCAATGCCAGCAGACCGCTGATCTGTGCGTCTTCGGGGCGCAGTCGGATCGTGCCTTCGGCATTCCAGATGCTGTAGGACAGTTCGGCAAAGTTAGGCATCGTCAGGTGAGCGAACCCGGCCGCTTCGGGCATCGGCAATGGCGGCAGCTCGCGGTCCGGCGAAAGGGGCACCTTCACGTACGTCCACGGTGTGGACGCCGAAGCAACGACCTTTCCATCCTCGCGCCGCTCGCCCAACATCCGCAGCCTGAAGTGTGTTCGGCCGTCCCGCAGGTTCACGTTCAAATCATCGGCGACATAGACCGTGTTGCCGACGATCGCCCCGCGGACCGGATAATGATCGTGAGTGCGGACGTCGTGATTGAAGAAGCGAGGATCGTTGTCACCGCGCGAAAAACTGTACATCATGTCCGTGCCAGCGACGTGGTCCGAACCTTCGCGACCGGTGGACGCGTCGTCATCGATATCCGCGTAGATGTGCAGCACGGTCTGCTCGCGAGGATACTCCCGATCGGCTGTCTCGAGTTTGATCACGTACCGGTTGCCGGCCACGTGGCCGACGAACAGCCGCTCAGGAGTCGGCGCCCCTTCGCCTCGGGAACTGACGCGGATTTCGATCTCCTGCAGATCGTCCTCAAAGTCGGGATGCACCCCAAGGTATTCGACCAGCTCGCGATGCGTCATCCGCCCTGTATCGTGAGCCATCAGCAGCAGAGGGAATCCAACCAACCATGCCCCAATCGTCCAAGCGATCAACGTGCCTCGCATCATGCCTTGGCGACCTCCAATTTTTCAATGTTTTCGCGGTTCTCACTCGAAGCCAGTCCCATTTTTT
>SKKK01000016.1 GCA_007121535.1 Planctomycetaceae bacterium | reverse complement strand
TCGACCGCCATGCCACCCAAAAAGACAAACCCACCCACGGAATCGAAATCCACGTGCTCCGCCTGGGCGACGTAGCCATTGCGACCAATCCGTTCGAACTGTTCCTGGATTTCGGCATCCAGATCAAGGCGCGAAGTCCCGCGCTGCAAACGTTCGTCGTCCAGTTGGTGGGAATCGAAGGCTATGTCCCCACCCAGCGGGCAGTGCGCGGCGGCGGGTACAGCGCCATTGCCGAAAGCAACACGGTGGGACCCGAGGGCGGGCAGGTGCTCGTGGACCGCACCGTGGAACTGATCGAGTCGCTGTGGCCCGAGCCGTAACGCCCAGTCAGCTCTGGCTCGTGAGCCCGACGCCAACAACGGCCCTCGCCGGTCCTGCACCGGTGGGAGCCCCGTTTGGCAACGATAACCGCGATATTCCTGCCCCAATCTTCCTGACCGCTCCTGCCTCCGCGCGTGAGCACCTAAACTCTGAGACTCTCGAAACGCCTGGCAGTCCATTCAGTACATCTGCATTCGGTCATCAATTGAATCGCGCAGTGGAAGCAAGGTGCTATCGGCGACTCCGCGGCCCACTGCCATCTCGGCAGCCGTTTCCGCCGACAGCGAAACCATCTGCCGGGCAAGGCGAACCAGACGAATGAACTCCCTGTAATCGCCAGATTACTCATTGTATGCTCCTACCCCTTTTTTTCTAAGGGTGGATTTTGATGGGGACTTGTTGCCTTTGACGGTCGGCGGCCCAGCGGTACAGGTGCTGTTTGACGGATTGCAGCAGGTCGTCGCGCGCCTGTTGCCAGGTCTTGTCGCCGGGCCGGATGTCCAGGCATTGGATCAAGTGGACGCCAAACGAGGTGATCACCGGCTCGCTCAATTGCCCCACTTCCAGAGCAAATGCGGCAGCGGTGAACGCCTCGGGCATCGGGCCGTGACGTTCGATCCAACCGAGTTCACCCGCCTGATCTGCGGTCGGGGCTTGCGAGTGTTCTGCCGCAGCCGCCGCGAAGCTCAGCTTTCCCTCGACGATCGCCTGCCGTAACTGCCGCGCCTGTTCCACAGCTTGCTCCCATCGTACATCCCCGGGGGGCGCGTCAACTCGAAACAAAATGTGGGCCGTCCGCACCGTCCGGCCGTCGAATCGTGCACGGTGCTGGTCGAAGTAACGCTGCAAGTTCTCGTCGGTGGCCTGTTGCCGGACGAACTGCTTCCAACCGATCTCCCAAGCCAATCGATCGCGCAACTGCGACTCGTCCAGACCTTCGCCCTGCAGGTACTGCGACCAGGGGACCTGTTGCTGGTCGGCCAGCCGTTGCAATCGCCGAACGGCTCGGTCCACCTGGGCATCGCTCGCACCATGCGACGATCGGGCCAAGTACTGCTGAACCAGCAGGCGATCGATCAATTGCTGCAGCGTTGCACGTCGCAGTTTGTCCAAGACAGTCGGTTCGACGTGGCGACCTTCGAGTACCCGTTCGATCTGACGATCGACTTGATCGGCGTAGATCGGTTGGCCATCGACGGTCGCTGCCACGGTCCGCTGGTCGGCTTCCGCGTACAGGGCAGTCGGCATCCAGCTCGACCAGCCGATCAGCCACCCGGCCAGCCACCAGACGTTCATGGCAATGGGATCTCCTGCAACTGGTACTCGATCGGTACGGCGACGATCACCACCGGGGTGCGATAGACGAATCGGCAACCGTCCAAACCTTCCGGGCGATCGAACGAGAAGGAGATACCGATTTCGTCCGGACGCTGCATGATGACTTCCATCCTGGCATAATCGGCTCGCTGGCCGTCCGGTTCCAGCAGGTACGCTTCGTTTTCGTAGATCCAGGTGCGATGCGACTCGAGTGCAATGTCGGCTCGATCGAATCGCACGCGCATCCTGACTTCGTAAAGGTCCAGACTTTTACGGACCTGGTCCAATGTCACCGTCACTCCGGCAACGCGCTGTTCCACCGCTTTGGCATCCAGCAAATCTTCGAACACAAACTCTCGCACACGACCCGGGATCACAGCCGACATCTGGCCTTGCAGCAGGCCGATCTGGCGAGTCGAGCGGTCGGGCAGGCTGAGCGGAAGCTGAATCTCGACGGCGGGAACGTTCGATTCCGTGGGGACTTCCAATTGAGTCCCCGCCGCGTCGATCGCGATCGGTCCGTCGTCTTCGTCGAAGGCCCGGATCGCATCCAGGGATATCTGCAGCACGATCGGCTGAACCCGCGGCTCCCAAGCAACCTCGACTGCCATCTGCAACGAATCACCACGAGGATCGCGAAGATCGCGGCGGGCGACCAACGAGACACCCTCGAACCGGAACAAGCCGCTGTACGTCCCGCGATCGGCACGAGCACGCTCGGCTTCGCCGCGGGCGACGATCGCCAGCGTATCGGGTTGGCCGCTGAAGTGGTAGATCGTCAAGTCGGCCTGGTCCAACACCTGATCCAACGCCTGCCAGAAGGGTTTGTCCTGAAAGTCGACGGTCACCGTCGGATTGGTCGTCGTTTGGCCGAACTGGTCGCGGTAATCGATGATCGCATTTCCCGACTGTTCTGCCATCGCTGCCAGTGCGTCCAGCAGCGGCATTTCGCCTTGCAAGTCGATTCGCGTGGTCCGAATGGCCTGCTCGGCCTCTTGCTGCTGCAAGCGGTTGCGGATGCGGTCCAAACGCACTCGCACCTCGGCCGATGTTGTCCGCGTCACCGGCGGCAATAGATCCAGAATCGGCGGGCCGAGTTCGATCAGCGTCTTCTCGGCCGCTTCCCGTTGCGCCAACGATGGTCCGTCCAGTTGCCGCACCAGACGGCGTGTTTCCACTTCCAATTCGGCCGCGTCGATTTGGCCGAGCAACGAATTGGCGATGAGGAGTATTCCGATGGTCATGGTTTCCCTCAATTATGCAGTCTTTTCCCCAACACGGCCTCCCGCCGAAACACCCTTCCGGGCCGTCGCGGCCGGTGGTCGACCCGCGCAACCCACAACCGAACGCTCACGAGATTCGAAGCGACCTATGATCTAGGAACGTGCCGTAGCGATTTCTTGATTGTACGAATTCGATCGCCACGACGCGACTAGTGTTCCCGCGGAAAACCGAACCCTTGGATTGAAACCCACGGCCGCCCGCCTGGCAAACAAGCAGGATGGCTGCACCGGCCGCTTCTGGGAGGGTCGATTTCGGGATCAGCGGATCGTCGATCAGGCGGGCTTATTGGCTTGTTCCATGTATGTCGACCTGAATCCGGTCCGAGCCGCGTTGGCTGATTCGCCTGAACAATCGGTTTACACGTCGGCTTACGATCGAATCCAGGCGGAACGAGGTGAGCAGATCCCTTCGGCAGCCTTTGATTTGGTGAGCGTCTCGTCTGACCAAGCTGGCGATCATCTGCGCGAGACTTCCGTCGCTGATCGAAAGCAGCAGCGGCGGGCCAAGCAGCGAAATCTCACCGGAAGACGGATCCTGCGGGATCGCTGGTTGGCGCCTTTGAAGAAATCGGATCGGAAATTAGCCGACGACCCTGAAGTTCATCGTCAGGGCGTGCGTGCCAGTGACAAGGGTTTTTTGGATCTGAATTGGCAACAGTATCTGACTCTGTAGCAGTGGACCGCCGTGCAACGTTCGAAAGGCCAGGTTGCCAAGGTATCGGAAAAGCTGCAAGGAATTCTGGGCAAGCTGGGTATCGATGGTTCGATGTGGCGTGACCTGGTCTGGCATTGCAAACGCTACTTTGGCCGCAGTGCGTGTGCCGGTTCGCCGCACGCGATGTCTGCCGATGCACATCGCAGCGGCAAGCACCATCGGTCGGGTCAACGTCCGGTCCGAGAGTGTTTTTCCGTCACGGTCGGGTAGGTGGTTCGCAAATCGCCGACGAATGGCATGAGCGTATTGTGAGTTGGACCCCTGGGGTTCCCATTGTCCGGCAAAAGGTTGGCAGTCTTCGCAAACTGAGTGGGATCGTTGCCCTTTACTCTTGTAAGGTGGATGGCACCTATTGTGTTCGCCGGAGATTTTCCCATACCGCCGCGCGAACGGTTACCATGCCGGCAAAGACTCAGACAATCCCTTGCCCGTTGTTAAAAGACCAACGACACCAGAATCACGGCCGCGAGTAGGGGAAGCACATAGGCAGCGATCGCCAGAGAAAGAAATGTTGAAGCCGAGAGTTCGCCAAAATACCGATGATTGGGATACGCCTGCATCTGCTTCGCGATGAAAAAAGTACGCCCCAGGAATTGTGAGCGAAATCAGCAGGCCGATGATGGTGGTGAGATCGATTCCACTGGAAAAGATGTCGACGGTGATGAGCCCAAGAGCAAAGCCAGCCAGCGCCAGCGGGAACATGAGCAACCCCGACACCAGGTCACGGACGCGCACAATCATGATCGTTTTCCAATGTTACGAGGCGAAAAACGCATTGCAATCTATCCTGCCTGCTCTCGTGGAAAGGGCGTGAAGTTCAGGACGACTGTGGTGAAGATGAATCTATTGTCGCCACCCATCGATGTCGGCCACTCGCAGATGAGTCGCTTCGCGGAGCCGCGGTCCCGCC
>SKKK01000269.1 GCA_007121535.1 Planctomycetaceae bacterium | reverse complement strand
GGCCGGAACCATGCATGCAGAGCAAGGCGATCAGGGACGGAGGACTGAACTGCTGGAGCAGCTATATTCGTCCCCAATTCCCGTTCACTTCACGCAGTGGTCGGCATACAATGTACCGCCATGTCCAAGTTATGTTCCGATCCCTCAACGGTACCAGGCCAAGTGCTGAATTCCTATAATGTCAGTGGTACGTCGAGGAATTCCTTGCACAAAGCGGCGACGCGATGTAGGGATTCGTTATCGACTGGGTGCATCGCACCAAGGAGGCTACGCATGCCTAACGCTTTCGCCATTTCCGCCTTAGGCAGTTTTCCATTTACAACTTGAATCTCGGCGCGGTGCTTGAAACGCCACCAGTCAGATCCCACGTCGTCATAGAAAGGCCCTAACACCTTCGCGAACCCGTAAACATGCACTGGGGCATGGCTGTTCGCGGGATAACCCCTACAGATAAGGACTAGATCACCGCTCTCCCAATCGACAAACTGACGCAGCACCTTGACAATATAAGGGTAGTTTCGCTCCCGTCTGCGTCTTGGATCAAAGGGATACGCTTCACGAACAGCTGTTTCGAGCTGTGAATCATCAACATCCGATAGATTGACAGCGACATCTTCCCAACCAATCGCCACCACTCCTTCAGCAAGGAAGCGGGACCAATAGTCAACTTCATCCGAACCTGGGTGAGTCTTCAGAATCCATGCCTTGCTGTTAGTCCGGGTTGAAGCCCCCGCTTCGTTTTCCCGCCGCGAGGAGCGATCGAAAATCTGCTTGGCGATACAAAACGAAATCAGGCTTGCATCTTGCCGTGTCACGTCGAACCAGTTGCTGAGTTCTGATAGGATCAACTGCTCTGCCTGCGACGCTGACTCCAGAAGAACTGCGGCTTCATGGTTGCATCCAAATCCCGCTGACGTGAAGTTGGCTGATCCCACAATTGCACAGCGGCTCCCGTCGTCCCTGTCAAAAAGGTACACCTTGGCATGCAGTTTTCCGCTCGAAGAATCGGGCAATACCTGCAAAACCTGATGGCAACCTGCGAGTTTCTCCAGCTTATAGGGATTGTTTACGGAGAAGTCGCTTCCTACCAAGACAGTGACATTCGGCACAGCTTGCAAAGCCGTCAAGACTTGCTCATCAGGATTGAAATACGCGACCGCAATTCTTGCGCGAGTTGCTTTGGCAAGTTGGGCTCGTACCACGTCGCCGATCGTCGTTGTTAAGAGTCTCATTTCATTTGCCCATATGTTTCGCTACGGGATCACCTGCATGATGTGGACCTGTCGTGATCACTGTACCAGGAATCTCACGTCCTCCTTCAAGATGCGTCGGGTCGCTTTCGGTTCCTGGAGTCGCGACTCCAGCATTTCGATGGCCAACTCGTTGGGCAGGCACTCCGAGAATTTCAGGCCGTTGATGGCGGCCTCGTCGATGGCGGGACGCATGGCGGTGACATCCTGTTGGCGGAGTTGGACTATGGCCCGCTGGACGTCATGCAGTTTCACAGCAGAGTCGAAGTTCAGCGTGAAACTGTCGTGGCTTACCTTGCTGGCCGTCTCGTTGGCCAGTTGACGCGCCAACGTTGCGTTTGCTCGATTTCCGCCGAACGTCCACCACTCGGTCTTCCCGTCTACCGCCAACACGGCCACCGATGAATCTATCTTCAGCCAGGGAAACTCCAGGCGAACCTCACCCATCCGCTCCGTTGCACGCCGGGACCAGCGCGTGCAGCGCTTGTCCGTGGCCAAGATCCGCTTGATGGCTTGCGCCAGGCGGAACCCCAGCCCTTGACCTTGGCCTTTCCAACGTGAGCGGCCCGTCAGCTCGGTGGCTTCGACGTGGGCGATTCGGCGTTGCCAGTCGATGTGGTTCACTTTCCAAGAACGGCCGCCCAGCAACAACACCCGCGGTCCTTCGTGCTTGCCCAGGAAAGTCATCTCGTCAACGTAGCCCAGTTCCTGACGACCGTGCAGGATCGAGAACAGCGGTGGCGACATGAAAACGGAAAACAGTTCCAGGAAGTTCCTGCGACCGTACTTGCCCTCGCCCTCGCGGCCCATCGCCAGTATCCCGGCCTCGTCCCAGAGGATCTCCCGCTGGAGCATCCAGGCGACCAATCGCTGAACGTAGTCTGATGGAATGGTCGTGAAGCCGGGAACATCGCGGACCCACCCCAGCCAGTCTTCGCGGCCGATCCCCCGCTCTTGTAACGCGAGGGCCATCAATTGTTGAGAGAGCACGTGCAGCGGCAAAGGCGGCGGCTCGATGGGTTCGACGTACCCCTCAGCCCACAGGTCGATCACTCCCGCTGCCTGGACCAAGGTTTCGTCCTTCGTGGCCAGCAGCAGGCAGTTGCGTCGAGTACCCGCTCGACGCCCGGTTCGTCCCATCCGCTGAAGGAAGCTGGAAACGGTCGGCGGCGAGTCGATCTGGATCACGCGGTCGAGATCGCCAACATCGATACCCAATTCCAACACGCTGGTTGCGACGATGACGCAGTCGTCCCGCGAAGCGAAAGCTTCTTCCGCTTGGTGACGTTGCTCTTGACTCAGCGAACTGTGCGTGACGAACGCCGAGATCTGAAGCTGCCGCAGATGCGCACCGAGCTGCTCGGCTCTGGCCCGGCTGTCCACGAAAACCAAGCGTTTCTCGCCCCGGTGCAGCCGGGAGATCACGATGCCGGCGTTCTCCAGCGAACCCACGTAGTCAAGTTGTACATCGGCTTCGCTACTGACGGCTTCCGGTGGCAAGAACACATCCCGCGGGCCGGCGCACGATCCCGCCAGCCAGTCGACCAATGTCAGGGGATTGCCAACCGTGGCGGACAGGCCCAGCCGTTGGAGTTCCCGTCCGGCGAGCCGGGAGATCCGTTCCAGTACGGCCAGTAGATGCCAACCGCGGTCATCGCCCGCGAAAGCATGGATCTCGTCGACGATCACCACGCGCAGGTTGCTGAACAGGCTGCGGGCGTCGACGTTGGGCGAAACGAGCATCACCTCCAGCGACTCGGGCGTTGTCAGCAGGCAGTCGGGCGGCTCGCGAAGGATACGTTTCCTGGCGGAAGACTTGATGTCACCATGCCACAGCGCTGACCGCCGTCCGAGCAGGGTGCAATACCGCTGCAACCGAATATCGAGGTTGTTCAGCAGCGCCTTGATCGGGCAGATGTACAACACGCTCAGCCCCCGCCAGTCCTCGGTCAGCATCCGCGAGACAACTGGGAAAAAGGCGGCCTCTGTCTTACCGCCTGCGGTGGGAGCCAACACGATCAGATGCTTTCCGGCCAAGATCGGACCAATCACCGCTTCCTGAAACGGCCGCAGCTCGCGCCAGCCAAGGCTGTTCACGATATGGTGCTGAAGGGCGGGATGTAATTCGTCACTAGTCATTTGGCATTTGGCAGTTGTCGGTGAGGGACAGTCCTTGACCGCTGACTGGTGATCACTGACTACTGCCCGATCTCTAATTCGATGCTGTCGACGTCGGTCGCCCCCATCGCTTGGCGTTCGACGGCGGTCAATTCGGTGTCGTTGATGGTCAGTTGATAGTGCTGGCGCGGGTCGAAATCGGCGAACTGATCGATGCGGTCGAGGATGTCCGCGACGAGTTTCTTCAGGAACACTCGGGGTGCCACACCGACCTTGCCGCCCAGTTTGCCGGCGACGGCCTCGGCCAAAGTCCGAACATAGCCGTTGTCGCAGACGGAAGCAATCCGCTGGGGAGCTGCGGCGTGCTGCTGAAAGATGTCCCGGACCTTGCAGCCGACCTGATGGAGGCGATCCAGGTCGAATCCCGGCAGCCGGATCTGGACGGCGCGGGGGTTGTCGAAGCGGGCTTCGGTCTGAAAATCGACGTGCAGACGCTGGGCCAAGGGCTCCAGACGTTGAGCGCCCTGGGGACCGTCGAAGAAGGCCGGAGTGCCGGTGATCAGCAGGTAGAGGCCGGGAAAACGGCCTGAATCGACTTCATCGATCAACTGGCGCAGGGCGTTCAGACTCTTGTCCCGAACGTCGCTGCGAACCCGCTGGATGGTCTCGACCTCGTCCAGCACCAGCAGCAAGCCGGGATGCCCGGAATCGCGGAGAACGATCAATACGCCCTGGAGAAAGCTCAACGCACCGAAGTGGTCGATGTCCCCCTTGACACCGCAGAAGCGTTTGGCCGCCGCAGCGACGTTCGGTTGGCCTGCCAGCCAGGCAAGAATCGCCTCGCTGATCGGGCGATCGCCGGCAACCTGCGCCGAACGGTAGCCACGCAAAGCCGCGCTGAACATGGGAGCCGTGCTGGTGACCTTCGCCAGCCGCTGTTCGAGCAGTTCATTCGTCCGTGCGACCAGAACCTGCTGGTCGTTCTGGTCGAAGGTTCCTTCGGCCAGCACATCTTCTTCCAGGGCGTAGAACCAGCCGTCCACCACGTTTCGCCAAGCCCCTTGGGGCGTATCCGTGGTCGAGAGCCGCTCGATCAGTCGTCGATACACGGTCTCCAGGCGGTGAAGAGGAGTTTCTGTTTCCGAGATCTGAACTTCGGCTGAAGCGAATCCCAGTTTCCGAG
>SKKK01000624.1 GCA_007121535.1 Planctomycetaceae bacterium | reverse complement strand
GCTGCAACACCATGCTCGGTCGCCCACGTTGTCGAAGACAAAAAGCGGCGCTGCATCTTCAGCCACACGGGTACACAGGCGATGTGTATGACGATCAGGACAGCAGCAACAGCCATGAGAGCTGGCTGCCGAAAGACCATAGCGAAAGGCAGTGGCCCGGCAAAGGTCGCAAAAACCCACAGCCCGTACCGTCCGCTTCGACGTGATGCCTCGGCTGTCTCGGCGTCGGTCATGTGCATGCAAATCTCGTCGACCTCTGCCGATTGGAACGGTGACCAAGTTTGCCAATGTGTGCTCATAGCGTGCTCGATGATGTGGAACGGCCGAGGTCACCGGGGACGGGGGTTTGATCTTCCAATCCCACACGCGTTGTGCCGTCCTCCGGTGCATATCATGGTTCGTCTGATCGCGGCTTCATAGACTCTAAGTGACGAATCAAAGCTTGGATCTTCTTTTCAGCCGTCGGCAAATACCAAAACTTAAGATGCAGCGGCTGATCACCCGACGGCGAAAAAGCAGTGTAGCTCGGATTTCCGAGTGAGTAGATGATGTCGTCGTGTTCCTCGACGAACTCCATCCAGTAAAGCCTCGCCTCGCGGCAGTTAGGAGCATCCGGCAGGACTAGGTCAGCAAATTCAAGTTCACCTAGAGTCGTGAGTGCTACCAAATCCAGTTCTGGATCAGGTGGATTGGAAAAACCGATGAAACCATCAGTTAGAGACTCGAGGTTCGCAGGATCATTGATGTGGGCGTTGTAGCGTTCTATTGCCTCCCAATGCTTCTTGATCCTCCCGTACCGCAAAACCCATCGGGCCATCCCCACTCCCCGTCCCCGACAATGATCGCACCATAAAACATACCGGTATACGGCAATACACGCCGCCAACCCCCCCCAGAACTACACACCGCCAACCCCCACAACAAGTTGAACATGAGCAGGAAGAGTCAGAAAAAAATGGCAAAGAATGGCAGAAAGCGGCAAAAAACGGGCCCGTAGGCTTGCAATCTTGCCGGACGACGTTTGAAATTCTTATCAGTTGAAATTCTTATCAGTTGACTTGAAAGGCAGCGAGCGATGCAGGCTGATCTGACGCGGCGGACGTGGTTGAAAGGTACAGCGGCTTGGGGAGCGACTTTGTTGACGAAATACGTACCGCGACGGGCGCGGGCCGCGGCCGGCGATGCGCCGCGTTTGCGGGCCGTCCAGCAGTTTGCCGATACGGTCCTCGAACAGGGACGCGATACCTACGGCCCTGCGCCGACTCCGTTGCTGGTCGACGGCTTGAACATCGAGACCCGCCAGCCCGTGCGTTGGGTCCATCGGGGTGAGGCGTGGATCTGCTCGAATTTGGCCAGCCAGCAGAATCTGTTCCGCACCTTGGTCGGGCTCAGCCGCCTGATCGGGCAGGAGCGTTACCGGGAGACGGCTGCCGCCGCGGTGAGCTACCACTTCGAGCAGCTGGTGCGGTCGTGCGGTCTGTTGCAGTGGGGCGGGCACCGCTTCTACGATGCTGCCACCGGCCGCTTTGTGGGCGAGCAGGATACGCACGAATTGAAGTGCAGTTACCCCTTCTTCGAATTCTTGTACGAGGTGGACGCTGCGGCGACCCGGCGTTACATCGAATCCCTCTGGAACGCCCATATTCTGGACTGGAACCAACTGGACATGAACCGGCACGGCCGGTATGGCTTGCAACGCGGCCGGCTGTGGGACCACGAGTTCGGTGGTTTTCAGCCGTTTTTCGAAGGCCGGGGACTGACCTTTGTCAACACCGGCAGCGATTTGTACTATGCCGCCGCCTTGCTCCACGCACTGACCGGCGCCGCGGAACCGCTTCGCTGGGGCAGCAAGTTGATGGAGTACTACGTGCGGGCCCGGGACCCGGACACCGGGTTGGGCGCCTACCAGTACAGCCAGTTGGCCGGCGGACGCGATCGGGCCAAGGTCCAGCTGGGCCCCGAATTCGGCGAGGTGGCCTTGGAAGGAAAAGTGCTCGACCCGGGCCGCGCTTCGGTGATCTACGGTCGCGCCGGGGTCTGCCAGATGCGGATCGCCGAACTGGCGGGTGCGGCCGGCGCCGACTTCCTCCGCTGGACCTGCGAGGGACTGCGCGCGTATGCTCAACATGCCTACGACCCCGAAACGAATCAGGTGCGGGCCCTGTTCACCGACGGCACCCCGCTCGCGCCCGAGGACGTGGTCCGCTCCGGCTACTACCGACCGTCCGTGTTCCAACCCCAGACTGCCTCGCCCCTGTTGCTGTTCGCCTTTGCCATGGCCCACCGCCAGACGGGCGACGAGGCGCTGTGGTCCACGGTGCGAGCGATGGCGCAAGGCCACGGATTGGGTGACTGGGGAACCGCCCCGGGCCGTTCACCACAACCGGAACTCGACACCGCAACCGCCGATCCTTACCTGCTGTTCGCCGTCCTGGAAACCGTTCAGGCCTGTCCCGAGCCCCTCTATCTGGACCTGGCCCGGCGATTGGCGGACAACCTGCTCGAGCAACGTTTTCACGAAGGTCTGTTCCGTCCCAGCGCGCGGCATCGCAACGCCTCGTTCGATACGGTGGAACCGCTGGCCCTGCTGACCTTGGAAGCCCTGCTGCGGGACGAACGGCAAGCCATCCCGTTGTACCCGGCGGGCCGCGGTTTCATTCACGGGCCGCACGATGGACTGGGCCGCACCTACGATCACATGGCCCTCTGGGGCCGCACCCGCGACGAGAGTCCGTAATCGGCCAGTTGCCCGTCGTCCTCCTCCGCTGACCGTCGATCGCCAGCGGGAGGCGGGTGAGGCGAGTCGCAAACGGGGACAGCCAGCCTTTCGAATCAGAGTTCAGTCAGTTAAAATTCTTATCAGTCTTTGAGAAAGGCCCTCATGAGCGCCGCGATTCTGATTCGTCTTCGCATTTTTGCCTTGTTCACCTGGTGGTTCGGCCTGACGATGCCGGCGGTGCTGGCGGCCGATCCGCCTCCGCCCCGATCGCATGCGGAAATCGAAGCCGTGTTGGCCCAAGCTCCTGCCCCACCGGCTGAGGAGTCGTTGCGTGGAATCCACGTGGTTTTGGTGGCCGATGTGGCCGATCACGGGCCGGGCGCTCACGACTATCCGATTTGGCAGCAGCGCTGGGTGGCCCTGCTGGGCGGGAACGACGCGGAAAACGACCTGCCGATCTCCCCGGGGGCGCCGGGGCTGACCGTCGCGACGGCTTGGAAGTGGCCCAGCGAGGAGCAATTCGAAACGGCCGACCTGTTGGTCTTCTTCTGCTACCGTTCGGGCGGCCCGCGGCGGACTTGGAACGAAGAACGGTTGAAGAAACTGGAAAGCTATCTGCAGCAGGGCGGCGGCGTGGTGCTGATCCACTCGGCCACCTACACCGGGCGGCTGCTGGCGGACGAGGACCAGCAGCGGCGGGTGGCGGCGGTCACGGGCCTGGTCTACGACCGGGCGATTCGCTACCGGCATGGTCCGGTGGAATTGAAGGTGGCGGCGCCCGAGCATCCGATTTGCCGAGGCTTGCCGCCGCGGATCGCCTTGATCGACGAACCTTACTGGCCGCCCCACGGGGATTTGACTCGGGTCGAAGTGCTGGCCACCAGCGAGGAGGTGGATCCGGAGGATCCGAGCCGGACGGCGGAACAGCCGTTGTTCTGGACGTATCAGCCGGGGCAGGGTCGTTTGTTCGGCTGTGTGATGGGGCATTACAATTGGACGTTCGACGATGCGTACTTTCGGGTTTTTCTGCTGCGCGGGATGGCCTGGGCGGCGGGAGAAAGCCCCTATCGCTGGGATCACTTGGTGTTGACGGGTCTGGAGGATGGAGCGCCCGCCGATTGAGCGCCCGCCCGGGGCCATGCCGGGCAGGTGGGGTATTTGTTCTGTTTTTTTGAAAGTTTTCAAGGAGTTTGCGATGAACCGTTCGATCAGTCGCCGGCGTTTTCTGGCTCAAGCCACCTTAGGGACGGCCGGGGCGATGGTCCTGCGCTCAGGCACCTCGGCCCGCAGCTATCAGGCCAACGAGCAGGTGCGGTGTGCGGTGATCGGCGCCGGCGGCCGGGGGCGCACGTTCCTGGGCGAAAACACCGCGGCCATGGTCGATGTGGACGCGCGGCGCGCGGCCGCTTCCTTCCAACGCTATCCGGACGTGCCCAAGTTCGAGGACTGGCGGGTGATGCTGGACCAGATGCACTCGCAGATCGACGCGGTGATCGTCTGCACGCCGGATCACAATCACGCGGGTCCGGCGGCCGCGGCCATGCGGCTGGGCAAGCACGTCTATCTCGAGAAGCCGCTGACGCATTCGGTCCACGAGGCGCGGGTGCTGACCGAGTTGGCCGAAGAGACGGGCGTGGTCACGCAGATGGGCAACCAGGGCGGCTACAATGTGCAGGCGGTCGAGCATGTGCGGGCGGGCACGTTAGGCGAGATCCGGACCGTGCATCTGCAGGGCGCCCACCGGACGCCGCACGCGGTGGGCGGTCCCCGCCCCACTCCCACGGGCACGCACGAAGTGCCGGACGGGCTGAACTGGGACCTGTGGGTCGGACCGGCG
>SKKK01000192.1 GCA_007121535.1 Planctomycetaceae bacterium | reverse complement strand
TACTGTATCGCAAGGCGTTTGGCGGAGGTCGAGCCGATATCGTACTGGAAGACAATGCGGATGTCTTGGATTGCGGCGTCGATATCCTGGCCACGCCGCCCGGAAAGCCATCCTTCAACAATTCCTTGCTCAGCGGCGGTGAAAAAGCCTTGACCGCCGTCGCACTTCTTCTGGCCATCTTCCAATTCCGCCCGAGTCCCTTCTGCATCTTGGACGAAGTCGATGCGCCCTTTGACGAAGCCAATATCGGTCGCTTCATCAGCGTGTTGCACGACTTTTTGGACTGGACCAAGTTCGTCATCGTCACCCATTCGAAGAAGACCATGACCGCCGCCACCACGATCTACGGGGTGACGATGCAGGAATCGGGCATCTCCAAGCGAGTATCCGTGCGATTCGAAGACGTCAGCGAAGACGGCCACATCAGCGAAGAAGCCCTCCGCCGCCTGCCCGACGACGAAGTAGCCGCTTGACCTACGGCCCTGTGGCAAGCCTACTTTTCAACCGCTGGTCCAGTAGCTGGAACGTTTCCTGCAGTTTGGCTATCCTGTGCGCTCGCCCTCACACCGAACGACACGGTTGCCGGCTCGCGTAAGCACCCGGCCAGAAGTTTCTTGACAATTAAGGAAGCCTTGGACAGGGGAGGCAGCGGCTCTATCCCTATTCATCCCGGCCGCGAGCCTGCTGGATCCAGGCTTGGTGCAAGGCTTCCAGTTGCTGGACCTTCTGCGGATATTCCGCCGCCAGGTTCTTGCTCTCCGAGACATCATCCGCCAGATTGACGAGGAACCGTTGATCCTGCTTCGTCAACGTGTCCTGGTACAGCGGGTCGCGCGGCTCGGCCAACAACTTCCATTCCCCTTGACGCACGGCCCAACTGTTGCCGATCGTCCAATGCAGTACGTCGTGCGGCGACGCAGCAGCGGCGGACTGCAGGACGGGCACCAGGCTCTGGCCGTCGATATCCGCGTTCAACAGCGGGACCTTGCATAATTCGGCCAGTGTGGGCAGCCAATCGCAACTGTGCGCCATCTGATCCCGCACCTCGCCCTCCGGCAGATCTCCGGGCCAACTGATGATCGACGGAACGCGAATCCCCCCTTCGAACAGACTGAATTTCGCTCCGCGATACGGCCCGGCATCGCCTCCGCCGAAATGCGCGCGCTCTTCGCGGGAGTGACCATGATCCGATTGAAAGGCGATGATCGTCTGCTCGAGCAGTTCCCGCCGCTGCAGCTCTTGGATCAGCCGCAGGATACGGGCATCCATCGACGACAGAAAGGCTGCGTAAAGATTTCGCGGGTAGGGCAGATCGCGATAGTACTCCAACCAGTGTGCGTCGCCCTGGTAGGGATAATGAGGCAGGTTGATCGCAAAGTAGACGAAGAATGGCTGCTCTTGACACTGATCGATGAATCGAACGGTCTCGTCTACCATCAGATCCGGAAAGTAGCGACCACAATAGAAGACTTCGATGCCGTTTCGCCACAAGTCGTGACGATTCGGACCTTGCCAGTAGAAGAAATGCGAGTAATTGTCGATGCATCCGCCCATGTGGCCAAAGGAATGATCGAATCCTTGGTTGTTGGGCATGGTCTCGGGAGTATACCCCAGATGCCATTTGCCGATGTGGGCGGTCGCGTAACCCGCCGCTCGAAATGTGTCGCCCATGGTGATCTGTTCGGGAGACATCCCGGGTTGGCCCTGTTGGGAACTGACATTTCCCGGCACGCCCGCGCGGACCGGATACCGGCCCGTGAGCAATGCAGCTCGACTGGGCGAACACACGGGCGCGGCGGCATAGAACTGCGTAAACATAACGCCGCGTTCGGCAAGCCCATCGATGGCGGGCGTGACCAGATCCGTGGCTCCATAGCAGTTCGCGTCGATCGAGCCCTGGTCGTCGGTCAGGATCACGATCACATTCGGTCGCGTTGATTCAGCGGCCTGGATCGTCGCCGACGTCACCCACGTCGCCAATATCACCCACCACATTTTTCCGGAACCCGTCATTCTTGTTGCCTCCTTTATCGAATCTGCAGTTCAGGCGAACTTCGTCGCCTTGGTCCCGCGGATTGTAATGGTGCCGAAAACCGTGTCAACTAAGCCAACGCCGACTGTAGGGCGCGCCGTGATTGAGGTTTCCACCTGGAGCACTAATATCATGAAGGATGCGATCCTCGAATGTCTGGCCGGTTGCTTAGCACCGTTCGAGAAATAACTGACGCACTTTTTGCCCCCTCACCCTGCCCTCTCCCACGAGGGGCGAGGGAACATCGGACAGTTATTTCTCGAACGGTGCTTACCTACCCGTACGCCAAACCGCTGGCGGTTGTGGTGCCTGTCTCCTTATTCTTTTTCAGCAACCACCGTGGGGCCGTGGCCACATCTGACCCTCGCTCCCCACCTCTTAAACTTGCACTCGTTCCGCATAGTCTTGTAGCGGGGAAGCTATTTATATGGTAGTGGGGGATTGTACTGTCATTTAGTTTTTGTTAAGATCCGGTCAGAATTCGCGTGGTTCCTGGGTGGTGGCGCGGTGCTGCTGCATATAGGGACTGCTAAATACCTCGTATCGCGGGTGATAAGTGGGCAACGATCCACGAGAAGCGGGGGTCGGTTGCGGTCGAAATCTGTACTTGTGATCGCGAATTGGCCCTTCGAGCACCTGCGAGACATCTTGTCGCGTTTCGCACTTTTGCGTTTCGTGCGGAAGGAGTGTTCTCATGTCTTGGCGAAATCGACGCGGTTTCACCTTGGTCGAGCTGTTGGTCGTCATTGCGATCATCGGAGTTCTTGTTGCACTGCTGTTGCCAGCGGTCCAGGCGGCCCGCGAGGCGGCGCGCCGTTCCCAGTGCGCGAACAATTTCAAGCAGGCAGCCTTGGCACTGCACAATTACCACGACACGTTCAACGAGCTGCCACCGCCGGGAACTCGCTGGGGCTTCCAACGGGATGATACTCCCTATGCCGGCGGGAGCTTTGGTCCCAACAGCTCGAGTAACGCCCATTCGTGGGTCGTGTCCACGCTTCCGTTCCTCGAGCAGCAACCGTTGTCCGACCTGTACTGGGCCGGCGTTCGGGAAATCGCGGGATACCGAGCGTGGTACCGCATCAGAGACACGCGGGCGGAGCATCCGCAGATGTTTCAGGCGTTGCGGACGGAATTGCCGACGTTGCAATGTCCCAGTGATGGTGGGCGCAAAGAGCCAGCCAAGTTGAGTTCCGGCTCGGAGCCGGGGATGCCCCGGATCAACGTCGCCGTCAACGCGAGCGCCGGGAACGCTTTTTCCTGGGGGAACAATGCGACGCCCGGCATTCGCTCGCTGTTCTCGTACAACTATCCGCGAGGCCATTCCAACGGCTCCCGCTTCGCGGAAGCCCTGGACGGTACCTCGAACGTGGTGATGCTGGCCGAGATCATCGCCGCGGATCGGGAACGCGACACCCGCGGGGCGTGGGCCTACGCCACGGGCACCTTTATCAGTGGCGGTGCGCGAACCGATCTGCGCTATCTCTTCACGCCCAACGTCAATGCCCTGGACAACGACTGCCGGGACCGCCCCGGGCGGTGCAGCAGTCCCCGCAGCCCCGACCGCCAATTGCGCTGCAGCGGCAGTGACGCCTCGCGCGGCGGCAACGCCTCGCGCAGTAGGCATCCCGGAGGCGTTCACGTGGCCATGGGCGACGGTTCCGTCCAATTTGTTTCGGAAACCATCAGCTTAAGGGAATGGATCCTGATGCTGGCCCAGGCCGCTCAGGGCCAACTGGCCGATCGGTTTCTCAATTCGGAACAGCGTTGCAGCCAATTTTGACTAACGAGAGGAGGACTACAAAATGATTCGATGGACGATCTGCTTGTTGATGCTCGTGGTGCTTGGTTGTGGAGGTGAGGATCTGGTCGACCACTCCAGAGATCCCGGCATGTTTGCTTCAAGCGTCAAGGAGTTGGTACTTACTAACGTGGAGGATGCCCGGGAGTCCGATGAGCCGGCGGATGCTTTGTGGGCGGTGGTCCACGAGTTGTCGCCGGAAGAACTTGGTCGCCAACCCACGGGGGATCATCTGAGCTTGTACCAGCAGATGCATTCGCTGGCCAGCGAAATCCAGAAGGAAAGCGAAGCGGTTGATGGCCGCCCGCCCGATCTGGAAGAGCGTCTGGACGAACTAGCCGCGCTGGCCGAGCAGTTGCCTTGAGGCTGATGCCCGGCCACAGCGAACCTAAGAGGCCGTAACAAGACTGGCCTGGGGAGCGGTTTCGGCGGGGTCAGAGACCCGTGCCGAACAGTTTGTTACGGCCTCTTCGGGTCCGCAAAGGAATGACTGAGAGGGGACAGGCACCACAACGAGTAGCGTTTGGCTTTCGGCCAGGTACAACCTGTTGTGGAGCCAGTCCCCTTTCTTCAGTAACTGTCCCGTGGACGTCGGCGGCGATGATCGGATCGGTGTCAGGGGCTTAGCGTTTTGAGGACTTCAAGGGGAAAGCAAAAGACGGGAATCAGCAGGGACAGCAACCCGAGACTCGTGCGGAACCAGCCCAGTCGCACCGTGTCGTCGC
>SKKK01000633.1 GCA_007121535.1 Planctomycetaceae bacterium | reverse complement strand
GGTTGAGTGAGTAGAAATCGCCTTCCCAGGGCTGCGGAGTAAGCGAGTCGGCCAAGGTACCTTCCAAATCCTCGGAACTGGCCAACACTTCACCACGCGAATCGATCAACTCCAACACCGTGTTCAACGTGGGGTCGGTGCGATCGATGTCGAACCAGACCGTCGTCCCAGCCACCGCATCAAAACTGTACACGTCCATGTCGGTGGGGTCATCCAGGCTGATATGCCCGCGGACTTCAAAGCCTAAACGGCGCGCCTCGTCCCCGCTCTTTTCATCCGGGGCCAGCCCGCCCAGATATTGCGCCGTGTCCGGGTGCCCGTTGACGTCGAGGCCGCCTGTATGGGAAAACTCCAACTCGTTCGTCGTTGCCACGTTGCGGTCATGGCTGTACTGGTCCAGCTTGATGCTCCGCCATTGGCCAGGAGCGCCCTGACTCGCGCCGTTGTTATTGGTATCCAGCAGGGGGCGACCCCACGGGTCGAACCCGGCACCTACGGAGTCGTCTGCCAAAGAAGTCAGGATCACCGGATGCCCGACGGTGCCCAAAATATGGAGCATACCGCCGATGCGGTCGTCGATGTCCATCGGGGTGCCGCTGGCCGTGAACCCGGCGTTGTCGCCCTGAAGCTTCACAACCAGACTCTCGCTCGGGCTGCTCTCCAGACGCAGCCCACCCTCGGTGTGCAGATTCACCATCATGATCTCGTCCATCAGCACGTGGACGATATCCGTGTCATCCCAAACCCCTGCCGTGGTCAACATGGCACCTCGGACCATCAGGCCATTGATGTTGTTGTTCGCCAGCCGGTTCTCCCGGATCAGCGGTCCGCGGTTCGCGTCGAATTGTCCAAAGCGATCCGCCGGACCCGTGCTGCGGCCGCTGTCCGCCACGGCTCGCGAGTCCAGCGCGTTCGCGTTGATGTGGATCGCTGCTCCCTCGTTGTCGCGGATCACGTTGTCGACTATCACCGGTTGGGCGCCACGCACGAAAATAGCGGCCGATTCGTTGCTCAATCGGCCGTTCCGCTGAGGATTGGCCGTCTCCAAGCCCGAGGCATTGTTCTGGATCTGGCTCCGCGTCATCCGGAAATCGGCCTGTTGCACCTCGATGGCATTGAATCGAGCAAAACCACCTTCGATGGGGATTTCGCCGCCACCGTAGGTTACCACAGCCCGGTCCAGACTCCCGCTGGTCAGCGCGTTGAACACCAAGCCTCCCCAATCCCCGGGGAGCGGCTGGCGGTTACTCGTGGTCCGGTCGTTGTTGGTGTCGAACGTGCCGCCGAATCCGTAGCTGTCGTCGGCAATCGACGTAAAGACGACCGGATACCCTTCGGTACCCTCGGCGATCAGATTCGCAGCACCCCGTTCGGCTTCGATCCGGGCGCTGGCCAACTTGACCACCACCCCGGGATCGATGGCCAACCGGCCGCTCAATCGCGGCTGTAAACCGTCGGCCGTCAAGACGGGACCGCCGGGATTGCCGACGATATGCAGATTCTCGCTGATCACGTGGACGATGTCCGTGTTGTCGAACCGGGCGTTGACGCTCAATTTGTCCAACGGCGCGCCACCTTGCGTGCGGATTCGGACCAGCAACCCGTTGATCGAATTGTCCACGATCTGGTTGCCGAAGATATCCGGACCGATCCGGCCGTCGCGGTCGTTGAAGCTGTTGGGGTCGGCGGAGATGGCCGCCCCGGCGCTTTCGGTGATCGTGTTGTGGGCGATCGTGGGCCGAGAGGTGGCCAAATGGATCGGGGTAAAGTCGGATTGGACCGAGCCGACGAACACTTTCCCGCCACCGTGACGCAAGTCGGCATGGTTGACCCGATTCAAAAAGATGCCGTCCCGATCCAAGTCCGAGGAAGCGCGCATTACCAAGCCGCCCCAGTCACCCGCCTCGGGGCCCTTGTCGTTCGGGTCGGTGTCGCCGCCGAAATCGTCGTCGTGGAACGAGCGGAACAAGACGGGCCGGTCGGGCGTGCCGAGCACCTGGAGCGCACCGCCGCGACGGTCCACATTGGTGACCGTCAAGCCGACGTCGATGTTGGCGCGGCGCAACTTGAGCAACGCGCCCTCGTCGATCATCATCGTCACGCCTTGCGGAACGGTCACGCCGTCGCCGTCTTCCAGCGGCAGGTTCTGGTTGTCCGTGCCGATCAAGTAGGCATGCGAATCTTCCACGGTATGGGGATCGTTGTCGGTTCCCGGATTGCCCACGATGCGGACCAGATTCGATGCCGTCAGCAGACCCGGTGAACCCTTTACATCGACCCGCGTCGCGCCCGTGATCCTGACGGCCGTACCGGCCGGCGTCAACGACGCGACGGCCGATGCCGGGGGGATCAGCGAATTGACCGCGTTCCGGACCGCCACGGCCACTGCCCGCCGGTCCTCGATCACCTGCAGCATGGCTCCCGTAGTGTCGCTGCTGACCGAGATCGGGGGCACATACGTCCCCGGCAAACGGTTTAGAAACTCGATGTCCACCGGCGCGTTGTTGATCGGACCTCCGCTGATTCGAATATCGGCCGCACCGATATTGGGCAACGCGATCAGCGCGTTGCGAATATCGGCATTGGATGCGTTGAAGGACAACGGAGCCGTCGTTTGGCCATCAAACGTCAATTGGAACTGACCGGAGACCGGAATTTGGTCAAACGCCAGGGTTTGGACCGGATGCACGATCACCGCCGTGTGGTTCGTGCGTACCCCGTCCTCGTTCAAGTCGAATTCGAAACGGAAAGGCGTCGAGCCCAGGTAGACGATGAACGTGTCGCCGTCTTGGATCGCATCCAGGCCTCGAGCCGGCGTGACGATCCGCGACGAGGCGTCGGCCATGGCCCAAGCGATGCTGTCATACGGGTCGCCGGCGGTCCCCGAGCCCTCGGGGTTCCCCGGGCTAGTGCTGACCGACTTGTCTACCAGAATGGACTCGTCCCCCGCTTGGAACCAGAAATGGAACAGACCGCCCGGCCGACCATCGTTATTGCCGTCCAACTCGACTCGCGCCGAACTGGCATCGACCAAAGCGTTCTCTCGATCCGATTGGAATCGAAGCTGAAGTTCATATTCGCCGTCGGTCGTCCCGCCAAAACCCGAATCGCGGACGGTCGGGTCGTAGGCTGTATTTCCGGTGCTGGTGACGCCGACGAAGTAGGTGCCGCTGGTCAAATGCACTTCGATCAGCGAGTCCTTGCTATAATAGTCGTCGTTGCGAGCCACGATGTTGCCGTCGATGTCGAACAACGTCAGTACCGTGTCCAACAGCGAGCCCTTTCGCTGAGCCACCGTCTCGGCGGCGAACCAGCCATCTTCCGCCAGTTCGAAGCGATACAGATCGATGTCGGTGCTGTCCGGTCGGTGGATTCGCCGGCCATGAATCAAGTCGGCATCGTAGGGGAATACCGGTTCGGGCGCCGGACCCGTGTAGGAGGGCTCCAGCCTCAATGGGCTCGACTCGCCCATGATCGAAAGCTGGTCGTAGGAATGTCCCAGCCCGATGGCGTGGCCGATCTCGTGCATCGCCGTCCGGAACCAGCCCGCACCGTAGTCGTGATCGCCCGAGTATAGCTGGGCAGCCATGATCGCGGCCAACTGGCCCGTGTTCGTCTGCCCCATGACTCCGGCAGCATCGGTTCCCCCAACGACGCGGGTCTCCCCCGTAACGACCTGCAAGATACCTGCCGTCTGTTGCGCGGGGTCGATCACCTCAACAAACTCGATGCCCAAATCCTTCGCCCACAAATCGAAGATCTCCCGCGCACGGATCTTCTGCTCGGCTGTGATCTGGTTGCTGAGCGGATTGCCCTGCGAGTCGACACCGTAGACGTCGCCGAAGAAGTAACGGAATTGCGTGATCCCGGTCGGTGCGTAAGGCGTTGTGCCTGCGATTGCTGACGCCGGCGCAAGGATGTGCTCTTCCACGGGAATATCCCGATGCCCGGGCTCGTCCTTGCCGCCCGGATAAGGCGGCATGACGATCGTGGTTTGAGGCTGGATACTCGCCGGACGCGTCTGCTCGCCTGACGTGGCCGGGTCGTGCGCCACCAGTTCCAAGAACGAGGTGACCGTGGCCGTCGTTTCTGCCGCATTCACCGACCAAGCGAAGGCTGTAGAAAGGTCCCCAGGGCCGTACACGGTGCCAAGTTCGGGGTCGGATAAAGCGGGCAGATTGATTGTGCCCGCCGGAGAATAGGCAGCCCCGGGGCCTGTGATTGCAAATTGGAGTTGCGGCCATTGATCCCCTGCCCACCCATCGTAGTTGGCGTTCACCAAGTTCGGCCCGGGCTCGTAGATCCCGCCGTGCCCAAACCCGACGCGTTCCTGGTTGTCCAGGCTCATCGCCCGAAAATCCGCTTCGCCCGGAGTGCCCGTGGGCCACAGGATATCATTGCCAAAGCCATCGATAACATCGTCCAAGTAGCTGATCAGGCGGAGATCGCCCAGCGGCGAAGCACTGTCGAACGAGATCCGGTTCCAGACCATGGGTTCCCCATCGTTCAGAAACGTCTCCACCCGCCAATTCACCGGACCATTCTGCCCGGGAAAGGTCC
>SKKK01000181.1 GCA_007121535.1 Planctomycetaceae bacterium | reverse complement strand
ATTCGATTTCACTCGCGTATGCCTGCATTTCGCCACTCCTTTCTTCAAAGCAAAATACAATGATACACGTTTCAACGCGTTATCCACAATTCCCCAAGTTATTTTTCCCTTGATCCTTAGCCGGCGATCTGAAGCGGCTGCGGCAAGCTCGTCCCGAGTGTCGGATCTATCGCAACGGTTCCTACGTCAAAATCAAGGAATGAATGAAGCAGAGCAAGAATACACTTGCCAGGCCGTGACGACGGATTGGTCCAGCGCCAAATCAATTGGGGACCGTCCATGATCAACGACACCGAGTTGATCACGTTGCGTCCCAGGATTCCGTGGCTTCCGTCGAGGATCAGGAACTGTCCGCGAAACACCTTGCCGAGAGTATCGATCAGCATCGCGACGTTGTCCACAGACACGCCGGTGGTTGGCGAGCGGACGGTGACCGTCGCCACAGGCGAGGGTGGATCGAAACGTAAATAATGCCTGTCCCTTTCGTCTTTCGTCCTTTTCGTCAGTGATCGAGTCCTCGCGGATGGCTCGACTGGGTACCGATCTGCTGCAGTTGTCCCAGTTGCGAATTCGTTTAGAACCTTGGAATCGTGAGGACATCGGTCAGTACCTGCAGACCGGTTTGGCCCAAGTCGGCTGCCATCGCAGGATTTTCGAGGAATCGGCGGCCGAGCGGCTTGCGGAGTTGACCGACGGAATTCCTCGTTGGGTCAGCCAGTTGGCCGAGCTGGCATTGCTGGCGGCAGCCAGCCAGCAACGCCCATCGGTCGACGGCCGGATCATCGAGGAGGTCTACCAGCAGTTGAGTGCCTCGTTCGAGGAAGACCTTCAGGCTAGCAGGTACTGACGCCCATCACTGCTGCCAGATCTCCAGTTCCGTCACGCCGCTGCGGGCACCGCCATCGTGGATGAACAGGACGCGCAGCTTGCTGGTGCTGACCGGCGCAAAGGTGACGGTATTGGCCATCGAACCCGTGGGCTTATCGGGGGTGCGCGAGGTCACGTCGACGTTCTGCCAAGCCTGGTCGGTCCACGTCTGGACGATGAATTCCATGGGCGGTTGAACTCCGCCGCGATCGTCGTAGATATGCAGCACGACACGGCTGACCGTCTTCGGCTGGCCGAAGTCGACTTCCAGCCAATCCTGTTCGTTGGGCGAACCGTAGCTGGTCCAGCGGTTCATGGGCTCGGGACTGTAGATGATCTTGCCGTCGATAGCCCGCTCGGGCCGGCCGCCAAAGCGGTCGCTGTACGAAGCTGTGGCTTGGGGATATCCTTCGCTGGCGGCATGGAAGGCCAGATTGCCGGCTGGCGGCGGTCCGGGCTCGTAAGCACCGTTCGAGAAATAACTGACGCACTTTCTGACCCCCTCACCCTGCCCTCTCCCCAGAGGGGCGAGGGGACATCGGACAGTTATTTCTCGAACGGTGCTAAGGCCGTTCCCCCGAGCCCCAGGCTTCGAATTCGGTCAGGCCCGAACGCCCGCCTTGCCCGTGATGCAGCACCACTCGCAACCTGGCTGCCTGGACGACGGGAAAAATAGCCGTGTTGGGGCGGCGGCCGACGGGCTCGGCAGGCTGCCGTTGCTGCGCAGGAATCGGTTTCCAGTCCTGGCCGTCGTGGTACTCCAAGTCAAAGCCTGCCGGCGCGACGACTCCCTGGCCGTCATCCAGCAGGTACAGCTTGATCGTGTCGATCGGCCGGGCCTGGCCCAGATCGACGACAAGCCAGTCGCTGTCGTTTGTGGAACCGAGCGTGGTCCACCGATTGACCGGCCGCAGATCGTAACGGTATTGACCATCGTTGACATACGCCAGCGAGCTGCCAGCACCAACGTGCGACGCCGACAGACGTGGGAACCAGTCGCCGTCGTTGTTCACCGCGTAATTGAATCGAACCTCGGCCGGCAGCGGCACCTGGACCGCCGGCGGCAGGTTCACGTGCAACTTTCCCAAAGTTGGGCGGGTGGCCGCCCTTTGGCCGTTGACCAGCACGTGCAACCCGGCGCCCAGCCCGTACCGCTCGCCCGTCTTGTCCCACACCACTGCCAGCGTGTGCCCGCGGTACGGCAGGTGGTCCAACGCGAAATATTCCCAGGTTTCCGGCGCCAGCGGATCGATGGTCAGCCGATCGGTATCGCCAGGCTGCACGCCCACCAGCCCCGTGATCACCAGGTCGGTGAATCCGGAGTGGAAATAGTGCTCGCTGCGGTTGGGCATGTCGTGACCGGCCCAAGATCCGGTGTCCGGATGAACCGCCTCGGCGATGTACGGCTTGCCGTCCTTGCGGTGCGTGACGGCGAACTTGTGCAGCATGTGAACGTAATCGTCTCGCGAGATGTACGATTGCTGGTAATTCTGAAGCACGTTGGCCATTGCCTTCAGCGTCTGCGTGGTGGCGAACGGCCACGATTGACCGCTCCACCAGCAGCAGCCGGGCTGCAGGACGAACAACGGATCACGGCGTTCCACTGTGGTCGGTCCGAAAGGGGCATAGAAGTAATCGGGGTCCATCAGGAATCTCCACGCCTGCTCGAAGCCCGGGTCGGGCATGCCGAACGCCCAGGGAACGTAGCCGTGCAACTCGCGGCCATGGGGGCTGCCGGCGAATCGGCCAGTCTCGTACGTCAGCGTGTGTTTCTCGACGACATGTCCGTCCTTCTCGTGCCGCTGGTTGCTCATTGGAAAAAAGAATCGGCGCTTCGGGTCCCACAAGTGGGTTTGGACCTGAGCCTTGACGCGATCGGCTTCTTCACGATAACGGGCGGCGGTCTCGGAGTCGCCGGCAAGGTCCGCGATGTTGGCCAGGGCGCGGGCGTCCGCCCACATGTAGGCGTTGAACGACGGCCGCAACGATTGACCCCCGCGCAGGATGTCGTTTGTCTGCTGGGCGTTGATGTCGAACTCCATCCCGTCGTCGTGGCCCAGTTGCCAGAACATGCCCTTCTCCGGCACCCACTGACGCCGGCGCCACGCCTGGTAGTTCTCCAGCAAATCGGGCAGCAGATCGACGAGGAACTCGCGATGGGGTTGAACCAGATGCGTGGCCCAAGCCGAATCGGCCGCCCAGAACGAGTAGTTGCGCGGCTGAGCCCCCGGGGTGCGGAACCAGTAGCGGAGGTAGTCGCGAACATACTGCGGATCGTGCAGCCAACGCACCTCGTAAATCTGATGGCCGGCCGGGCAGGAAATGGCTCCGTACGCGCCCGACCAGAACGGCCGGTTGGCGAACTCGGTGAACGAGTAACCGCTGTTGGGCGAGCCGTAGCAGATGTGCCGCGTCACCAGCTCTCACCGATAGTAGTACGTCGTGTTGATCGCCTCGTCGGGACTGTCGAAAAAGGGAATGTTCGCTCGGAACCAGTCGAAATCCTGGTTCTCCCAAAAAGTCTGCCGGTCCAGCAGTTGTTGCTTGTCAAGCACCTGGCCCTCGGCGTTGGGGATGCCAACCAGCATCGTTGCGAGACAAACACCGATCGAAAATAGCTTCAACTCACATACCGCACATAGGAACATGCTAGTTTCTGATTTTCGAGCGGTCATTCGTTCGTCAATCTATTGGTAGGCAGCCACGGGTATCTCCAACAGATCGAGTACCTTTTTCTGGATGTCGTTCAGTTCAGCAGGAAAGATGATCGTTTCATCACCTGCCACGACTTCATATCTCTCGACGTTTCTAAAGAGCCTCACGAGGCCGAAGATCGTGGGACACGAACAGAGGCGATCCTCAGGATAGATCGGCAAAGATGGAATCTTCTGTCGACGCATGGCGGAACGCAGTTGCCGCTCAATGAGCGAGGCAACCATGAGAGCCATGACATGAATGTGAAGATATCCCACGACGCGTTCAGCATTCTTGAGGTAGATGGGCGCGATCTTTTGATATGTCTTGAGCTGAGTATGGCGTTTCTCAAGGAATGGCTGAAACTTGTATATTTCGAGAACCTTCTTCGCCGGGTATGCTTTCGGATCTAGGTTGGTAATCAGCGCAAATACGCCATCGGTCGTTGCTTCTTTTCTACGGCGTCCTGGTCGATACGAAAGGAAAGTGAATATGTCTGTTGCCAAGTGACACGATACGGTCTCTTCTTGGTGGGACGTCCTTTCTTTAGATAGATTCGCTCGTATTGCCGTGTCGCATCAATCTCGCACGAAATCAACGTCTGGCAGTGTTTTGCTTTGAGAATCCCTTCGACTCGCTGTGTGATTTGCTTTCGTCGCTTGAGCTGGTAGCTATTCAATTTTGTCTGGAGACTTCTCAGCTCTTCTAGTGCCTGTTGAATCCGTCGCGATCGAGTCTCTGCATCCTGCTCTGCCTTTTGAAGACTACGAATCCAGTGCAAACGGTAGCCGCAAGATGTCTTGTGCTCTCCTTCTGCCACGTAGTATCGATCCATTTTCGAATCCGGTTTTCGATCATTTCGGCGGGACAGGATATGTTTCCATTCGATCTTGCCCTGCCTGACTCGATGGCGGAACTGTTCGTCCTCCTTCCAAGAGCGAGGCATCACACTCACAAAGCGACCCTGCCAGGTGGAAATCTTTTGAAGGTTCTCCTTGGTGGCGAGT
>SKKK01000652.1 GCA_007121535.1 Planctomycetaceae bacterium | reverse complement strand
AGCAGGCGATATCCGTGGTCGAAGCGATCGCGGAGAAAACGGAGGATCGGATGATGTACGACCAGCGATTGAAGGCTCAGCTCGACTATCAATGGGGATTAAACAGCGCGCGACAAGAGGGCCGTGAAGAAGGCCGTGAAGAAGGCCGCGAAGAAGGCCGCGAAGAAGGCCGCGAAGAGGGCCGCGAAGAGGGTGCAGTGATGGGCAAGATTCAGATACTCCAAGAGCTACTTGGCGACGAGCCGAGTTCCGCCGAAGATTTGGACGAACGAACGGTCGGCGAGCTGTCCGAAATCCTCGCCAATCTGCAACAGCGACTACGATCCCGCGAATCGTGACCGCGGCGCGTTCGAGAGGGCCCGTCTCGATTCCCATTCGTGCGTTGCCCCGACCTGTCGAGGCAACGGGTGCTTGAACTTCGACCACGAAGCTTCGGCCCCGGGCCGCACCGCCTCCTCGCCGAGTAATTCCCCGCGCCCAGCACTCGCGCCACCGGACATTCCCTTGCCCGAAATTCGCTTGCCCCCATGCCTTCGTCCTGTCCCGTCCCCCGCATTTGCCCGGCTCGGTAAGCATGAATTGCCCGATTTAGGGATCGGACGCAGTGTTTCAGGTGGTTCGTGGGAGAAAATTTCTTTCTGCCGTCTTCGATGGGTCAGGCTGGCGTGTGTATTGGTCAGCGAGGTGTTACCACGTGGATGCCTCCGAGGTTCGGGACGGCAGAAAACGATGGTCCGGACATGGTCATAGAACGACTCTGGCGATCTGCTGCCGGTAGTAGACGTTCCTTTTTCGTACCGTTAAACTTATCTTCGTTCCGATCTCGTTACCATGAAGATCGTTTCGAATGCACCAGGGGCCAGTGACGGTGACCGCCACCGAACACGGAACCCGGTTGGACAACCAACCCGTGTCGCGCTCGGCGACCGTGGACGGCGTGCCCGACTTCGTGAACCGGCACGAGTACGATAACCGGGACCGCTGGATCGCCCGCAGCCACGATCCCGACGGCGACGGGCCGCTGGATTTCACGGACACCTTCTTCGTGTACGACGGCACGCCGCCGAGCGGATCGCTGTTGGACCGCGCGGCGGTGACAATGGAGAACATCGGCCAGTTCGTGCTGCACTTCGAGGCCGACAGCCAACGCGATCCGCAGCTGGCCCACCGGTACCTCTGGGGCTTGGCCGTCGATCAGATCCTGGCGGACGAACGGGTCATCGGCCCCACCGCGCCCGGCAACATCGTCTGGCCGCTGACCGACCACTTGAACACGGTCCGCGACCTAGCCATGTACGACGCCAACACCGATACCACCACCATCGCCAACCACCTGATCTACGACGCCTACGGCCGAATCACCAGCCAGAGCGACCCCGATCACACCACCCTCTTCACCTTCACCGCCCACCCCTTCGACCCAGCCACCGGCCTGCAAAACAATCTGAACCGCTGGTACGATGCGCAGGTCGGCCGCTGGATGAGTGAAGATCCGATCGGGTTTGAAGCTGGCGCCCCCAACCTCTACCGCTACATAGAAGACATCTCGAACGTGAACGTGGATTCGGAGGGTGAAGCGTGGTGAGGAACACCAATCACCGCTGATTGACACTAATGAAGAATTTTTCGAGAATCAGACTGAATCTGTGAGAATTCGTGTTCGCTTGCATCGGGATCCAACATGGATGGGAATGCGGCGGAGTAACAGACCTTACGGGATCAAGCCCTGATATGGATGACTCGACCCAACTGCTGCGTCAAACCAACTTTACGACGATCGACTGGGTGATCGTGATCCTTTACCCGTTGATCTCCGTCGCGATCGGACTGTACGTCCGCAAATTGATCGTGAACATGAGCGACTTTGTCGTCGCCGGACGCGGATTGGGCGTCTGTCTGGGCATCGCCACGATCACGGGTACCGAACTGGGGCTAATCACCGTCATGTACAGTTCCCAGAAAGGTTTTACCGGCGGGTTCGCCGCTTTCCATATCGCCCTGGCCGCCGGGATCGTCACGTTCCTGGTCGGCGTCACCGGGCTGTTCGTCTATCGGCTGCGCGAGATGGGTGTCATGACCATCCCCGAGTTTTACGAGCGGCGTTTCGACCGCAAGACTCGGATTCTGGGCGGGGTGATGATGGCCTTGGGTGGAATCCTGAACATGGGATTGTTCCTCAAGGTCGGGTCGATGTTCCTGGTCGGGATCACCGGTACCTCGGACCATCCATGGGCCTTGAACGCCGTGATGATTTCGTTGACCCTGCTGGTGCTGATCTATACATGCCTGGGCGGCATGGTCTCGGTGGTGATCGCCGATTACGTCCAGTTCGTCATCTTGTCGTTCGGGCTGCTGGTCACCACCGTGCTGGCGGCGTGGCACTTGGGCTGGAACAATATTTTTGACACGGTCCAGCGGGAGATGGACGTCGGGGGCTTTGACCCGACTGTGGCGGAAAGCGCTTTCGGATGGGAATACATCATCTGGATGTGCTTTCTGGGGCTGGTCAGTTGCGGGATCTGGCCGACAGCGGTCGCTCGCGCGTTGGCGATGGACAGTCCCCAAGCTGTCAAGCGCCAGTACATGTTCGGGTCGTTATCGTTCCTGATCCGCTTCTTGATCCCTTATTTTTGGGGCATCTGCGCGTTCGTCTTCGTCATGCAGCACGCTGGCATGCAAGAGTTGTTTTTCCCCGCAGGATATCCGGCGCCAGAGGATATGCCTGAAGGCGTCCAGGCGTTCGATAATTTGTACGCGATGCCCTTGTTTCTGGCCCGGATCCTTCCGGCGGGGCTGATCGGTCTGATGACCGCCGGGATGATCGCCGCGTTCATGTCGACCCATGACAGTTACCTGTTATGCTGGAGCAGCGTTTTGACGCAGGACGTGATCGCGCCGATCCGGGAAGCGCGGGGGCGTCCGCTCAGTTCGAAAACGCGGGTGACTTTGACGCGGGTGCTGATCGTCGTGATCGGGATGTACGTGCTGGCATGGGGCCTGATCTATGAAGGCGAAGATGATATCTGGGACTACATGGCCGTGACCGGCGCGGTGTATTTCACCGGGGCCTTTGCGTTGCTGCTGGGTGGTCTGTACTGGAAACGAGCCAGTTCGACGGGCGCGTTCCTGGCACTGCTGGCCGGGCTTTCCGCCGTGCTGGGGTTGAGCCCCGTGCAACGATTGCTGGGAATCGATATTCCCGGCGAGCGGGTAGGGCTGCTGACGATCAGCGGCGCGGTGCTGGTGATGGTCGTCGGTTCGCTGTTGTTTCCAGACCGTAAGAAGTGCAATCAACCGCCGACGGCTGGCAGCCGGGAGGATAGCTGATGCCCATCGAATTCTGGATCTTTCTTTGGCAAGCGTTGTTGATTCTCGCGCTGATCTTGTTCGCCATCATGGCGGTGGTGGTCACGATCGGTGGCGCCGTCGATATCGTTCGTCTGTTGAGGACCCTGCGCGAAGAGCACGCTCGATCCGTGGCCGACAAGCAGGACACCGACACCTTTGTAAACCGGGAGAACTTGTGATGCGCACCAGAACGATTCCTCTGGGACATTTCTTTGCATTCATCGTCGTCGTGACGGTACTGCTGGGCCGTCAGGGATCGGCTTGGGATTTCCCCGATGCCTCGGAACTGCCCGTCCATCGTGGTTTGGTGAACCCGCTGCATCGCATCGGCGACGATCCGTTGACCGACCCGGACGCCTGGCCCGAGCAACGCGAGTACCTGAAGGCGTTGCTGGCCCATTATTTGTACGGATCGATGCCCGCCAAACCCGAGTCGGTCGAATGGACCGTTCAACAGACCCGCAAAATCCCCGACCGAGACGCGATTCTGGAACGCGTGCAGATGACGATGCAACGCGACGAGAAGACGGCGTCGGTCCGAGTCGCTGTGTTGCGTCCCGATCGACCGGGAAGATTCCCCGTCATCATCAAGAACGATCGCTTTCTGTTTGATACGCACGGATTGAGCGAAGATGAAGTCCGTTGGGTTCAGCAGCGTCCCGAGGTGTTCGAGCAGCAGGCGTTTGCCGATCGCCAAGCGGTGCAACGAGGGTACGTGTTGGTCAAATTCATCCGCGGTGACGTGGCGACGGACGCCCCCGATCGACGAGACGAAGGCGTGCTGGGCCTGTACCCCGAGTATCAGGATTGGGGCGTGATCGCGGCCTGGGCCTGGGCTTATCAGCCGCTGATCGATGCGTTGGTCGACCAACCTTACATCGATTCGGAAAAGATCGTAGCGACCGGACATTCGCGCGGTGGGAAAGCCGCATTGTGCGCCGGCATCTATGATCAGCGGATCGCCGTCACCGCCCCCAACTCGTCGGGCGCGGGCGGCACGGCCAGTTGGCGGTTCTTCGATCCCGATCGTCCTCAGCAGCGTCTGACGGATCATCAACAGCGGCACGCCCACTGGTGGACGCCGCGACTGATGACCTTCATCGACCAAGAAGACCGCTTGCCGATGGACGCTCACACCCTGCGCGCCGCCATCGCGCCGCGCGCGTTGATCAATACCCACGCTCGCCACGACTGGTGGGCCAATCCCTACGGCACCGCCATGACCCATCTGGCCGCTCAGATCATTTTCGAGTGGTTGGGCGCCGAGGATCGCCAGGTGTTGCACTGGCGTGACGGCGGCCACGCTCAGAACGAAGAAGACTGGCAGGCACTGTTCGATTTCTGCGATGCTGTCTTTTACGAACAGGCCATCGAAGGACCGTTCGCGGTCAACCCGCACCCGGACCAGTACCGCTTTGATACTAGCCTGTTTCTGTATCGAGCCTCGACCGGTCTGCCGATTTCCCCATACGATTTCCCTTATGGTTACCCGTTTCCCGATTATCCGTTGGCCGGCGCCAGCCATCCTCGACAATCCAGCGACTACATGCGACGCGAGCCTCGTCCGACGGACGTCAAACGATTGGGGCAATACGCCCTGCGGCTGATCCAGACGGACCGCCAGCAAGAAGCGCTGCAGTACACGAGCCAATATCTGGCGGAGCATCCCGGGCGACACGACCAGGAGATGCTGTTCATGAAGACGATGGCCCAGACGCAATTGGGCGATCTACAGGGGGCGGTCCGCACGATGCAGCAAGCCATCCAGCAGGCCGGGTTGCCGCCGCAACGTTTCCTGGCAGGGCCCCGAAGGTTGTTCGAACCGCTGGCCGAGCACGAGGCGTTCCAACAACTCGTAGAAGAATATCGCCATCGTCCGGTGCATGGCCCGATGTTGGGCAGCATGACCGACCGTTCGGTTTGCGTCTGGGTGCGGACGGCCGTCGAGACATCCGTTCGCGTGGCGGTCAGCCGGTCCGCGGACATGACCGATCCCCAGGTCTTCGGTCCGATCGAATCCCGAGCCGAAGACGACTACACGGCCGCGGTGCCGATCACCGGCTTGCAACCCCAGACCGAGTACCACTATACGGTGTTGTTAGGCCAGGAACAGTCGGAAGTGCGAGCCGACCACCAGCGATTTCGCACCTTCCCGTCCCGCGACCAACCGGCCCTGTTCCGAGTCGCTTTTGGAGGCGGGGCTGGCTATGACGGGACGCAGCGCGAGCGGATGTGGGACACGGTCGCGGCAGCCGATCCGGCTGCGGTGCTGCTGATGGGCGACAATGTCTACATCGACGATCCGGAAAGCCCCGATCAGCAACGCTATTGCTACTACCAACGGCAATCGCAACCCGAGTTCGCTCGTATGATCGGTTCACGAGCCATCGCCGCTATTTGGGACGACCACGATTTCGCCATGGATGACAGTTCAGGGGGATCGGAGATCGATATCCCTTACTGGAAGCCGATGGTCTGGGATATTTTCCGACAGAATTCCGTGAACCCTTACTACGGTGGCGGTGTTCAGCGGCCCGGTGTCTGGTTCGACTTTCGTATCGGGGACGTGCATTTCATTATGCTTGACGGCCGCTACTACCGCACCGACCCGGGACGATTTGGCGGACCGGGCGTCGAGCGTCCCACGATGCTGGGACCGCATCAACTGGCTTGGCTGAAGCAGACATTGGCCGAATCGGATGCGACCTTCAAGGTGCTGGTTTCACCGGTGCCGTGGAGCCTGGATGCCAAGCCCGGCCGACCGGGCTTGGACACCTGGCGTGGCTTCCAGGAAGAACGCGAACAGATCTTCGATTTGATCGCTCGGCAGAAGATTCCCGGCGTCGTGTTGCTGTCGGCAGACCGGCATCGCTCCGACGCTTGGAAGATCCCTCGGGAGGCCGGGTACGATCTTTATGAGTTCAGTTCGTCGCACTTGACCAACATTCACACGCACCCGATCATGGAAGGTTGCTTGTTCGGCTACAACGAAAAGAACTCATTCGGTTTGCTGACTTTCGATAACCGGGCGGACCAAGCGTCGGTCACCTACCAGATCATCGATGTCGACGGACAACAGCAGGGCGAATTGAAGCTGACGCTATCGCAACTTCAACCATAACCCGTTCGAAAAGTATTCTACGAGCTTTCGCCACAGGAGATCCAAAACATGAACCAACGATATCAGCCGACTTGCCGGAGTCTCGGGATGCATTGCATCGCCGCGATGCTGCTCGCGGGCCTGATGTTGGCCTGGACGCCCTCCTTCGCATCGGCGCAGGACGACGACCAGCCTTCCGCCCGAGGGGCGCGACCCAACATCATTTTTGTGATGGTCGATGACATGGGCTATGGCGATCTGGGGGTGTACGGCCAGCAGCACATTCGCATGCCGAACGTCGATCAGATGGCCCGCGAGGGGATTCGCTATACCGATGCCTACGCCGGTTCGACGGTGTGCGCCCCGTCGCGCAGCGTTCTGATGACCGGCCAGCACACGGGCCATACCACCGTGCGCGGCAACACGGGCCGTCCCGGGCACGGTGGTGTTCCGTGCACGGGCGGCGGGGGCGGCATGCGAGTCCCGTTGACGGAAGTTGACGTCACGGTTGCTGACGTGCTGAAAGATGCCGGTTACGTCACGGGCATTACCGGGAAATGGGGGCTGGGCGAACCGGGCACCACGGGCATTCCCAATCGGCAAGGCTTCGATGAATGGCTGGGCTTGTTGAATCAGCGGCGGGCTCATTCCCATTACCCCGAATTCATCTGGCACAATGAAGAAAAAATGGTGTTGGAGGGCAACACGGGGACCCGAGAGGATTTTGCGACCGAACGGCATTACACGCACGATTTGTTCACCGATTTCGCCCTGGACTTCATCCGGCGGCATGGTCCCGGCGATGCTCCGTTTTTTCTGTACGTGCCCTACAAGCTTCCGCACGATCGATTCCAGATCCCCGAACTGGAACCCTACACTCGCGACACCCAGTGGCCGGAACGGGCCAAGGTATACGCTTCGATGCTGACCCGTACCGACCGCGACATGGGACGCATGTTCGAACTGCTGAAAGAATTGGGCATCGACCAGCAGACGATCGTCTTCTTCTGCTCGGATAACGGCGCGGCCAACCGGTACGAGGGGCTGTTCGACAGCTCGGGTCCGCTCCGCGGTCGCAAACGCGATTTGTACGAAGGCGGGTTGCGTACGGTCATGGTAGTGCGCTGGCCCGGTCGCATCCAAGCCGATGCCGTCAGCCACGATATCTGGTACTATGCCGACGTGCTTCCGACCCTCGCCGAGTTGGCGGGTGCTCCGGTCCCCGACGGGATCGACGGGATCAGCGTCCTGCCCAGCTTGCTCTCCCAGCCTCAACCGGAACTGCAACAGCGGCCGTTGTACTGGGAGTTTCATGAACGAGGCTTCCAGCAAGCCGCTCGAAAGGGCGATTGGAAAGCCGTGCGTCGTGCCCACGATGCGCCCGTGGAACTGTACGATCTGGCCCGGGATCTGGGTGAACAGAACGACATCGCCCAGCAGCATCCAGATCAGGTTGCCTGGTTCGAACGCTTCTTTCGTCAGTCGCGTACGGTATCACCGAACTGGCCGTCGCCGATCGACTAGCACTAGCGTCGGTGAGCATCGGTCGCGGCTGATTGTCCAGCTACCGCCGATCCACTACAATCGAAGCGTTTACCCGACTTACGTTTTTCGGGCCTCGAAGCACCTTGAGGAGACCTTCCATGACGAAATCCCACCTGTTTATGCTTCTTAAAACCCCCGCTTTGTTGCTGGCAGATCCTGGCAGTGCCAACCGACGATTCGTCGGACAGCTTGCGTTGGCCGCTTGGTTTTTGTTCGGCGTTTCGGCGATCGAACTGTTGGCGCAGACGAGTCCTACGATCGATTTTTCGACCTGTACGGAGATCACGGCAGCCGATGGTGAGGAAATCGAATACGAATTCGATCAGACATTGGGCACCTCGCAGGAGATCGATCCTTTTGGCCCGACGCCACACGAGGTGGTCGCTCAGATGATCAAGATGGCCAAAGTTACGAAAGACGACGTGGTCTATGACTTGGGTTCGGGCGATGGCCGCATCCCGATCGCGGCTGCCAAGCAGGCGGGCGCTCGAGGCGTGGGGATTGAGCTTCGCTCGGAACTGGTGGAAGAAAGCCGCGAGACGGCAGAACAGGAGGGCGTAGCGGATCGCGTCAAATTCTTCGAAGCCGACTTTTTCGAGAAAGACTTGAGCGAAGCGACGGTGGTGCTGCTGTACCTGTACCCCCGCACGCTGTTGGGACTGCGTTCGAAACTGTTGAGCGAATTGCCCCCTGGCGCCCGGATCGTCGCGTACAACTATGGCATCGAGGGCTGGCCGCGGGACGACGAACGACCGGTAGACAACGCGGAAACCTATTTTAACGGAATCCTGTATTATTGGGTGGTGCCCGCCAACGTTTCCGGTTCGTGGAAAGGCACGATCGAAACCGAATTAGGCGAAACGCACTCGTTTACGTTGCAGTTGAGCCAGTGTTTTCAGAAGGTCAACGGCAAGGTGCTTCGCGGAGAACGCGAAATGGCCCTGAAGGACGTACGGCTGCGTGGCGATAGGTTGCATTTTTCCCTAGATCTTCCCGGCGACGAATCGCTGCAATTGGTGGCGACCGCAGACGGTCACCAGATGAAAGGTCACGCACGACGGGCCGGTCCCGATACCCAAGGGCAACTCTCGGAGACGCGCATTCAGTGGCAGGCAAAACGCGATCCGGCCACCAAGACCTCGATCGACCCCGCCCAAAACTGAGATGGCGGATCCTTCCGCAACCTTGACAGTACCCGGATGGCCCCCTGACAATCGGAGGGTGCGGGCACGTATCGTTTTTTTTCCTCGTTTGCAGGAGACCTGAAAGTCATGTCCACCATCAACCGTCGCACGTTCCTCGACCACTCCAAGAATTCAGCCATGGGACTGGCCGCGGGATTCACCATCCTGCAGAACGCCGGTTCGGCTCGAGCGGCTCCGGCCGCGGACAAAGTCGTTTTGGCGGCCGTCGGGGCCGGTGGACGCGGAATGCATCTGGCCACTCATCCCGAAAACGGCTTTTTGGTTCGAGGTGATTGCGAATATGCTTACATCTGCGACCCGGACATCAATCGAGGCGGCGCGCGGGTCAAACCCATCGCCGACATGCAGGGGGGGCGTGAGCCGAAGGTGGTCCAAGACATGCGTGAGATCCTGGACGATCCTTCCGTCGATGCGATCATCAGCGCCACGCCCGACCATTGGCACGCGCTGTCCACCGTCTGGGCGTGTCAGGCGGGCAAAGACGTGTACGTCGAAAAACCAGCCCATCAAAGCTGCTGGGAAGGCCAACAGATGGTGGCGGCCGAGCAGAAATACAACCGTGTCGTCCAAGTCGGGTTCCAAAACCGCAGCGCCCCGTACAACATGGCCGCTCGCCGGTATCTCCAGGAAGGCCGATTGGGTGGAATCCATCTGTGCCGCATCTACAACCAGAAGCCGCCCTGGGGCATGACCAAAGTGCAGCCCGACAGCGACCCGCCCTCCGGTTTCAGTTGGGACATCTGGAACGGACCGGCCCCCGAGCATCCTTTCAACCTGGGCTTGCTGCGCACCTGGCACCATCTTTGGCGGTATTCGGGTGGCGACATCGCCAACGACGCCAGCCACCAGATCGACTTGGCTCGCTGGCTGTTGGGGCTCGATTATCCGAAAACCGTCTATTCGACCGGCGGGCGCTACGCGGTCGATCCGGAAGAATTGGTCGCCGAGACGCCTGACACCCAGTTCGCCCTGTATGACTTCGATCGCTTGCTGGTCAGTTTCGAGTTGACGCTGTTCGGCAATTACATGCTGAAGACCGACAGCGTCGTCCGCGACAGCGACATGTTTCCGTTATGGATGCAGAACAGCACGCGGATCGAGATCTTCGGGACCGAGGGGCTGATGGTCGTCGGGCGACACGGAGGCGGATGGCAGGTCTTCGTGCGGCCTCACAGCCGCAAACCGGTGGTTCGGGATCAAATGTACGGACGATTCCCCGATCCCGAGCACAAAGAGGACTTCATCCAGTGCATCCGCACTCGAAGGAAGTCTCCTTGCTGTGCCTTGGAAGGTCATCGCAGCACGCTGATGATCCATTACGCCAACATGAGTTACCGATTGGGTGGCCAGAAACTGGCGATCGACCCTGAGACCGAACACGTCATCGACAACCCGGCAGCCATGGAGATGTTCAAACGAACCTACCGAGATCCCTGGGTTGTGCCGGAGATCACCTAAACAGTGCGCCGCTCACTCACTGGATGGGCGTCAGACGGGTTTCGCGGTAATCCATGCGGATCTGCGCCACGCGGCGGAGATCCTTATCGCTGACGAACAAATGGTCGCCGGCCGCGGATAAACAGTAGATCAGGCGAAAGCCCAGTTCGGCGGCTTGGCCGTCCGAGCCGGGCAGCGTCTGGGCATTTCCCCAACGGCCGATCCGGGCGAGCATGTTGCCGGCCGTATCCAGTACCCGGATCAAATGCAAATCGATATCGGCCACAAACAAACGGTCGGCGCCGTCGATGGCCAGGTGATTGTCGGGCCAATCGCAGTAGCAGCCGCCGGCGTTAGTGCACGATACACCGCGGTGAGCCCAGTGTTCCGCCTCGGTATCGCGCGCCCCTCCGCCGGCGTCCAGCTTGACTACGTGGCCAAAGCCTGATTGGGTGCGGATCAGATTCTCGCCACGTCGCGGCAAGGGGACCTGGTCCAATGTCTGATGACCGATGGCAGCTTGAAAGTCATGAACCACGGTGCCCCAGGCGACTCGGGGCAGTTCCACGGCGTAGAAGTTCCCTTGCGAGTCCATGGTTACCCCGCCGCCCGTATTGAACAGCCGGCAATACGCATGGTCGAGGATCGAGCCGTCGGGTCCGTACTTTCGAATGACACCGGCGTAGGGGTTCTTCTCGGTGGGCGTCGCCTTGTGCCAGCGTTGGCCCTTCTCTGCGTCGCGCACGTACAGATTGCCTTCGGCGTCCATCCCGGCCAGCAGTCCGCCGTACGTCTTCGCCCACGGATAATAGGCGTCCGCGCGACGCGCGAACACCCGATCCCGCTCGGCCAGTTCCTCTCGGGAATACACCGATTCCAGTCGGAACGGCAATCGTTCGAGCGTCTTCAAGTCGAAGGCCAGCAAGCCGGGTTCTTCGACTCGCTCGGGGCTGTACCCACCATGTTCGCCTAACGAGAACGAGACCAACAACCGACCGTGCTGCTGGTCGACCAGCATCGAAATCGGCGCGCCAGCCAACGGCACTTCTTGCCACTGGCCGCAAGCGGGGTCGATCCGGACCAGAGCCTCGCGGTCGCGGTCGTGGACGTACAACGTGCCGTCCGGGGCGGCAGCCAGGTTCCAGGGATAGCGGAGCCTTTCGGGCGGGGTACCACCCACCTGCCGCACGTCGCCCACCTGGCCTCCCAGGTCGACGACGCGGCTGAGCGACGCCGGACCATGCCCCATGCCGACCCAAACGATCTGCGGGTCGGCGGTCCGGTCGACTGCCAAATGTCGGGCGGAACCGTCCAAAACGGTCGACCAAACGACTTGCGGCCGGATCGGATCGTCCCCGACACATTTCAGCAGACGCGTCTGGTCCGGTTCGCCTCGAAAGCTGGCCAACACGTAGAAACCGTCCGAATGCCAAACGATCCCGCGCAGATCGTGGAATCGCCGTTGCTGGCCATCCACCGGCAAGCCATCGATCTCGCCCAAGAACCGCCCGTCGGTTTCGTAGATCTTGATGCGCCGTGGCCAGCCGTCGGCCACCAGGATGCGGCCCGATGGGTCGACGGTCAGGTCAGCCACGTCGAGAAAACGATGGTCGCTGTCATCGGCAGGGTCCGGCGCGTCCCGTCCGGTGATCCGCGACGGCAGCACGGTCGTAGGGGCAACCGTCTGCGTGGTGCCCAGGTAAGCACTCTTTTCGTCCAGACGCTGCGTCCCGTTGTAAGCGAAATCGGCCTGGAGTCTGCCGGTCGCCAGATGGACCTTGCGGATGGTGCCCGGCGCCCGAGGGTCGTTCAGCGACGTGCGAGTGGGCGGATACGTTCCCGTGCATCGATCGGCGGTCGAAGTGACGATGTAGCCGAATCCCCGATCATCGATGGCCATCGGTCCCATCGACCACATCAGCGGCATCATCTCCAGAAACCAGAATCGGTCCACGTGCGTGGTGAAAATACGAAGCGGTTCATCGCCCGCCGACCAGCGCGGGAACCCGGTGGTCGATTCACCGAAATACACGGTGCCGTCACTGGCGATGCGCATGGGATAGGGAATGCGCCAATCGGAACTGTACGGAGCGAACGAAGGCCACGAACGAGGCCGGTGCGGGATGGCCAGCCCGTCGAACCGAGCCACGAACGGCCAGACGTCTTCGATCTTGCGACCCGAGTCGGCCAGCACCGCCGGATCCGACGGATAGACCATGTCCACGTATTGGCCCTGGCGGTCGAAACGCAACATGGTCCGGTCGCTCTTGCGACCCGTGCCGACCTGGACGTACACGCGGCCCTGCGGATCGGTTTCCAGCCAGACCAATTGCGACAACAATTGGCCAGGATCGTGATTCACAAAACCCACGAACGTTGGGATCAGTCCCACCGAAACTTGCACGCGGCACCCGGCAGGCGCAGCTTGACCCCGATCGTCCTTTCCGTCCCAAAGGATCTCCTGCCGGAGCGAATTCTTCTGGAACGGCGCCGGAGCATCCGGCCCCAGGACGCCGCACCCGAGATTCCGCACGACGCGGCCATCGGCATCGATCACCCGGACCAGCACATCATCCGGTTTGTCCAGCGCAAAACGGATCCACACCCCGCCGTCATCGCGCCGGATCTCGGGTCCTTCGACCAATCGCGCCGCAGCTCGCGGATAAGTGTCCGAAGCCAACTTGATCCGCCGCCCTTCGAAGGCGACGTTGCCACGCCGATCGATCAAGGGCTCTCGGGATTGATGCAACCACTCACTGTCCGCAACAGCCTGGCGGCTCTGTGGCTCGGAGAATAATCCAACGCAGCAGACCAGCAACATAACAGCATGGAATCGCATGAGATCGGATCCTTGGCCTCAAAAGTAAACAAACCAAACGGGAGCAGGCCCGAATTTCGGAGCGTTCGGCATGATTGCCGACACGCCGTCGAGTGCGGGACGATGTTTCGCACCCGCCTTTTCGATTTCAACAATCTTGCCGGCCTTTACGGGTCGTCGTCATCGACGGTTGGTTTCTTTCTGACTTGCAGCGGCGCGGTGTACAGGTAAAGATAGTGGGGCACCCCGTCGACTTTCGAGTCCATTGTGATCGTCTTCTCCGGCGTGACGCCTCGGATGCCATAGTCGTGCGCCACGATGCGCGAGCCGGGCTTGAGTTCCTGTAATTGCGGGATCAGCCGAGCATTCATCTCCGGAAGCAAGTACAGCGTGACCACCGTTGCCGGAGTCAGGTCGACGGTAAACACGTCACGCCGCTCGACGGTCACCAGATCCTGAACGTTGTTTCGCTGGATATTCTCCAGCGATTCGCGCACGCGGACCGGATTGATGTCGTAACCGATCGCTCGGCAGCCAAACAACTTGGCCGCCCTCACCACGATCCGTCCATCGCCACAACCCAGATCGTACAACACGTCATCCCGAGTGACCTCGGCCAACTCCAGCATCCTGGTGACCACGTCGCTGGGTGTACCCACATAAACCACATCGGGCGTTCGGCCACCGCTGTCGTCGTCGCTTGGTGCGGCCCCGACCACCAGCGGAACCTGCCAGAGGGTCAACGCCGTGAAAAAAAGGATCATTCTGAACATCAGACGATTCTCCTGACGCGGCCGGCGGCCGCGAGCCAAAAGTAGCACGGATGGCAAAGCCGGGGCACGGACAAGCCGCATCGAGTCGAGCGATCGGCAACGCCTGCGAGCCACTTTCCCGTGCCTCGGAAGTCAGACCATACTCGTTTGTTTAGCCGATACCGCTTTTCCTGGCAAGAGGGTCGCTGTAGCCTGTCGACTTCTTCAGGAAGCGACCAACGCGACGGCGTCGGAAGATGATGATGATTAGCAGAACGACCAGGAAAATCGAGGTGGTCAGCAGGGCGGCGAGACTGCTGAGCCAGATGGCAGCGGCCACGTTGCGGATCAGGCCACCCACCAGGTACGCGATGGCCACCGAACAGCATACGCCACCGAAAATCAACGTAACCGAACCGAAAGCCAGCAGCCTTCGCACACGGCTGTCAGGTCGATCGACGGGTACCAGGGGTCGGTTCCCCAGCACCGCTTCGCAGACCAAGACGTTGGCGATGATGGCCAATACGGAAATCGTGAGCGTTGCCAGGACGACATCCTGGCTGAGCGTGATGCGCATCAGCAGGATCATCCCCAGGGTACCCGCCGCCTGGATCAGACTGGCCACGATCCCCGCCCATCCCGCGAATCCGCGCCGTAGCAACAAGATCAGACCCACGACGGCCACCAAGGCCAGCCACCCCCAAAGCATCCGGGAAACCCAGATCGCGGATGGAATGTCCGATGCGATCGGTGCTCCGGCGATCAGCATATCGGAGCATAGGTTGGTCGCCATCGTTCAGCTCAGCAAATCCTGAGCCAGACGGCTCACGGGGTTCTGGGCCATTGCCGTCCCGAAATCGTCTGTGAGCGATGGCAAGGTGGCTGCAAACGCCGCCGCGTGCTGCCCCCGAGCGATGGACAAGGATCGGCGTCCGGATTGGGTTGCGTTCATCGATCGTCCTCCTGAATGCCACGTTGAGGCTTGGGTGACAATTGCTTTCTGAGCGGCTGGTTCTTTGCCGGGTCTTAGGCTTGAGTCACTGGCAGCACGAGATCGTCGATTCGAATCTGTCGATCCCGGGAAGGTAACACCGAAAACATCATGCCGATAAACTCGGCGAACCGGTTTGGCAGCAACCGATAATAATTGTGCTTGCCGTCCCGCCGGCGATCGATCAAACCCGCGATCCGCAGCAGAGCCAAATGGTGGCTGACTGCCGGTTGGCTCT
>SKKK01000418.1 GCA_007121535.1 Planctomycetaceae bacterium | reverse complement strand
GCATCGTAGATCATCCAGGATCGCGCGTCGGCGGCCGAAGGCGAGGCTTCGCGCAGCAAGCCTTCATAGAAGTCGGCGGGGACATACACGTACTCGCCTTGCGGATCGCCATCGGCGTCGATCGGGCTGAGCACCGGGTACACCGTGCCCGCGTTGGTCGTGGAGCTTGCGTCGATCTCGTTGCCGGATGTAGCGATCGTCTGGCTGGCCAGTACGATCAACATAGCCCACCAGACCAGCGAGCGGATCAGCAGACTGGTCGTCGTCGGCTCCTGCTGGCGGATCGGGACAAACGGCTCGGGGCGAGCCGCTCGCCCCAGGGCCAGCAGGCTGCCGAGCAGCGCTCCCACAAAAAGACACTGGAAGACGGGGGTCCAAAGGGCAGGAGCCAGCAGCGCCGCCAGGCCGGCCATACCAACCACGGGCCACGCCAGCGGCAGGCGGCGCCGAACCATCCAGATGGTCAACCCCAGGGCTGCCAACAGCGATGCGAAACCGAGGGATTGGATGACCAGCGG
Organism: Planctomycetaceae bacterium; assembly: GCA_007121535.1. GTDB lineage: Bacteria > Planctomycetota > Planctomycetia > Pirellulales > Pirellulaceae > SKKK01. Next base: position 14,961 of record SKKK01000418.1, on the reverse strand, counting down.
TTGATACACTCTCCGATGCGATCGATGCTGCAAACCAAGCGACTCACCGATCAGAGCGCTGGCGGGAATCCGCTCCGCCGTCCACCCGCTACTACCGGCAATCTCGCCGGACTGATACAGCGAAGGAAGCCCGACGTGCCGCCAGCCGGTCTGGGGCAGCGGCGGTTGCTCGATCCAAGTGCTCAAAGGAATCCAGCGGACTTGATCGGGTCGTTGACTCAGCAATGCCTCGGCGTCGTCGGGTGGCAAAGCGAATACGTGCGGCAATCCCGGCAGATTGGTCACGTGCTTGCGATCGAACAGCCTTCGCGTCGTCGTCAACAGCAACCGGTCTCCATCGATCAGCATCGCCAGATGGTCGGCGGTCAGCAATCGGGCTCCTTCTTTCGCCAACGACCCGGTGGCTGCGGATCGGTTCCGCGTCGGTGTTGGGGGTTGGACCGGTGAATGAGCCGAGAGTCCTTCGGCGCCCCACGCCAATTGGTCGATCCAGACTTCCGTCGGCTTCTGATTCGCATCCTCGTCATCCGTTTCCCAGCTTCGCAGCAGTTCGCCCCAAGTCAGGTCGGATTGTTCGCTGGTCTCCTCCCGTAACCGTTGGTAATGCAGCCACAGCGTCTCCAGCCAGCGGCTGCCCTTCTGCCGCTCGGTCGACCAGGCCGGATCGCTCGAAGGTCGCATCAAGGCGGCCCAGCCGTCCATCGCCCAAGGCACAAAGGGCCGAGTGTTCGAGGATCGCAGCAAAGCGCCCATCAGACGGTGCGGCCAGCGATCCGCCGGCGGTTGAATTCGCTCGTTCAAGCACGTGAATCCGGGCGGCAGCCATGCGACCCAACTTCGCCGAAAGACGGGTTGATCGCAGGCCAACCAGACCGCAGCAATGGTGCCGAATGAATGCAGTGGCCGGTCTTGAGTCACGTAGCGGATCTGAAGCGAAGAAAACCTGGCACCGCGAACAAGGGGCACGGTCAAACGGTCGGTCGGGGCTTCGGACAGGTCCAACGGCACATCGCGACCATCGATCCTCGCCGAAAGCCATTCGACCGGCTGGGGTGCGGTGAAGGTCACCTGGCTCGCCCCCATGGCTTCGATCTGGTATTCGGCCAGATGCAGCGTCTTGCCGTCCCGATAGTGGCGAGTCACCAGGTCGCAAGACCAAGCCCACGCCAAAGCCTGGGGCTCGGCCTGGGCGGCATGCCGGATCGCGATGCGACAATCCTGGGACGGGTCGTAGCGGAACACGGCCCGCGTGGAACTGGAACGTCCGGCGGGCAACGGTTCGGCCGGGATGCTGCGGACATTCTGCACCTCGAACTCCAGAGGCAGCGCCGGCGCCGAGCGGACTGTCACCGTACCCATCTGGCCGGTCGCACCGGGAATCGCTGCCAACGGCAGTGGCGTCTGTCCTTCGAAATCGACCCTTTGTGCCACGCGGATTTCGAAGGGATCGGCTACCGGTTCGGGAAGCACCACCTGCCAGAATTCACCGCCCGCGTCCCGGATCGGGTCCGCCGGCAAACGCCGCGCACTGATCGGCGACGAACCGTCCGGCTGAGTCCAACGCAGCCGTTGATCGGGCGGTCCGGAAAAATGGATCTGCAGGCGGTCGATGGGCGACGCTTGGGGCTGGACGCGGATGCGATACACCGATTCCAAACTACGCTGGCCGACTTCGCATTGCATGTCGATCCGCACGGCATAGTCGGGTGGTTCGCTACGAAGGTCGACCGCCATCTCCTCCATCGCGGGACTGTCTTCGAACAGGATGGTTCCCGATGAAACGTTGACCAGCTTCTGCCGGTCGGATTCCAGTTGGTTCGCGGTCACGCGTTGCAGTTGAGCGTCGCCGTCCAACCGGATCCGCCAGGGCGATTCGGCGTTGAGTGCGAACAGGCTGTCGATCGTCCGCGTATCCAGGAAGTGCCCCAAGCGCAGCGCGCCGCCCGTCAGTCGGGCGCCGTCTCGCAATCCGTCGCTGTGCGCCGTGATCCTCAGCGACAGCGGGCGGTCCGAGGCCAGTGGTTCACGTAGACGGATCCGGATCAACCGGGAATTCCCGCTCCGACCGACGAAGGACCATTGTTCGAGAACATCGCTGGGGCTCGATTCGATCTGATCGATGTTCCATCTCAGTGGCGTCGCCAACGTCAGCTCGAAACAAGGAGGCCCCTCGTTGATGAAACGCGCCGAATGGACCAGCGACGTGCGCCCGCGTCCCAGCAACACGCTGGTACCGTGACGGACCTGAATCGGATCGTCCGGAAGCCCCAGCGTGACCGCGATGCGGGCTTGCGGGTCAAAACATTGCAGCATCACCGATTCCCCGCTGGCCGATTCCCCAGCGGTCTGATTCGCCGACGGGCTGACCTGGTGAGCCCCCTGAGCGTCCAGTTTCTGCAGCACCAACGAGTCCGGCACGTCCAAGCGTACGCTCGCATGGGACCAAAGACCCTGCTGGACGCGCACCATCGGCAACGACCACTCACGATCCAATTCGATGGGCGCCAGAGCATGCAGACGGATTCGATGATCCAAACCGAGCAACGGTTCGGGCATTTCGACCAGCAGCTCACGCTCTTCGCCGGATCGCAGTTCCGTCCAGCGGATCGATTGCCCGGCCAACGAGATATCGACCACGTGCAGCGCCGAATCGACGAAGATCGTCAATTGGCTCAACGGGTGGTCGACGACATCCAGATGCACTTCCGCTTCCACTTCGACATCCTGGGGCGAGAAGCGGCAGATCGTCTGCTGGCGGACCAGCCACTGCCGAGTCGGCCGTTCTTCCGCCGGGTAGGGAACCAATCGCAGGTACACCCGGGACTGGCTGCCCACGTCCAAGATCCAGCGGTTCCACGACTGGTCTTCGCTGGCCGCTTCATCCAACGTTACGAACCCGTGGTTGGTCAACGGCTGCAAGTCGCCGGGCAGGTCCAACGCAATCCGGGTCAACGGGCTCTCGGGCACCTGGAGTAGGAACGAGGGAGAATCGGTCGAATCGGGCAAGCTGCGCAGCGACCACGCCAAATCAAGCGTTCCGGATTCCGCCAGCAGGATCGTGAACTGGCCATCCTCATCGAACCCGATCCGAGGTTGAAACGTTGGTTCCTGCCATGGACCATCGGGCACCTCGGTGTCGTCGGGCTGCCACTGGGCTTGGTTGATCACCAGGTTGCATGGTTCCAGCACCAGCGCCGATTCCCGCCCGCCGCGATGAGCGATCCGCAATTGCGCCTCGCCCTCCAATCGCTGGGTGCCGGTCAGCCGCGCCGTGTAGGTCGCCCGGACGATTCGGTTCAGCAGCACCCCGTCGGACGGATCGCCTCCCATCGCTGCTGACCGGATCAGAGACTCGAATTCTTCGCGACGCACCGGCAGATACCAGCCGTCCAAGGCGAGTTTGGAGATCGCTTCATCCACCACGTACACTCGACGAAACTCAAGCGGCTTCGACGCTCCGGCATTCGACGGATGTTCTGCCCCAAGGGTCAAGCAGGCGACACCGCAGACAACCGTCCACGCCAAACAAGCCAGCCCCGCACGCCGCGCGGCAGCAGCAAAAACAACGGCACCAAGCCTTGCGCCGGTCATGCCTGCGACTCCCCGGGCACCATGGTCACCGGGATCGTGGACGCCGACGCTCCGCGGTTCTCCGATCGCAGCGACGAAGCCCGAATGGTCTGGGAATCCGGACTGGCGTAAGCGACTCCCCGGATCAGCGAACCACCGGCCAAACGACGATCCATGATCCACTTCAACCCGCAGGCGATCAGGCTCAGCAGCACCCCCAGCACGGCCGCTTGGGCCAGTGCCGCAGACAGATCGGGGTAACCCAAAATCAACGTGAACAGCGTCAACCCGATCCCGAACAGCAGGGCGGGATGTCGCAGCCGGCGGACGTAGATCAAAGCCAATCCTGCCAGCAAGGCCGTTCCCGACATCGTCATCAGCACCGTGCCGCGTGAAGCGATCGAGAAGCGATGGCCATCCAGCGTCCCGAACGAGCTGAGCAAATAGTGATTGACCGTCTGAGGAAAGTCGTCGGACTGCGCCGTCGCGCCCATCCATTGTTCCAGATCCTCGGGCTGAAGACGGGATACCCGGCTCCAAAACAGCCCTCGCCAAGTCCATGTCAGCTCGGGGGTCATGCCGACCGGCGGCGTCAGCAGATGCACGTCCGGTGGCATCATCAAGGTCCAATAAACCCGATGATGCGACTTGGCTTGCAGCACGCGGGGCACGTCCAGGTCCAACGCGCCGGGCCAACGGGTCGTCGCGGGCATGGAGTACCATATTTCGAGCACGTGTTCCTGGCCCGGAGTCACCTGAATGGTGCGGATCTGTTGCTCGTCCCGCAGCACCAGGTGCGTCACGTCGGCGCCGTCCAGCCCCACGCGCAGCAGATCCGCATCCCCGGGCAACTCGATCGCCAGGCTGTCTTGATTGGTGGCGACCCGAAATACGGCCCGGTCGCGGCGTTTGACCGTATCCCACCGAGTTTCGAGCCAGGCGCGAGAGATGATCGTCGTGGATTGACGCCGCAGATCGCGACGGTTGACCCGCAGCGCCAATTGCAAGGGCATTCCCTCGGCAGCCAACGACCAATCGGAATCCGATCGGCCATTCGAGTCGTCCAACGGCGTCCACGCGGAATCGTCGACCCGGATCGTCAGTCCGGCGTTGCCTTGGACCCGGGCCGTGTTTCCCGTGCTGACCGTTCCATCGTCCAGCCACGGTTGGACCAAGGGGACCACCAGCGGCACGTCACGGTCGTTGCCCCGCAGCGACCAGGGCTGATCGTGTTGGACGACGATTTCGTGCGAGCCCAACAGTTCCCCTAGCGGATCGACCTCGACCCGCACCCATTGCAGGTCTTCCGCAGGCGACTCTTCTTGCGGATCGACCATGTGCCATTGGATTGTTGGTAGCGCCTGCTGCCGGTAAAGAAATTGGACGTCGCCCCCATCGAACAACGCACGGGGCATCGTGAATTGCAGACGCCGCAACGGTTCGTAGGAGACCCGGTATTGAAAACGCTGCTGAACGCGGACCGCTCGGGCATCCAGCCTGACATCCGCCTCGCCGTTGACCGATACCGATCGAGGATGCACTTCGATCGCCGCATGCAAAACGCTGGCGACGGCATCGCTCCGCTCGCGGAAGTGCATCCGACGCCGCTGCTGTTCTAGCGGACCTTCGGTCGCCGGGGGAAATGGGTCGCGTTCCAAACCCTGCGAATCCTGTTCGGATACGGTCAGCTCGATATTCTCTGCGGAAATGACCGCCACCGACGCCGGCACCAAAGTCCGGGCCTCCGGGCGAGGCAGTTTCAGCGAAATCTGCTTGGCATCGTCGGGGATGGGTTGCTGAGCCTTGATGTGCAAGACCAACTCGCCGCTATCGGTCATGGCCGTCGTCAAAGGAAGGAATAAAGGATCGGTTTCTTGCAGCTCCAACGTTTCCAAGTCGATCAACGTCTCGGGACCGACCTGTGTCACCTGCCAACCGGGAATCTGAACGTTCAAACCGTAAGGGCTGGCGCCGCGGATGCGATACTTGAACGTGGCCTCCAGCCGGACGGTCCGCTGGTCGACGTAGATTTCGTAATCCGGTTCGACGCTGATCTGGGTTTCTTTCGAAGCGACTTGCAGCAGCAGGCCGTAGGATCGCCGAGTCATCTCGAAACGAGCCGAAAGCTTTTGGCGAAGTGATTCCGGTACAAACGTACGCTGGATTCCGGCAACCGGCTTCCAGTTCAATCGCAGCCCGCTCTTGACGGCGAAATCGATCGTACCCGATTGCCGGAACGCATCTTCGACTTCGAAGCCTCCCAGATCATACTCCGTGCTCGGACCGTCGCTGGTCGCGACGTATTCGATCAGCATTTGCACCTCGACCGTCGCCGACGTCGCTCGGTCCAGCCGAACCTGGATGCGGCGGGCTCCCGAGTCGGCCTCCGATTGTTCGACCAAGCGCAGACCGCTCTGGATGAATTGCCGAGGGAACAGCCGTGCTCCGGGCGGCAATCGGACGGTGAATGAATCGAACTCGCCCCTCAAACTGCTGACTCGTAACCGCAGATCCGCAGTCACTTGTCGTACCCCGTCCACCTTGACCACCTGTTCGACATTCGCCTCTAACAGGGGCTCGAGTGTCGCCGGTCGAGGAGCACCCTGCCGCCAAGTCAGGCGGAAATCACCCCCGACACCCGAAACCAGCAGTCGCGACGCCTCGTCGCCCGCCTCCAGCACTTCCAACAACCCGTTGGACACCATCGCCGTGGCGCCGCGAATGGGAACCTGTAAGTCGAAAGTCGACGAAGTGGCTCGAGGCAATTGCAAGTCCAGGCGATACTCGGTCCCGACTTGCTGGACTGGGGCCATCAATTCGAGGGATACGGTACAGAACTGGCCTTCGTCGCCACGAAGCCAACAGACGTACCCTTGGCCGGCCCCCTCCGACAAGACCACCACCTCGGCCTGGCCTTCGTAAGAAGGCGTGTCCCGCCAAACGGCGTTATCCAGTCGCAACGGGACTCGCACCCAGGAATCGGTCAACAATCGAATCGTCGCTTCCACGGTAAAGTGAACTCGCGAACCTTCGAACGTTCCTCGAATCTGCAGCGATTGCAAAGTGTACTCGGGGACCTGCACGCTTCCATCGTTGGTCTTCGATTCCCGTTGCATCAGGCGTTGCAATTCGGGCAGGCTCAGATTCAACACCGGAAGCAATTCGCCGTTTTCATCCTTGATATAATGAATCGTCGGCTGGACTTCGCGAACCCTCGTTTTGCTATCCTCGGTCCTTTCCGAACGAACGCTGTCATTGGGTTCGCTTGGTGGCGAGCCTTGCGCGCGCAGCTCCGGCGCCAGCGATAGACACGCTCCCATAGCAACGACCGCGATGGCTCGTACGCAAAACTGCACGATCAGACTCGATAAGAAGAATCACTGCAATCCATTGCGGATCACAAGAACATTCCCGATGACACCTTTCCTCTAGTCTAACGGACTCCGCCGTTTTCTCCAATGGAATCGGCAACGATACCGGAAAGCACATGACCGTACGGGACGTTCTATCCAGTTTATTCCACTTGTGCCAAAATGGCCAACAAATGACCATGCAACAGGGGAGTTGCGGCGCAAATAAAGTGGGGAAAACGAAGGTCGAAGCCCCCCCCGTCGATCCCGGTGATATACCCCCCGGCTTCCCGCACGATCAACGCCCCGGCCGCGACGTCCCACGCCTTGGCACAACCGGCCACGTACGCATCCATTCGCCCTGCTGCAATATAGCACAAGTTCAAGGCAGCCGAGCCCATCCGCCGAATCGATCGACAGGCGTGCATGATCGCGAGAAACTGAGCGACTTCCGGCGCCCCGGGCCGGACATCGGGAGCAAAGCCGAAGGCGACCAGCGCTTCGTTCACCTGCCGGCACCCGCTCACCGCCAACGGCTTGCCATCCAGTTCCGCCCCGCCGCCTCGAACGGCCCGGAAGCACTCGCCGGAAACCGGGTCGAAGACCACACCGACCAATAATTCGCCGGACTGTTCGAGCCCGATTGACACACAATAGTGGGGCATCCCGTGAATGTAGTTCGTCGTGCCGTCCAACGGGTCGACGATCCAACGGAAGGAATCTCGACGATCCGGGTCGCCCAAAGATCGATTCAGCTCGGCGATCGCCCCCTCCGATTCTTCCCCCACGAAGCCATGATCGGGATACCGGCCCAAAAGAATGTCTCGAATGGCCTGCTGCGAGGCCAAATCCGCCTCGGTCACCAAATCGTTTCGTCCTTTCGAGCGAGCTTCGACGGCGTTTTGCATGGTCATGAGAATCTCGCCACCCGCTCGCGCGGCACTTTCGGCTGTGTTCACATACTCCTGAAGCACTTGATAACCCTTCGTACTGGTGGTGACTAAAACCTCACACAGGCGGATGGCTGTCCGATTTGTGAGAAAAATCTAACTTCTTTCGCATTTTTTTCGTCCGTGCTGTAGACAAATGGGAATAAGCTGTTAATCTAATAGGTGCCTCTTCTCTGTTCCGGCCCCGCCGATTCGCAGCCCATGCGTTCGGCGGGGTTTTTTTTATTATTATGGGAAAAGCCTATCGATGTGGCACCTTGATGAGAATAAGGCCGTTTTGAAAAGTCCAACGTTCGCGATCGAGATCGACATTCATGCTCCACAATCGGGCGCCGTCTTGAACCAAGCGAACGGCACCGCGTGGCGGGGCGGAAACCTGCTGCGAATCCATTCGAAATCGAGCGACGAAGTCGGGGACCCCAAGTGCGAAAGCGTCCATCGGCGAGGCCCGGACCTTGTGGTCGATTATCGAATGAGCAAGGTACCCGAGTTCACTTGGCAAGTCTATTGGCGTGCCCTGACCGACCTGGATTCGCCCACGGTGCTGGGCGGCGTTGAATTGATCCTTTCGGTACAAACCGAATTGCTGGACAGCGATCCCCGCATGCTCGTCGAAAGCCGTCTGAACGACAGCCGCGTGTTCCACATCGAATCCGGAGGGCACGCACCGGTCGAGGCCATCGAAGTCGCCGCTTCGGACATCCAGTCGCCTGTGAAGCTGAACCCGCCCGGGATCTTGCTGACCCGACCGTACGAGGCGTCGTGCAGTTATCTCGAGTTGGTTCACCCCAGCGATTTCATCGACGTGGAGATCGTTCGCACATCGCCCGACGCATCCGAATTCACCTCGCGATTCACGATGTTCGAGGCACCGCTGGAAAAAGGCGTCATCCGCCGCGGCCGCCTGCGCGCGCTTCTGTTGCCCCGGCAAGCCGACACCGACGCCGCCCGATCCTGCTACCAACAATTCGTCGCCGCCCCCATCCCGCTGACAGCGTAAGGATCGGCGACGCCATCGGCATGGCTCATCTGGTGTATTGCTGACGACGAAAGTTGAGTCCGGTGTCAAGGCTGAAGCTTAGTGCCGCGATGCAGGCGGAAGCGTTTCAGCTACCTTCCGTCATTTCAGTTCGGCTTTCGGCTTGCCGCGGCCCCTTTATCGATTCGAGCAGCCACTTGATAAGGGAGGCATCAAGCCGCTCATAGGCGAGGTCCAAAGTTTCGAGCCTTGGCGCGAATTCGGATTGGAGAATGGACCACATTCCCGCCGATCCCAGACTGCGATTGCCGCAGACGGACAACCGCTTCAGATTGCGGAAGGTGGTCACCTTGCTCAACCGCCGCGCCATCTCGTCATCCATCCCCGTCGAATCGAGAACCAGTTTCTCCAGTCCGGAGACCGCATCCGTCTGGCCGAACAATTCGATCACGTCCGCAGTGAGTTTCGATCCGGACAGGTCGAGCACTCGGAGCCGGCGCGCAACGGGCATGTCCAAGAGCCAGGCCAAGTCGATCGGACGCGGCAGGGCGACGCACAGCTCTTCGACTCGTGTCAGATGCGGCGAGCGGATCATCCGCTCCGCGTCGTCACCGGTCAGTCCTTTGAGCGTCAGCGACCGTGCCGCGGACAACTCGCCGCTGGCCGCAAGCTTTGCGCCGCGGCCCCCGATTCCGTAGATGTCCACCATGTGGATAAGAGGAAAGGCTTCGAGGACACGTTTCCCGACTTCGACGAACTCGGCTGCCGTGCAAGAGACACCCTCCACCATCCCGCGGCAAAACCAGACGTTCACGCCCAGGTCATTCGCCCCCTGGTCCCAACGGTGCCGGTGTACCTGCAGCAGTTCTTCAAACTGTAGCCTGGTCTCCCAAGGCAGGTTGTCGGGGAAGTCGTCGCCCGCATAACGACATTGAATGCGAACGACCTCTGCCCAGGGATCACCGAGTTGTTCGAGCCAATCGGCATAGGCCAGCCTGGGGGCGTCGGAATCCGGGTCCGCCCGGATCGCGTCCCAAAAAGGTTGGTGCAGTTTCATGGCACGCAGGTACGTCGGATGAGGAGACGCAAACCAGTCGGCCGTCAACGTCCGTAACCAACCCGGAAGCCGCTCGAGGACGAACTCGGCCCAACGGCGCAACTCGTCCGCCGTAAAGAATCGCAACAGGAAGTCGTGATCCGCCGGCGAGGGTTCGACCAGCGGGATCTTCAGAGCTGCGGCAAGTTCCCGTCCGACACGCGTTACAGAATCGTCGCTTTCGTCCGGGACGGTGGTTTTCGCTACCGCTTCGTTGTACCACTGCCGCATCGTCTCCCGGTCGTCGTCGCTGACCAGCGAGACGATCGGACGCCAGACCACGGGCTGACGCGGCCCAAGAGGGCGCTGAATCTGATCGCGGACACTGATCCAACACATGACAGCTCCGCCCCAATGCTCGCTCCAGAGGAGCCCCGGCCGAAACTCGATGACAAAAAAGTGTTCCTCGACTGGGTGATACCAGCCCGGATTATGGCCTTTGGTGCGCCGGAAACCATGAGCGCGACACCACCATATCCGCAAGTCTTCCGCTAGTCTCCGCCCGGGTTGAGATTGCACCGCGACGACACAACGTTCGTCTTTACAGCCGAGCCTCGGTTCAAGCCAACGGGCCGTGAACGTTCAGTCGTCGTAAGGATCCACGTCCGCTTTCTCCGATCTGGCTCGCAATCGGTCGATCAGCGCCGGGACGTCGATGCACGCGGACAGCGAGACAAGGTGGTAGTTGGTCCGCAGGTCGCCCAACAGCGAAAACTCGAACCACTTGGCCGCTGCGCCGGGGTCCGGAACGGTCAGATGCTCGCCCATCAGCGTCTGCCAGAGCTGATGGTACCGATCTGCCGCCTCGTCCCGCCGCTGGAGGCGTTCACTGATATCGGCTGACAACGCAAGGATCTCCGGATGACCGCTGTCGGCATCTTCCAGCACCGATTCCGCAACGTCCAACAGGTCTCGGGCCAAGCAGACGCGCACGACAGCGGCTCGCGTGGCATCGGCGTTTCGTGCGTCGAGTGAACCGAACCGGGCGGTGGCGATTTGAAACGTCTGCGAGACATCCTCTTCGCGCTGGTCGAGTGTCGGGTTCATCAAGGCGTACAGCCGCTTGCTCGTCTGGTCGGTCGAGTCTTCCGGGTGACCTGTCGCAGCAGGTTCCACAGCAAACGAGCATCGCCGCTACGGGCGCCGAAGACCTGCGACAAGACTTGCGGGAACGTACCGTCGTCCCCGGAGGTTTCGGCGGCCAGTTGCCACGCGCGGTGGGTCTGGCCCAAGGCGGTCCACGTTTCGCATAGCCGCTCGAAGCACCGGTAGCGAGGCGAGACTAGCCGCCGGTTCTGGACGCCAACGGCGGCTAGTCGTCTTCGGGCAGCAGTCGATTGGTTCCGGGCTCGCGGTACCGGACCAATCCGGGCGACGTGGCCGCAATCCCACCGTCCGGTGTGTAAGCAACCGCTTGGTCGCCGTTTCCCAGCAGATAGAATCCGCCGATCAGTTGGCCCGTTTCCACGGACATTTGGTGAATCCCGCGGTTGTAATGGGATCGGCTGATGATCCGCTGCCCGTCCCGACTGAACTCGCACGATACGGTCCAGACCGAGGGCGATCGACCATTGGCAATGACCGGCATCGCTTCGAACTCGCGCAACTTTTCACCGGTGGCCAGCTCCCACAACGTTGCCCGGCTGCCGGGGACGGTCGTCAGCAGCAGTCGTCCATCAGGCGAGAGGCTAACCCTCAACGTTGATGCCCCGGGCTCGCGGAAAACGTGCAACGGGCGTCCCGAGCCGATGTCCCACAGGATGACTTCTTGGGCATGGATCGTCAGCAGGTGGCGACCGTCCGGGGTGAATTCGATGCTGCCCGGCCGGCTGCTGGTCCAGTCTACGTCGGCCACCTGGTTCGAGATGATCGCGCCAGTCTCGGCGTCCCAGACGATCAACCCGCTCTGATAGACTCGTTGGGTAAGCCCTGCCGATGTGTTCTGGGCGGTCGCCTTGGCAACGTTCACCTCGGTGGCAACCGCGGCGACCAGCTTGCGACCGTCCGGCGTGAACTGGCTGCGGGAGATCGATTGGCCTTCGGCGTCGAGCAGATCCGTCACCTTGCGGGCGTTTTCGAAATCCCACAGTGCGGCCGGTTGGCGCGGCGAGCCGAAAGACCAGGTTACAAAACGTGCGCCGTCGAGCCCGAAGTTCCAATCGCCGGATCGGTTCGTCATGGGCTCGCCCGTCTCGTGCAGCAGTTCGCCGGTGGCGGCGCAGTAAAGCCCGGTTCTACCGCGGATGCGCAGCCAGAGCGACCGGCCGTTGGGACTGAAGACCAGACGGTTAATGGGCGAGTGGCGTCCAAAATCCTGGATCATGGTTGCCGATTCGATGTCCCAGAGCATGTGAGAGTTTCCCAGGAACGCGACTCGCTTGTCCTTCGGGCAGAATACCGCAAGACCGTCCGCTTCGATCTTTATCTTTCCGTCCAGCGCATCCAGCACGACCGCTCTCCGCTGGAAACGCGACATCAGGGCGACGTAGCGGCCCCCGGGAGAGAACCTGATATCCACGACTTCCAGTCTTTCTAGATTTGTTTGCCATGCAGGCTCGCCGGAATCGACTTCCCAAAGTTCGACCCCCGATTGGTGTCTTCCGGCAGGCATGGTTATCGGGTCGATCAGAAGCCTCGCTCCATCCGGCGAGAATGCGGCGCAGCGGGGGCGCGATGGCCCCACCTCGTGCAAGGGTGCGTAGGGGTCAAGATCGTGAATCGTCAGCGGTCCGGCCCATCGGGAGGCTCGCGCGGCGCCACGTCGCCCGCAGGGGCTCATCACGCCGCTGGCCCCGGGCTCCAGCACCAGCGGCCAGCGTCCCGGTGTGGGAAGGATGAAGCTCTCGAGCCAACGCTTCGTCTCGTCCGGCAACCCTTCGATCGAAGGCAAGACCTCGCGGACTTCTTTGGGAAAGGCGATGCGGATATCGGAGGAAGCGGAAGGACCGTCTCGCCATCCTTGAAGTCGGACCCCAGCGGAAGTGACCGGCCAGTCGCGCTCGTGGTCCCAAAACTGCCAGACCCGCCCGGCCAGGTGCTGGTCGAAGCGGTGAACAATCTGACTGGTCTCGAGGTCCCAGAGCAACAGTTCCAGGCCGGATTCGTGGAGATAACCCGCGGCGGAGATCCCCCAGCGGCCGTCGGGACTGATCGTGACCGGGTTCAAGTCCCGGCGTCCGCGGGCCACTGGAATCTCGCAAAGATCCCGCAGCAAGTTTCCCGTTTCAGCATCCCATAGACTGGCCTTGAAAGCGTCCCACGTAACGCCCTGCCATCGAGTCAAGATCCGCCGGCCGTCGGGAGAGAACGCAGCGCTGGCGTGCCGCTCCCAGGAATTCGCCGTCCGTGGTTCTCCGACGCGGCGGATCAGCTTGCCGGATCGAAGGTCGAACAGAAACGCACCGTTGCCGCCGGTCGCGACGAGCGCCCGGCGGGCATCCGGGCTGTACGCGATCGACCCCACCGAACCTTTCCTCAAAACCCCACCGCGCAGCAATCGGCCGCTGGCCACGTGCCACAATTGCAGGGATCCGTCCTTCGAGCCACTCATGACAGTGTCCCCGTCCGGCGAGTAGGCCAGCGCCGTGATGATCTCCGGGTGAGCCCCGAACTCCAGAACAACCTGGCCGGTAGCCGTCTCGCGGATTTGGGGGATTTTGCTGCCGATCCCACACAGAAATTGTTTTCCGTCCGGGCTGAAGTGAAACGGCCTGGGTTCGCCGTACCACGTCGCCAGCAACTCGCCCGATGTCATATCCCAAAGTTGCGTGAACCACGAACTTATTTCTTCTTCGAGTCGCACGAAGGCCCGCAAACCGTCCGGAGCGTAGAAGAGGTCGCTCGGCGAATGCGCGTTGGATCGAGCCGTCAATGACTGGGTGACGAGGATCTGCCCGTCTGGGCGGACTGAGCGCTCGAAGTGAAATGGCTTATCCGACGCATCCGACGAAGCAGCCACGTCCTGCGACCAAACGAACCGCTCGTCCCGGACATCCCACAGCCAGCGATGCCGGGGCCGGAAGCCAGCCGTTGTGTCCGTCAGCAGCAGGTAACGGCCATCGGTTGTCAGCGTCGCGGAACGAACCGACGCGCCGTCCGGCAACTCGCGCACCGGATGCAGTACGCGCCCCGTGTCCAACGAAATCAAGCTGGGGATGGCCGACGCTTGCCCGGAATCCATCGGACGATCGAGGGCGCTCAACTGCTCCTGGCGCAGCATCAGCAGCAACCACCGGCCATCGGGGGTCATTTCGAGATGCTCCGTACTCAATGGCGAAAAGGAACGCACCAGATCTCCCGTCTCCGCGTCCCACTGGATGACCTGCGAGTCCCTGGCTGAGGTCAGCAGCCATCGGCCGTCCGGGCTGAATTGAAACGTCTGCAGCGGAGCGTGGTGGCCCAATTGGATCACGGGCTCGACCAAGCGTCCATCCGCGTCGGTCACTGCAACCGCCGGCAGGACCTCGCCATCGGTTGTCGCCCAAGGCAGGCCGCTCGATGGATCGGCCGCCGCATCGGTCGGATGCGTTCTGTCCCCGATCGGCACCGTTGGATAACAACCGCCGGAGAAGAAGCCGGCAACGAACAAGAGCAACATGCACCATGCGGGCACAGCGATGTTTTCTTGGAGCAATGGATGGTGTTGGTGACCGAACATCGGAAATCCCTCGCATACGCAGGAAAAACAAACGTACCGGGTGCCTCATTCCAACCTGATATCGACGCTGGAGCGGTGGGCGGTCAAGCCTTCGATGTCGGCCAGGCGTTGGACATCGGGAGCATCGTGACGCAAGGCTTCGGCGGTGTAGGCGATAACGCTGTGGGCTCGCAGGAAATCGTTGGCCGATAGCCCCGAGGCCCAGCGTGCGGTTCCGCCCGTGGGCAGCACGTGCGACGGACCGGCGACATAATCGCCCAAGGAAACGGGAGTGAAGTTGCCCAGGAACGAAGCGCCGGCGTGATGGATCTTCTCCAGTAACTGCTCGGCGTTGTCCGTCGCAATGTGCAAATGCTCGG
>SKKK01000436.1 GCA_007121535.1 Planctomycetaceae bacterium | reverse complement strand
GCTGATCTATACTGATGTATTTAACAATCGTGACCCGGAACGTTGCTGACTTCGAGCCGACCGGCGCTCGGATCATGAATCCATGGACGGATTGATCTTCCCTGCAGGCAGTTCCCCATTGCTCGTCGCGAGGAAAGATGGCTTAGCAACTTCATTTGCAATGACTGACTGACACACACAAAATCCATGCACCCGACCATCACCCAAAAGACACCGGAGATCGCGGCAATCTGCCGTCGCTATGGTGTGCGGCGTCTGGATCTGTTCGGCTCTGCCGCCCGCGGAACGGATTTCGATCCTAACCGCAGCGATGCGGACTTCTTGGTCGAATTTGAGAATGACAACGGCACGGCCTCGCCGCTGCAGCGCTACCTTGGCCTTGAGCAGGATTTGGCGCAACTTCTTGAGCGTCCTGTCGATCTAGTTGAGCGCTACGCACTGGAAAACAGCCGCAACTATATTCGTCGCCGATCAATCCTGCGCGAGCTGGAATCTATTTACGATTAAAATACCGGAGCGGGACGTGGCACATACAAATAGCGACGGTAACGGCTGTCATTGTTTTAACCATTGCGAGTACGGATTCAGATGTCTAGCGCCAAGCCATGAATAGCGTGCGGCCATAATTCTCTTGGAAGCCTCCTTCGTTGTCCGTATCCACGCCTAAACGTTTAATATGCTTGAATGTAGAATAACGCCTTAGCCAAGACTCAATATAATCTGGAGTCCATTGTGGAAGCGTTTCGCGAAACCATTTTTCATGAGCCTGTCCAGTATCAAAGAACAATACACGTTTTGTTACGCGATCAATTAATGAAAGAAACTCTTCCGCTGAAACTCCACCTTTCCCGAGTGCAAAGTGATGCAGAACACTGAAGCAGGAAGTGAAATCCCATTGGTCTTGGGTTGTTGCAAGGAAGCGACTACAATCGGCTCGAATCAATTTATCTGGTTCTAGTCCATACAAATGTATTCCTACATTGATTGCGAAAGGATCACGCTCAACTCCTGTTGCCAAATAACCGTCGCTGGTGGCTTCACGTACAAACCAGCCATAACTTGCGCCGATGTCGAGATACGCGCTTTTCGACCCGATACCGAGTTCTCGCAATCCATTTTGCATCATTTCATATCGATCGCTGCACTTCCGAACTAGGGGCCACGATGCGCATTCAGGTAGGTTGACGGGCTGATACAACTCTGAGCGACCGCCTTGCCAAAGAACTTCCTGTAGCAGTTCTTGCCCGGCTGTCATCTGGGCAGGCCGCTCAACCGCGACTTCTATTTCTGACTCCCCTTTAGCATAGGCGATCGCTAGTCGGTGATGGCCATCAATTGTCATGTAGTAATCGGACTTCCAAACTCGTACCACGCGCACCGGCACACCCGGCGCACTGTGCCCATTGAGTCCGTACTGCACCTGCCCATTCCCTTGGGAACCGTTATAACGGTCAATAAACGCTCGACCTATCGTACAGATGTCTCCTTCCGAGCGCGCCGAGAAATAGTTGCCAACATACTCGATTGCGTTCAACGCATTTTGAAAATAAGCTGTCTCTCGCAATGCCTCTGGCGCGAACAGACTCTCTCCTTGCTCACGGTACAATTTAAGGAATGTTGAATGTGGCCATTGGTGAATTGGAGTTGAAGTTCTTTTTACGTCACCAATAAGCCTCGCGTATTTGCTACCGTGAATTCCACAGTCCCCACCCAACAGCAATTTGTCTAATGATATGCGCTGAAGTCGGGGTCGAGAATAATACCGGTAGGCTCGATAATATAAGCGTCTCGCTAAATCTGAAAATGCCATCAGTGTTTTCTTCCATTAGTGTTTTCTTGGATGTTCGATTTGAATTGTCAATTGCTCTAAACAGTGTGCTGCTACGAATCGCCCTCTTGTTCTTGTTAACACGTTTTGGGAATTTAAAACACCTTTGTTCACGGTGATGGCAATCGCATCGACGACATGATCTTGAAGTCATGCAAATTCCAGTACTGCGACATTGACTTAATACTTAAGAATATAAATGAAAATTTATCACATCATCCATTCTTCCAAGGGGCTTGTCAAGTCCAAAAGGAAGGCCCTTCTAAGCAGTAACCGTTCACCTACCCCCTTGCGGAACAGATGCCAATGCTTTATAACCTGTCGGCATAAATGCACTAGACTTTCACCAACCTCGCCCACAGGCTCGTAGCGTGTTAAGAATCGCAAGAGCGGTACACAGGCAGGGCATCGGGGCCAAGCGCGGGTATGGGGTGATGCCGTGGTACGTGCAGGTGATGCCCAAGCGCTGGGTGGTTGAACGCACCTTCAGCTAGTTTTATCGGCATCTGAGCAAGGATTGCGAAGTTTTGACCCGCAACAGCGAGGCGATGATCCAGATCAGCATGATCGTAATTTTGGTACGGCGATTGGCATGACACGGTCAAATCCGATGCTCTGGAGTTTTGATGCAGCTTCTAAGCTACACTCTTCTACTAGGTCTATACTGAATTTTATCGAATAGCATAATCATGAATACTAACAATAGTTCAAACTATATTGTAGGCACAGGATGGTGGTGTACTGCTCAAGATTTACGATCAGTACAAAAAGAAAGAAAGTTTTTGGGTTCTGATTTTATTCGAGGGCATGATTTTCATAAGATTTGGTATCAATCCTTATGCCAAAATACATCCCCCCAAAAAATACTTATAGTTGATTCAAATTCACCAGTAAAACCGGATCTCAATACTGATGATAATCGGATAGAATTTATTAGCTTACCGTTCAATGCAGGTCATTCAACCAAGCATATCGGCAAATGGTCTGGTTGGATGCGATCTGTAATTCTAGGATTACAGTATGCCCAAGTTGTTGATGCAGAATATTACGTTTATGTTGAGCAAGATGTTCTTCTCAAAGGCAAAGGGATTATTGAGCATTGTATTAAAAAAATGCGTACCCCTTATATGTTTGGCTCAGGAATTGGCACGCCACAGATACTACAACAATCTTTTTTCATCATACACCATAGTGGAATAAATGATTTCGTATCTCGGTTAGTATCAATGCAAAATACGGATTCTGATCTATGTCCAGAAGATAAATTTGCGATAGCAACAAGTTGGGTCTTAACTCATCTATCCACAATACTTGTACGCCTAGATATACGCAGACGGCGACAGATTATTCGTCGTTTTGCAAACTACGATTTACTACCTGTTGGATTTGGTCGTACACGACCAATTGATTTTAAAAACAATTTTTTTTACTTTCAACATGGAACAGAAGAAGAACTCGACACATACTCATCACTAACAGGATATAAAATATGAACGACTTAGCCTCTGAACCTGAGTCCCATAAACAGGAACGTCGTTTACGCATGGGTATTATCGCCACTGAATTTCCTCCCATGGTCGGCGGTATGGAACAACATGCGTTTGGGCTTGCCAATACGCTTGCAGAAACTGATGAGATTTGTGTGTTTACACATGTTCGCAATGCTGAAGCAGTAAAACTATGCAACTTTCCGATCAAACCAGTCTTAGAAGGTACTGTCTATGCTGATGTTAAGTCATTAAGGTCTGAATCTGTTGATCTGTGGCTCACACTAAATGCAGGTTATTCAGTGCTAGCAAACCACTTATCAACCCCAGTTTTCGCATACTGTCATGGTAATGATTTTCTTAATCCTTGGATTAAGCTAGCTTGGCTAGATGACATAATTTTCAAGCGAATCAACAGAACCCCCTATTTATGGCGCTTTACCCCACTGATTGCAAATAAATTAAACTCCCAGCGATTATTTAATGGATTATCAAAATCTCGGGCTGTTTTTGTGAACAGTCATTTCACACACAAAACCTTACTTAAAAAATTCCCAAAACTTAAACGACCTATTACCGTTAGCAATCCTGGTGTGAATGACCATTTTTTTAAAAAAATCTCTCAATCTAATGTTAATTCACAGTCATCTAGTAATAAAACTTTGCGGCTACTTACTATTGCTCGACTCGCCACATCAGCCCCGAAAAAAAATGTAGATAATATTATCCGTGCTATAGCAACTCTTGAAAAAGAAATTTCGATAAATTGGCAAATTGCCGGGGACGGCAACCGTCGAGAAGAACTAGAAGGATTAGCTAGATCTTATGGTATAGATCATTGCAGTTGTTTTCTGGGTAATATACCCAATAGTGAAATCCCTAAACTACTGGATGAATCTGAACTTTTCGTACTTCCTTCAGTTGCAAGCGGACATGATGTAGAGAGTTTTGGAATAGTATATGCCGAAGCTGCCGCCCGAGGTGTCCCTTCTCTGATGTCACGGATGGGGGGGGCAACAGATGCGGTTGAAAATGGACGAACGGGAATTATCATAGATGGAGCCAGTCCAGAAGACATCGCTGATGGCATTAGACATTTCTGGGAAAACTGTGATCAATTTAACTCAGACGATATACGGACTTTTGCAGATCAATTCCGTTGGTCTAACATCGCCACTCGGATGCGACAAGTCATTATTGACCATCTTGAGGCGTGAATTCTTCCTATGATCACAGTCATTTTTTCCTCCTATAACGGCGCACGCACCCTGCCAACAATGCTCGATGCGTTAT
>SKKK01000452.1 GCA_007121535.1 Planctomycetaceae bacterium | reverse complement strand
TTTTCCGCCCAAAACTCGACTCACCAGTCAGAGTTGGCTGGAAATCCATCGCAGTCAACCAAATCGTTCCATTCACAGTGTCCTTTTTGGTTGCGGCTGAGCGAAGCGAGGCCGCGTTAGGCTCTTGGGTAGCTTGGCGTCTGCTGGGCTCGTTCGTAGCGGCACGGGTTGGGGAAGTGTTCGTCGAGGAACCGCCAGAGGCCGGGGCCGAAAGCATGGTCGAAATTGACAAACAGCTTGCCGCGGCAAGCCTCGACCACCGTCCGGAAATCGGGCGACGGCTTGCCCCAGCCGCGACGAAGACGGTCTCGAAGATGACGGACAAGAGCCGTTTGGGCGGATGCTCCGCTACGACTTCTTATTGTTGGCGAACTTACGCAGCTCGATCAAGAGCGCCTTCGACCTCCTAGTGCGTTGTCCAGGCGATTGGGGTTTCGATGAGTGAGCGGCACGGCGCTAGCCGCCGTTGGCGTCCAGAACCGGCGGCTAGCGCCGTGCCGCTCACAATCCGCACTTTTCGCCTAGACAACGCACTACCGTCTTATGACCTCATTGGACAACACCCCGGCTGCCTTTCAAGCCGAGGGGGTAAAGGGTGCTCGCCGTGGCCGAACCACTGATCGACGGCCGTTGGCGGCGCCGCGCTTGTCCCGTTCAACGCCAATGCCGCAGCACGTCGGCTGCCAGATCTGGCAGGATTTCGTCCAAATCGGGAAAGGACGACTTCAAGGCGTCGTCATCCGTCTCCTCCGGGGTGTCGTCGTCCAGGAAACGGTCGGCCCGGTTCCAAACGTCGGGCACTTCTCGGAAGACCGCATCATCGATGGGCGAGAGCATCTGGCCGAATTCGTTGCGGGGCTCGACAGATGGTGCAAACGCTGCCGAGTCGGCGAATTCAGCCGGTAGCGGCGGGCTGACGAGATCGACGGTTGGTACGAAGAAGGTGTTTGGATCGGGCGAGTACGTGACGTGTTCGCCTTCGCCTATCCCGTGGGCTTGGCGATTGAGATAATTGATTACCAGCAACGCATCCATCGGGGTGGCCATGCCA
Organism: Planctomycetaceae bacterium; assembly: GCA_007121535.1. Lineage (GTDB taxonomy): Bacteria > Planctomycetota > Planctomycetia > Pirellulales > Pirellulaceae > SKKK01. The sequence continues at coordinate 3,563 of SKKK01000452.1, read as the reverse complement.
TTGCCGTCGACATCAAGGTATCGAGGCGGCGTCAGCGGGTCGATGGGCAGAGGCCCGAAACCGATGTCGTTCAGCCAATTGATGACCGTCAACGCGTCGAGCGGTGTGACGTGGCCGTCGTCGGCAACGTCGTACACCAGCGGATAGTTCTGCCACGGATTGGCCAGGTAGATTGCCCATCCTTCCTGATCGTGACTGGCCCAATTCAGGTTCCCCGCCGTGTCATGCGCGACGCCATTGGGCAGGCTCAGGTGAACGGTTCCCGTGCCGTTCATGCCGTGGACCGTCACATCGTAAACAGATCCGCTGCCGTTCAGAGTGGCGACCAGATCCCCCGAGGCTGTTCCGCCGATCACCAGGTCTTCAGCCGTAAAGCCGTTGACAGGTTTGCTGAATTCGACGCGGAAACGGATCGAATCATGGAAGCTTCGCTTTGCTTGACCGGCAGCCCGGACAATCGTGACGGTGGGCGCCGAATCGTCTAGGATGCCGACCGACGTCTCCTGCGGATTCGGTGCCTGCTCGAAAGCCTGGACGTAGAACATCTGGCCCAGCAGCGACGACGGGACCTTCAGCATGCTGGTGGCACGGCCGGTCGGGCCGACCACGCCCTGGCCGAAGTACGTGGGGTCGGTGATGCCCAGGGTCACCCCGAACTGAGGCAACGGCAATGAGCCCAGTTGCGTTCCGTGTGCGAAGGTGACCACGCCACCCGGGGTGGCGTTGTAGACGTTGCACTGGTAACGGCCTTCGTCGAACGGAGTGCAAAACTGCCACAGCCCGATGGTGACGCGATAATCCTCGACTTCCCCATCGGCGGCCGGTCCGTCGAAACCGAGGCCACCCGTCGAACTGATCCGGAAGCGGGCATAGGTCGGTCCCGAAACGGCATCGGCCGGCACAAGGAAACTCAGAAGATTCTCGCCCGCCGTCAATTCCACGCTGTCGAAAATCTTCTCGCCGTCATCGGCGAAATCGCCATCGGCATTGAAGTCGACAAAAGCGTCCAGCAAGCCGTCTTGCGAGGCGGTCACGCGTACGAAAGCCACCTGGCCTTGCCGTAGAATCGATTCGAACACCACTCCATCGTCCTCACCCCACTCGTTTCCCAGCAGCAGATCGGACCCGTGCCGGTGCCGCGCACCGTTGTCGGCCAGCGAGCTGCCATAGGAATCGGGAGCCGATCCGAAATCGAACGGTGGCCAGACGGTACCGATCGTGGCCGTGGTCGAATCCGCTTCGTCCTCCACCGTGACCCGGATCGTAAAGGACTGACCTAGTGGCTGTTCGATGGCAAACGTGTGGAGTACGTCCGAGAAGCTGGTGACGCCGGGCGGCAACTCCAGGACTTTCACCGGCCCGCCATCGCCCCAGTCGATGGTGACCGTATGCGTATCCAGCGTGCCCGGATCGATGAACGAAGCGCTGAGCCAGGCGCGGCCAAAATCATCGATCTCCGTGGCCGATAAACTGAGTTCGAGATCGCTGGGCGGGACATTCTTGACCGTCACCATCGTCGTCCCGACGGCACTGTCGCCATCGCTGTCCGTGACGGTCACGGTGATCGTATACGGCGCGTCGTCCGGACGATTGTTCAGATACCGATGCTCGGGCGTCTGGAAGCTGCGCGCGCCCAACGCCAGGTCCAACACGGTCACCGGGCTGGCGTCGCCCCAGTCCACGGTGACGGTATGCGTGTCCAGCGTGCCCGGATCGACGAACGAAGCGCTGAGCGTCGTGGTGCCGTGTTCATCGATCGTCGTCGCCGACAAATCGAGCGTCAGATCGCTCGGCGGCACATTGAGGACCGTCACCATCGTGTTCCCTTCGACACTGCCACCGTCGCTGTCCGTGACGGTCACGGTGATCGTATAGGGCGCGTCCTCCAGACGATTGTTTAGATACCGATGCTCAGGCGTTTGGAAGCTGCGTGCGCCTAACGCCAGGTCCAAAATGGTCACCGGGCTGCCGTCGCCCCAGTCGACGGTGACGGTGTGCGTGTCCAGCGCATCGGGATCTTCAAACTGGCCGCTGAGCGCCGTCGTGCCGTGCTCGTCGATCGTGGCAGCCGAAAGGTTCAGCACCAAGCCGCTCGGCGGCGCGTTGTCGATCGAGTGTTCGTCGACACGCAGTAAGGTCGAGGCCCAATCGCTCCAGGCGCCGTCGTCATCGCGGGCGCGTGCCAACAGCGTGTATTCGCCCGGCGCCCAGTCGCTTGTGGCGAGCGTCAAGCTCCAGCCATCGCTGCCGTCCTCGTCCGCGCCCAGCAGCGTGTCCTCGCGGAAGAATTCCACGCGCGTCACCATGCCGTCCGGGTCGCTGACCTCCTCGGCGCTCAGCGTGATCTGGTCGGGGACCGTCACCACGTCGGGCGTCACGGTCAGGCCACCGATCACCGGGACCGCGTTCAGAACCGTGACCGTGACAGAGGCCGGATTGCTGACGGTCCCGTCGTCCGCGACGGCGCGGACGGTGAAGGTGTGCTCGCCCAGATTCCAGCCTGCCGTAACGACCGACCAAGTCCAACCGTCCGAGCCGTCCAGGTCGCTGCCCAGGTACAGGCCGTCGTGGAAGAACCGGACGTGGACCGCTTGACCCTCCGGGCTTTCGACGCCCTCGGCCGTCAACAGGATCGCTCCCGGCCGGGTGACCGGGTTGGGCTCGGCGGAGAGCGAGGTGACGATCGGTATCCCCTTCACGAACGCGACGACGCTTTCGTCGTTCGTGTTCGCCGCCAGGTCGGCGACGGCCCCGGCCACCAATCGCACCTCGATGCGACCGTCCGGCAGGGTATCTCCGTCGTCGTCATAGTGGTACCGCACCAGCCCGTTGCCCAATTCGGTGACGCGGTTGACCGTGACTCCCGTGATCGTGATGTTGTCGATACCGAAAGTCGCGAAGTCCAGTCCGGCGGCTCCTGGATCGGTCCATTGGATGTCCACGTAGCCCGGATCCTCGGAAACCACGCCGGATGCGGCGGGGAACACCAACGAACCCAGCGGCGCCTGCATGTCGAGGACAATCGTGCGTTCGGCGATCACCGTGTCGTCCCCGCGAGCAACCCGCATACGGATTCGATTGTCGCCTTCCACCAGGTTCACGGCGGGAAACAGAAACGTGCCGTCGGTCCCGGCCAACGTACTGCCGTCGGCGAAGCCATCACCGTTCAGATCGAGCACGACCTGTTGGAAGGGAACCGTGATCCCCGCGAGCGACACGGGACTGACGTTGGTCAGGTCATCACCGATGACGCCCGAGTCGAAATCGGGATGCAACTGGAACTCCAGCGACAGCGGCTCGACCGACGAACCGATCAGCCGCACGTTGTCCACGACGACCGTGCTGTTTGCCGCACCGAAGCCGAGCAGATCGAAGTACAACGTAGCGATCGTCTCGGCGGGAACGTGGCTCAGATCCACCAGCACCTCGATCGGCCCGTCCAACGCGGCCGCCTCGCCGGATGCGGAAACCGCCGTGGTCGCGACTTGGGATCCGAAGTACAACGGACCAGTCGCCTGCAAATTCAGGAGGGCATCCGTGGCGCTCAGGCCCGTAGCGACGCC